>JBPBQS010000342.1:0-4465 GCA_050920955.1 Janthinobacterium lividum | reverse complement strand
GTGGCGAGCAGGCCGAAGCAGCGGGTGCGGCTCAGGGACGCGGCCCACTTGATCGCGGGGACGCAGCCGACGAAGGGCAGGTCGAAGCGCGCGCGCAGGGCGGCGAGCGCCACGACGCTCGCGGTGTTGCAGGCGAGGACGACCAGGCGCGGGGCGATGGCGGCGATCGCGCGGGACAGGAGGGCCGCGAGGTGGCGCACGAGGTCGTCGGGGGTGCGCTCGCCGTAGGGGAAGCCGGCGGTGTCGGCGAGGTAGGCGATGGGCACGCCCGGGCGCAGGGCGCGCAGCTCGGCGACCACGCCCAGGCCGCCGATGCCGGAGTCGAGCACCAGCACCGGGGCGTCGTCAGGGTCGTCGGGCGGCAGTGCGAGGCGTGGCCGGGCGGCGGCGGGTTCAGGCGGGCTGACGGAGGGGCTCCGCGGCGAGGCGGCGGGTCTGGGACAGGCGCATCGGGCGCAGGACCAGCAGGGCGAGGAGTGCCGCGGTGATGTTGAACAGGGCGGCGAGGTAGAACACGGAGACCCAGCTTCCGGTGGCGTCGCGCAGGAGGCTCGCGAGGGGGACGACGAGGGCGGCGGTGCCCTTCGCGGTGTAGAGCATGCCGTAGTTGGCGGCGGCGTGGCGGCGGCCGAACAGGTCGGTGCACAGCGCGGGGAACAGGCTGTAGATCTCGCCCCAGGCGAAGAACACCATGCCGGAGATCAGCACGAACGCCACCGGGCTGTGCGCGAACATCAGCAGCGCGAAGATGCCGATGCCTTCCAGCATGAAGGCGATGAACATCGTGATCTCGCGGCCGATGAGGTCGGAGACCCAGCCGAAGAACGGGCGGGTCACGCCGTTGAGGATGCGGTCCAGCGAGAGGGCGAAGGTCAGCGCGGGCAGGCTGAGGCCGAGGATGGAGACGGGGGCCTTGTCGACGCCGTAGTCGGAGGCGATCACCGCGAGCTGCGCCGTGGCCATCAGGCCGCCGGAGCCGACCATGACGAACATCGCGTACATCAGCCAGAACGCCGGGCGGCCGAGCACCTGGCGCGGGGACATGCCCGAGCTGACCGCGACGTAGGAGCCGTGGCCCTCGCCGTGCACCGGGTCCTCGCCGAAATCGGCGCCGGGCTGGGCCGCGACGCCGACCTCGAAGCCGGGGGGCGAGCACAGGAAGAGGGCGGCGATCATCAGGACCACGCCCTGCGCGGTGCCGAACACCATGAAGGCGGACTCGTAGCCGTGGGCGGCGATCCAGTTGGAGATCGGCACGATGGTGATGGCCGAGCCGGCGCCGAAGCCGGCCGCAGTCAGGCCGGTGGCGAGGCCGCGCTTCTCGGTGAACCAGCGCAGGGCGTTGCCGACGGTGGCCGCGTAGACGATGCCCGCGCCGATGCCGCCCATCGCGGCGGCGGCGTAGAGCATCGTGAGCGAGGTCGCCGCGCCGTTCAGCAGCCACGAGCCGCCGACCAGGATGCCGCCGACGAACACGAGGGGGCGCGGGCCGAGGCGGTCGATCACCCAGCCCTCGAACGGGAGCAGCCAGGTTTCGGCGAGCACGAACACGGTGAACGCCCACTGCACGTCCGAGCGGGACCAGCCGTGGGCGTGGGTGATCGGCAGGACGAACAGCGTCCAGCCGTACTGCAGGTTGGCGATCATGACCATGCAGAGGATGCCGATCCCGAGCTGGATCCAGCGTGTGCGCAGAGCGGCCATCGATCGTTCCTTCGGCTTCGATGGTGCGGCGCTACAGGGAGTAAATCCGGGAAACAAATGTAATGGTTGTAAATTGAGACGAAGGAGGGAGAAAGGCCAGAGGCTCTGCCTCTGGACTCCGCCAAGGGAGCCCCTTGGATGGCTTCCCTAAGTGAGTGGGATCAAAGGGTCCTCGGACCCTTTGCGGGTTTGGGCAGAGCCCATGCTGGCTTCCTAGGCCTGCGACTGCGCCTTGCGGCTGGCGGCTTCCTCGACGCTGGCGGCGCCGCCGTGGGCGGCGGACCAGGCGATCGGGTTCTCCAGGAAGCGGTGGACCTCGACCATGGCCTGCGGCGTGAAGTAGGGGCGCTCGCGGCAGGCCTCGAGGACGTCCCACCAGGTGCAGAGGTGGTGCAGGGTGACGCCCATGGCGGAGAGCGTCTCCAGGCTGCCGGGGAACACGCCGTAGAAGAACACCACGAAGGCGTGCTCGACGATGGCGCCGGCCTCGCGCAGGGCGTTGGCGAAGGCGACCTTGGAGGCGCCGTCGGTGGTGAGGTCCTCGACCAGGAGCGTCTGGAGGCCGACGGGGACGTCGCCCTCGATCTGGGCGTTCCGGCCGAAGCCCTTGGGCTTCTTGCGGACGTAGGCCATGGGCAGGAGCATCCGGTCGGCCATCCAGGCGGCGAACGGGATGCCGGCGGTCTCGCCGCCGGCGACGGCCTCGATGGTCTCGTGGCCGACGTGGCGGTTGATCTTCTCCACGCCGAGCGCGCTGATCGTGGCGCGGGCGCGGGGGAAGTAGATGATGCGGCGGCAGTCGATGTAGACCGGCGAGGCCCAGCCGGAGGTCAGGATGTAGGGCTGCTCGGGGCGGAAGTTGACCGCCTTGATCTCGAGCAGGATGCGCGCAGTGACCAGGGCTGCGTCGCGGTCCCAGGCGGAGTCCATGCCGGCGCGGGGCGCGGCGGGGGCGGGAAGGGCCATGGGCGTGGGCTCCGAGAGAGGGCGTCCTGCTTAGCGGCGGGCACGGTTGGCGTCCATGGCCGGGGGCGGCCGGGGGCGCTTGCTTGCCCGGCTTGTGCCGCTCGGGTAGCATCCCCACTCTGCGAGCTTGTCGCAGCGAGGGGATTGCCGTGGTTCGTGAGTCCAGCCCGATCGCGCGTCGCTGCGAGCGTGCCGTCGTGACCGCGTACCGCGAGCTGCGTGGCCACGGCAACGCCGACCTCCACGCGTTCCAGGCGTGCACCACGCTGTACCGCATCCACCATCCCGAGGCGTCGCTGAACGAGGCGCGCCGGCTGGTGTCGGAGTGGATCGACCACCACGTCGTGCGCCAGGACAGCGGCCCGACGCCCGGCTGCGAGTGCGACTGAGGCTTCCGGTCCGGGCCGGGTAGGCAGCGCCGGGGCGGGGCCCCGGGGCTGCCTACCGGCGGGGCTCAGCCGCGGGAGTCGCGGCTGCTGTAGTCGCGCTGCGGGTGGCCGGTGTAGATCTGGCGCGGGCGGCCGATGCGCTGCGCGGGGTCGTCCATCATCTCCTTCCACTGGCTGATCCAGCCGGTGGTGCGGGCCACAGCGAACAGCACGGTGAACATGCTGGTCGGGATGCCCATCGCCTTGAGGATGATGCCCGAGTAGAAGTCGACGTTCGGGTACAGCTTGCGGCTGATGAAGTAGTCGTCCTTGAGCGCGATCTGCTCCATCTCGATCGCCAGGTCGAGCAGGGGGTCGTCCTTGATGCCGAGCTCGGCCAGGACCTCGTGGCAGGTCTGCTGCATGATCTTGGCGCGCGGGTCGTAGTTCTTGTAGACGCGGTGGCCGAAGCCCATCAGGCGGACGTTGCTGTTCTTGTCCTTGACCTTGGCCATGAACTCGTGGGCGCGGTCCGGCGTGCCGATCTCGCCCAGCATCTTCAGCACCGCCTCGTTGGCGCCGCCGTGCGCCGGGCCCCACAGGCTGGCGATGCCCGCCGAGATGCAGGCGAACGGGTTGGCGCCGGTCGAGCCCGCGAGGCGCACCGTGGAGGTGGACGCGTTCTGCTCGTGGTCGGCGTGCAGGACCAGGATGCGGTCCATGGCGCGCGACAGGATCGGGTTCGGCTTGTACGGCTCGGAGGGGACGGCGTCCATCATGTAGAGGAAGTTCTCGGCGTAGCCGAGGTCGTTGCGCGGGTACATGAACGGCTGGCCGATCGAGTACTTGTAGGCCCAGGCCGCGATGGTCGGGATCTTGGCGATCAGGCGGAAGGCGCAGATCTCGCGGTGCACCGGGTCGGTGACGTCGAGGCTGTCGTGGTAGAACGCGCTCATGGCGCCGACCACGCCGCAGATCACCGCCATCGGGTGCGCGTCGCGGCGGAAGCCGTTGTAGAAGCTGCGCATCTGCTCGTGCACCATCGTGTGGCGCATGATCTTCTGCTCGAAGGACGCGAACTGCTCGGTGGTGGGCAGCTCGCCCTCCAGCAGCAGGTAGGCGGTCTCGAGGAAGTTCGACTTCTCGGCCAGCTGCTCGATCGGGTAGCCGCGGTAGAGCAGCACGCCCTCGTCGCCGTCGATGTAGGTGATCTTGCTCTCGCAGGCCGCCGTGCCGCCGTAGCCGGGGTCGAAGGTGAAGATGCCGAGGTCTGCATAGAGCTTGCGGATGTCGGCGACGTCGGGGCCGATGCTGCCGGAGATCAGCGGCAGCGTCGCCGTCCTGTCCGTGCCTTCGAGCCTGAGGGTGACGGAACCATTCGGCGTGCCGGTCATGCGCGTGTCCTGCCTGATGCTGTGCCGCGAGGG
>JBPBQS010000023.1:0-4476 GCA_050920955.1 Janthinobacterium lividum | reverse complement strand
CCGGCACAAGGGGAAACGCGTTGGCCGAGGTCACGATCGATCGCCTGCACAAGTCGTTCGGCGCGCTCGCCGTGCTCGACGACATCTCGATGCAGGTGCGGCACGGCGAGTTCATGGTCTTCGTCGGCCCGTCGGGCTGCGGCAAGTCCACGCTGCTGCGCTCCATCGCAGGCCTGGAGAAGCCCACCGCCGGGCGCGTCAGCATCGGCGAGGACGACGTCACGCGCTGGCCGCCCGCGCGCCGCGGCGTGGCCATGGTGTTCCAGTCCTACGCGCTCTACCCGCACATGACGGTGCGCGAGAACATCGCCTTCGGGCTCAAGGTCGCGAAGATGGCGCCCGCCGACATCGCGGCCCGCGTGCACGAGGCCGCCGGCGTGCTGCAGATCGAGCACCTGCTCGACCGCCGCCCCCGCGAGCTCTCCGGCGGCCAGCGCCAGCGCGTGGCGATCGGCCGCTCGATCGTGCGCGACCCCAAGGTGTTCCTGTTCGACGAGCCGCTGTCCAACCTCGACGCCGAGCTGCGCGTACAGATGCGCGTCGAGCTGGTGGCACTCCACGAGCGTCTCGGCGCCACCATGATCTACGTCACCCACGACCAGGTCGAGGCCATGACCATGGCCGACCGCATCGCCGTGCTCAACCGCGGCCAGGTCGAGCAGATCGGCGCGCCCCTGGAGCTCTACCGCCAGCCGCGCAACCTGTTCGTCGCCGGCTTCATCGGCTCGCCCCGCATGAACCTCCTGCCCGCCGTCGTGCAGGCGAGCGGCGCCGGCGGCGTCACCGTCGCCCTGCCCGGCGGCCTGCCGGTGCTGGTCCCCGTCGCGGGCGAGGGCGTCGCCGTGGGCCAGGCCGTCACCCTCGGCATGCGCCCCGAGCACCTCGGCATCGGCGAGGCCCCGGGCGGCGCGCCCGACGCGATGCTGCCCGCGCAGGTGCAGCTGGTCGAGCACCTCGGCGGCGAGATCCTGGCCCACGTCGTGCTCGCCGACGGCACGCCGCTCAACGTCAAGACGCACGGGCACGGCGAGGTCACGCGCGCGGGCATGGTGGAGGTCGGGGTGCGGGGCGCGCTGTGCTACCTGTTCGACGCGGCGGGCGACTGCCTCGCGCCGCTGCACCCGCGCGACCTGCCGTGACGGGACGGCCAAGGAAGCAAGCAGTTCTTTCTTGAAAGAAAGAACCAAAGAACTTTGCCCATAAGACCCTTGTCTGATTTGCAAAGTCTTTTTGCTTCTTTTTCTTCAGAAAAAGAAGGCTTCCTTCCTTCGCCCTAGCCTGCGGAGAAGCCCCCGTCGACCTCGATGCACGTACCGTTGACCATGGCCGCGTCGTCGCCGAGCAGGAAGCAGACGGTGCGCGCGACCTCGTCCGGCTGGACGAAGCGGCCGAGCGGGATGCGGGCGAGCATGGGCGCGGAGCGGGCCGGGTCGGACCAGGCGCGCTCGGCCATGGGCGTGAGCGTCACGGTCGGGTTGACGCTGTTCACGCGGATGCCGTGCGCGCCGAGCTCGATCGCGAGCACGCGCGTCAGGGCGTCGAGGCCGGCCTTGGACGCGCAATAGGCCGCGTGCAGGGCGAGGCCGCGCGAGGACGCCGTGCTCGACACGTTGACGATGGCGCCGGGGCGGCCGCGCGCGACCAAGTCGGCCGCGAACACCTGCGCCAAGCGCAGCGGCGCCCAGGTGTTGACGCGCAGCACGGCGTCGAACGCGGCCTGCGTGGCCTCCAGCGCCGGCTCGAGCACGGAGATGCCGGCGTTGTTGACGAGCAGGTCGAGCGGCAGCTCCGCGGCCAGCGCGGCGGCGGCGGCCTCCGTGTCGCCGACGTCGGCCACGACGGTGCGGCAGCCGATGGCGGCGGCGAGGCTGTCGAGGTCGGCTGCGGTGCGCCCGAGGGCCACGACCTCGGCGCCGCGCGCGGCCAGCATCGTGGCGACGGCGCGCCCGATGCCCTTGCCGGCGCCGGTGACCAGGGCGCGCCGGCCGCCGAACTGGCGCGTGTCGTCCATGCCGCTTCTCCCCCCGCGCCTTGCTTCAGCGCTTCGGCTTGAGCAGGACCTTGATCGAGTCGAGCGAGTTGGCGACCTGGATCGCCTCGTCCCACTCCTCGATGGCGTAGCCGTGCGTGACGATGCCCTGCGAGGTGACCAGGCCGCGGTCGAGCAGGTCGATGGCGATCGGGTAGCAGTACGGCCCGAGGTGCGAGCCGCGCACCTCCAGCTCCTTGCGGTCGCCGATGATCGACCAGTCCACCGTGGTGTCGGCGCCGAACACGGAGAACTCCACGAAGCGGCCGAGCTTGCGGATCAGCGACAGGCCCTGCACGACGCCCGCGGGCGAGCCCGTCGCCTCGATGTAGACGTCGCAGCCGTAGCCGCCGGTCAGGCCCTTGACGATGGCCAGCGCGTCCTGCTCGCGCGGGTTGATCACGACGTCGGCGCCGAAGCCGCGCGCCAGCTCCAGTCGTTCCGGGACCATGTCGATCACGACGAGCTTCTTCGGCGTCTTGAGCTTGGCGACCTGGACCATCATCAGGCCGATCGGGCCGGCGCCGGCGATCACCACGACGTCGTCGAGCTGCACGTCGCCGCGCTGCACGGTGTGGATGGCGCACGACAGCGGCTCGATGATCGCCGCGTCCTCCAGGCGCATGGAGGGCGGGATGACGTGCACGCGCGCGGTGGACGGGATCAGCATGTACTCGGACATGCCGCCGTCGGCGACCTCGCGCTGGAAGCCGAAGATGTTGTGGACCTCGCACATCCAGTACTGCCCGGAGCGGCAGAAGCGGCAGCGGTCGCAGGGCACGATCTGCTCGGCGATCACGGTGTCGCCGGACTTCACGCCGAAATGCGCGGCCGCGTCCGGGCCGAGGTCGTCGACCACGCCGAAGAACTCGTGCCCGGGGATCACCGGCGGCTTGACGTAGGCCACCGTGCCCGACGCCTCGTCGCCCCAGAACATCTTGGCCCCGCCCCAGCACTTGCAGTCGCTGGCGCAGATGCCGCACGCGGAGATGCGGATCACCATCTCGCGGGCGCCCGGCTGGGGGCGCGCGACCTGCTCGACCCGGTAGTCCTCCGGGCCGTGGCACACGATGGCGGTCATGCGGCTGTTCGGCTTGGTTTCGCTCATGTCCGGCGCTCACGTCCTATGTAGATGGCGAGCAGGATGATCCCGCCCTTGACGACCGTCTGCACGTAGGGATTGACCCCTACCATGTTCAGGCCGTTGTTCAGCACCCCCAGCAGCAGCGCGCCGAGCAGGGTGCCGACCAGCGAGCCGCGCCCGCCGGCGATCGAGGTGCCGCCCAGCACCACGGCGGCGATGGCGTCGAGCTCGAAGCCCTCGCCGGCGCCGGGCTGCCCGCTCATCAGCCGCGAGGTCAGCACCACCGCGGCCAGGGCGGAGGCAAGCCCGCTCAGGCCGTAGACCGCGAGCTTGGCCGGCGAGACGCGCACGCCGGACAGGCGCGTGGCGGTCTCGTTGCCGCCGATCGCGTAGACGTGGCGGCCGAACGGCGTGCGCTCGAGCAGCACCCAGGCCACGACGTAGAGCACGGCCATGACCACGATCGGCGTCTGCACGCCCGCGATGCTGCCGGCGCCGAAGAAGCGCATCCACGACGGCAGGCCGCTGATCGGGTAGCCGCCGGTGTAGATCAGCGCCAGGCCGCGGGCGATGCCCATGGTCGCCAGCGTCACGATGATCGGCGGCATCTTCCCGTAAGCGACGAAGGCGCCGTTCGCCAGGCCGAAGCCCAGACCGACGCAGAGGCAGGCCAGGATCGCGAGCGCGCCCGGCACGTGGCCCGCCATCAGCCCGGCCATCAGCGTGCCGGACAGCGCCATCACCGCGCCCACCGACAGGTCGATGCCGCCGGTCAGGATCACCAGCGTCATGCCGATGGCGATGATCGCGTTGATCGACACCTGGCGCAGGATGTTCGTGACGTTGCCGGCCGAGAGGAACGTGTCGCTGGCAAACGACATGACGACGCACACGACGACCAGCCCGACCAGCGGGTAGAACACGGTGGAGCGGCGCATCCCGGCCAGGCGGCCCGGCAGTCGCGGTCTGCCCCCCGTCGCGACGGCGGCGCTAGTGGAGCCCATGGCTGTCTCCTGCGGTCGCGTGCCGCATGACCTCGGCGGGGTTGATGTCGTCGCCTTCCAGGGTGCGCACGATGCGGCCCTCCCAGAACACGGCGACGCGGTCGCACATGCCCACGATCTCCGGCAGCTCGGAAGACACCATGACGATGGAGAAGCCGCGCGCGGTGAGGGCGCGCATCAGGGTGTAGATCTCCGCCTTGGCGCCGATGTCGATGCCGCGCGTCGGCTCGTCGAAGAACAGGATCCTGGCGTGGTGGTTGAGCCAGCGCGCGAGCACGACCTTCTGCTGGTTGCCGCCCGACAGCGTCTCCACCACCGTGCCCATGCCCGGCGCCTTGACGCCCACGCTCGCGATCACC
>JBPBQS010000227.1:0-4481 GCA_050920955.1 Janthinobacterium lividum | reverse complement strand
CGCCGCCGGACTCGAACCGGCATGCCCATCCGGACTGCGGATTTTAAGTCCGCTGCGTCTACCATTCCGCCAGGCGGGCGCGGGCGCAGGGTGCCGCGTGCGCCGGGGCGTTGTCCAGAGGGGCGCGCTTCCCTTAGCAAGCAAGAAAGCAGTTCTTTCTTGAAAGAAAGAACCAAAGAACTTTGCCCGTGGGGCGGTGCCAGCCGGGCGGCACAGGTGCCAAGTTGCAAAGTCTTTTTGCTTCTTTTTCTTCAGAAAAAGAAGGCCTTGCCTGCTTCTTCCTGCTCTAGTCCTGCGTCATCACCCGCGAGATCAGCCCGTGCCAGCCGTCCGGCCGGCTGGCGTCCCTGCCCACGGTGACGGTGGCGGTCATGCCGGCGGCGAGCAGGACGGTGTCCGGCACGGTGTCGATGTGGATGCGCACGGGGATGCGCTGGGCGAGGCGGACCCAGGTGAACACGGGGTCGACGGAGGCGAGGCCCAGGGTGCCTGGCGCGTAGTTGCCGGAGTTGATGCCGCGCGCGACGCTCTCGACGTGGCCGAGCACGGGGGCGGCGTATCCCATCAGCGCCACGGTGGCGGGCTCGCCGATGCGGACGTGGCGGAGCTTGGTCTCCTCGAAGTAGGCGGCGACCCAGAAGCTGTCGCTGTCGAGGACGGAGATGTTGCGCGTGCCCGTGGTAGCGTAGTCGCCCTGGCGCAGCAGGAGGTTGGTGACGTAGCCGTTGACCGGGGAGACGACCTTCGTGCGCTCGAGGTTGATGCGCGCCTGGCTGAGCTGGGTCAGGGCGGTGGCGTAGGCGGCCTCGGCCATGTCGGCGCTCGCGTTGTAGGTCTGCTTCTCCTCCTCGGAGGTGGAGAGCGTGGTGAGCTGGTCGCGGCGCTTTGCCTGCAGGCGCTTGGCGTCGAGGTCGGCCTGGCGCGAGCGCAGCCCGGCCTGGGCGGCGGCGAGCGAGACCTGGTAGTCGACGGGGTCGATCTCGTAGAGCAGGTCGCCGCGGCGGACGAGCTGGTTGTCGGCGACCGCGAGGTGGACGATGCGGCCGGCGACCTCGGGGGCGAGGCTGACGACGTTGGCCTGGACCTGGCCGTCGCGGGTCCAGGCGCCGGTGAGGTAGTGGTTCCACAGCCCGACCAGGCCGAGGCATGCTGCGGCGAGGATCGCGAGCGTGACGCCTGCGCGGATCAGCCGTCGGGAGCTCTTGAACAAGGGCGGGTCCTCGCGCTGCGGACTGTGACCATAGGCGATGGCGTCCGGGCGGGCGATGCCGCAGCCGGCGCTGCCGGGATGGCGGCCGCTAGAGAAAGACGACCAGCAGCGAGAGGATGCAGACGTAGAGGCCGGCCTCGGCGAGCGGCGTGTTCCAGGTCCAGCGCTGGATGTGCAGGCGCACCAGCAGCGGGCGCAGCGCGAGGTAGATCGCCAGCGCCAGCAGGGCGTAGGGCACGATCGGCGCCACCAGGACGCCGGCCACGTTGGTCTCGCGCCACATCAGGGCTGCGCCAGGATGCCGGACCTGCGCAGGATCGGCCGCTGCGCCTCGAGCAGGCGGGAGGCGCCGTAAAGCCCGGAGGCGGCGCGCAGCACGGCGGTGCGCAGCGTGGCCGTGGCCTCGTCGGGCGCGACGGCGAGGCCCTCGTCGAGCAGGACGCGGGCGGCGGCCTCGATCGCGCCGGGCGCGGGGTGGCGCAGGCTGGCGCGGGCGCGCTCGGCGGCGGGGCGCAGGGCCGGCGCCTGCGACACGGCGGCGTCGAGGCCGTCGTCCGCACGCCACAGCGCGGTGTCGATCTCGCCGAGCGCCTGCAGGCGGGCGACCAGCGCGAGCCGGGTCGGGGTCTGCGGCCCCATCCATTGCCGGGCGGAGGCGAGCCGGTCGTACTGCAGGGACTGCTGGTCCGACTGGCTGGCCGCATGGCGCGGCTTGCGGGCGAGGCGGCGGCGCAGGTCGTGGCCGATCGCGTCGGCGACGCGGAACAGCCTGCGGTGCGGCGAGACCGGCAGGATCAGCCAGAACGAGAACATCAGCATCAGCACGGCCACCACCTGCGCCGCGCACAGGTTCAGGAACGCGGCCAGGTCGTAGGACTGCGGGTTGGAGGGCGAGAGCACCAGGCAGAAGAACAGCAGCATGGTTCCGGCCGGCCCCGCGGTCAGCGGCAGGCGCACCAGCAGGCAGAGCAGGAAGCTGCACGGCGCCACGACCAGCGCGAACGGCACGAAGCCCGCGACCAGGGGCAGGGCGAGGAACTTGACGAGGCCGGCGAGCAGGACCGGGACCGGCAGGGCGAGCGCCATGTTGCGCCCGGCCTGCGAGGGGTTCGGCGTCATGCCGAGCAGGGCGACGAAGGCCGCGAGCTGCACCAGCATCGCCGTGGCGCCGCTCCAGCCCGAATAGATGCAGAGCAGCGCGCCGAGGGCGACCGCGATGATCGTGCGCACCGCGTTCAGGCAGGCGCCCACGACGTCGTGGTGCACGCGCAGGCGCACGCGCCGGTGCAGCGCGGCACCGGTGGCCAGCGTGTCGAGGCCGTCGCGGGCCAGCGCGTGCTGGGCCAGCAGGTCGTCCACGCGGTCGAGCAGGAAGGCATCGGGCAGGTCCATTCCCGGCGTCGCGGCCGGGGTCGGGGGTGCGGGCGCGTCGGCGGGGTGCAGCAGCGCCTGCGCGGCGGCGGCGAGGCGGAGGCGCGTGGCGTCGTCGGCGGGGTGCCAGCGCAGGCCGGCCTCGATCGCGCGCACGGCCGAGAGCATCCCGAACAGCGCGGCGATCGCGCTGCGTGCGCCGGCGGCGCGCAGGCGGCCGTCTGGCAGCTCGGCCGGGACGTATCCGGCCTCCGTGCGCATCGCCAGCAGCACCTGCACGAGGCGCAGGCTGGCCGGGGTGTCGAACGGCGCGGCGCCGCCGCCTTGCAGCGCTCCGGCCGCGTGCTCCGTCATGTCGTCGAGTGCTGTGCGCAGGCGCGCGACCAGGTCCTGCCACGCGCCGCCGGGCGCGAAGGCGGCGTTGACCAGGGCGACGGCGGCGATGCCGACCACGATCGCGGCGACGCGGTTGATGGCGCTGTCGAAGGCGGCCTGGGGCATGTCGATGTCGGACAGGGCGACGATGCCCACGGTGTAGCCGCACAGCACGGCGCCGTAGGAGCGGAAGTCCTTGAGCAGCGAGGCCGCCACCGTGCAGCCGCCGAGCCACAGCGCGAAGGCGGCCAGCAGCATGGTGCGGTCCTGGCCGAACGCGGCGACGAAGCCGAGCGAGGCGAAGCCGCCCAGCAGGGTGCCCGCCAGGCGCCAGGCGGCCTTGGACAGCGTCTGGCCGGCCAGGGGCTGGGCGACGATGGCGACGCAGACGCCCGCGGTGGACGCGCTCTCGAGCTGCATCCAGAAGGAGAACAGGTAGGCGAGCAGCAGCGAGAGCGTGGTGCGCGACGCGAAGCCGATGGCGTCCGGCAGGAAGCCGGGCAGCACCAGGAACGGCTCGCGTGCGGTCGGGGCGGATGCGGGCATGGGCGCGCAGTTTCAGCCGGGCCGTGGCGGAAGGAAAGGCCCGCGGGCGGCGGCGCGCGTGTCGCCTTGTCGTCGGCCCTGCGCGGCGCAACATGCGTGTCCGGCGGGCAGGAGCAGGCGGGATGCGGCGCAACACGGTGGGCGTGGTCTGGGTGGTGGGGCTGCTGCTGGCGGCGGGGCTGTACCTCGCGGGGCCGGACAGGTTCGGCACCGTCGTGGTCGAGGACGTCGCCTGGGCGGTGCAGCAGGTGCAGGGCGCGTTCTACCTGCTGGGCGCGCAGGCGTTCGACGCGGCGCGGGCGCTGGCGATCGGGGTGTTCGCGGTGTTCGTGGCGCTGTGCCTCGTCGCCGTGGGGCGCGGCCTGCGGGCACGCGGCGCGCTGCTGGCGGTCAGCGCGGTCTACCTGTTCCTGCTGCTCGGGCCGGACAGCGGCGAGCCGATCCTGCCGGACCGCTGGCTCGGCGCGCTGCTGGTCGCAGGGGTCGGCGCGCTGGTGATGACGCGGCGGCTGATGCTGCCGAGGGACGGGGTGCAGGTCGTCTGAGGAAGCAAGGTTGAGGCGCTGCCTCAAGCTCCGCCAAAGGCTGCGCCCTTGGAACGCGTCCCCTCAGTAGAGGGATCAAAGGGCCCCGGGCCCTTTGCGGGTTTGGGCAGAGCCCATGCTCGCTTCACTTCAGCGGGTCGTGGCCCCAGTTCATCAGCGACTGGCGCCAGCGCGAGTCCGTGACGTCGCCGTGGGGCCGCTGGGCCGTGTGGCGGTGCACGTAGCCCGTGACCTTGCGCATCGTGTCGTATTCGGCGTCGCCGTAGCGGTCCTGGTGCATGTCGTGCAGGGCGAGGATCTCGTGGCCCATGTGGTGGCCCACGGCCTCCTTATCGCCCGGGTTGCCCACGCGCTCGCCGCCCTGCGTCATGCCGACGGAGCGGCTGTCCTCGGTGTCGAGCCAGCGCCGCAGCTCCGCGGGGGTCATGTTGACG
>JBPBQS010000080.1:0-4544 GCA_050920955.1 Janthinobacterium lividum | reverse complement strand
CGCGCGAGCCGCCCACGGCGAGCGGGATGCCGCGCAGCGACGGGTCGTCGCGCTGCTCCACCGAGGCGTAGAACGCGTCCATGTCGACGTGGATGATCCGGCGGTGCGGCGCGTCGGGGGGCATGGCACGGGCACGATAGCACGGCCGGGCGGCCGGAACAGACGGTGGACAGGCGCTTCGTGCGCCGGGACGGCGGCGGCGCGGCAATCGGCCTTCGACATGGCCCGGCCGACGCGATACACCGCGCCCGCCCGCGCGCGCTCCGCCCGCGCGGCACCCCTTCGGAGGAGCCGCCTGTGCAGTTCGAGCGCCGCTTCAAGTTCCTGATCGCAGCGCCGGGCTTCGACGCCGACGACATCGAGGGCATCCGCCTCGACCAGATCACCGCCGAGATCGAGAAGATCGGCTTCTCCACCCTGCGCGCCCGCAAGACCGACGAGGCCGAGCTGGTGATCCGCACCGACGCCGCACTCGGCTGCGTCGTCATCGACTGGGGCAAGCGCGGCCCGCAGGGCAAGGCCGCCGCGCTGGTGTCGTTCATCAGGAAGCGCGGCCTGGCCGTGCCGATCATCATCCTCGTGCGCCACCAGCGCTTCGAGGACATGCCGGTCGACGTGCTGCACGAGGCCGACGGCTTCGTCTTCCTCGCCGAGGAGACGCCCGAGTTCATCGCCAAGAACCTGGCTTCCTACCTGCGCCACTACGCCGAGACCCTGCGCACCCCGTTCTTCGGGGCGCTCCTGGACTTCGCCGAGCAGGGCAACCAGCTCTGGACCTGCCCGGGCCACAACGGCGGCGTGTTCTACTCGCGCTCGCCGATCGGGCGCATCTTCGTCGAGCACCTCGGCGAGGCAGTGTTCCGCGACGACCTCGACAACTCCGTGCTCGACCTCGGCGACCTGCTGATCCACCAGGGCGCGCCGCTCCAGGCGCAGAAGGAGGCCGCCAAGATCTTCGGCGCCGAGCGCACCTACTTCGTGCTCAACGGCACCTCGACGTCCAACAAGATCGTGCTCCAGTCCCTCGTCGCCGACGACGACCTGGTGCTGTTCGACCGCAACAACCACAAGGCGGCCCACCACGGCGGCCTGTTCCTGGGCTGCGGCATCCCGGTGTTCCTGCCCACGGCGCGCAACGCCCACGGCATGATCGGCCCGATCGACTTCGCCTCGCTCGACGAGACCCGGCTGCGCGAGGCGATCCGCGACAACCCGCTCGTGGTCGACAAGGACGCGTGGCGCAGGGAGCGCCCGTTCCGCGTCGCGGTCGTCGAGCAGTGCTCCTACGACGGCACGATCTACAGCGCCGACATGATCGCCGAGAAGCTCGGCCCGCTGTGCGACTACCTGATGTTCGACGAGGCCTGGGCGGGCTTCATGAAGTTCCACCCGCTGTACAAGGGCCGCTTCGCCATGGGCCTGAACGGCCTGTCCGAGTCGAGCCCGGGCATCATCGCCACGCAGTCCACGCACAAGCAGCTCGCCGGCTTCAGCCAGTCGAGCCAGATCCACGTGCGCGACAACCACATCAAGGGCCAGCGCCGGCGCGTGGAGCACCGCCGGTTCAACGAGTTCTTCATGATGCATGCGTCCACGTCGCCGTTCTACCCGCTGTTCGCCTCGCTCGACGTCGGCGCGCAGATGATGAAGGGGCGGCAGGGCGAGGTGCTGTGGGACGACACGGTCCGCCTCGGCATCGAGCTGCGCAAGAAGATCCGCTCCGCGCGCGACGAGTTCCTCGCCCGCGAGACCGACCCCGCCAAGCAGTGGTTCTTCGAGCCCTTCGTCCCCGACACCGTGCCCAACCCGGCGGCCGCCATGGAAGGCGCGCCGGCGCGCGTGCGCTGGGAGGACGTGTCGACCGACGAGCTGGCCGCCAACCCCGCGCACTGGGCGATGGCGCCGGGCGAGAGCTGGCACGGCTTCGGCGAGGTCGCCCCCGGCTTCGCCATGACCGACCCCAACAAGCTGACGCTGCTCACCCCCGGCTTCGACCACGAGACCGGCGCCTATGCCGAGCACGGCGTGCCCGCCCCGGTGCTCGCCGTGTTCCTGCGCGAGAACCGGATCGTGCCGGAGAAGAACGACCTCAACTCGATCCTCTTCCTGCTCACGCCGGGCGTGGAGAGCAGCAAGGCCGGCACGCTGCTGAGCTTCCTCGTGTTCTTCAAGCGCCTGCACGACGACAACCGCCTGCTCGACGAGGTAATGCCCGACTTCGTGCGCCAGCGCCCCGAGCGCTACGGCGGCCGGCGCCTGCGCGACCTGTGCGCGGAGATGCACGACTTCTACCGCTCGCACCGCACCTCCACGCTGCAGCGCGACCAGTTCCGCGCCGAGCACTTCCCCACCATGGCCATGCGCCCCGACCAGGCGGTGCGCGAGTTCGTGCGCAACAACGTCGACTTCCTGCCCATCGACGAGATCTTCGGCCGCATCGCCTGCACGCTCTGGGTCGTCTACCCGCCCGGGATCGCCACCATCGTCCCCGGCGAGCGACTCGACGAGCGCGCCCGCCCCATGGTCGAGTACCTCAAGATGTTCGAGCGCGCCGCCAACCTGTTCCCCGGCCTGGAGAACGAGATCCAGGGCATCTACCGCGAGAAGCAGCCGGACGGGTCGGTGCGGTTCTACACCTACGTCGTCCGCGAGGAGCGCGAGGTCCGGCGCCTCGTCTGAGGAAAAGGAAGGTCGAGGCTCCGCCTCGAGCTCCGCCAAGGGAAGCCCCTTGGATGGCTTCTCTTAGTAAGGCCAGTCCAGGGCGGCTCGCCCTGGCGGGTTCGGGCAGAGCCCGACCTTGCTTGTCTGACTTGTCACCGAACTGTAGTTGGCGCCCGCCGCCGCGAGGCGCTTCAACTCCGCCCGACGATTACATCCGTGTAATCGGGCGGTTTGGCGCGTCTGCAACTCTGGGTGGTGGAACAGCATGACTTTGAAGAACTGGTACAGGAACTCCTGCGCCATCCTCGGCACCCTGGCGATGCTGCAGCCGACGGCGCTGCTCGCGCAGGAGGCCCCGGGCGACGTCACCATCGCGCCGAAGAGCAGCGACACCGTGCAGCGCTTCGCGACCTCCATGGCCGCGCAGCCGAAGCTGACCACCGCGGAGAAGGTGGCGCTGCTGCAGAAGAAGGTGAAGTACGTGTTCGTCCTGTTCCAGGAGAACCGCTCCTTCGACTTCTACTTCGGCACCTTCCCCGGCGCGCACGGCCTGTTCAGCCAGCCGGCGTCGCGGACCCCGGGCTTCGTGCAGCCGATCGTCAACACCGACGGCAGCGTGGGCATGATCTCGCCGTTCCTGATCCCGCAGACCGTCAAGGCGCCCGGCGGCGTCACCGTGCCGATCTACCCGGCCGACATCGCCTCCGTGGACCACTCCCACGCCGGCATCGACAACAGCCAGCACTTCGTCAACAAGGTCTCGCTCAACGACCGCTTCGCGCTGGACGAGGAAGGCCTGACCACCAACGCCGCCGGCCAGATCGTCAGCAAGACGACCCTCCTGCCGGCCGCGGCCAACCCGACGCTCGCGCAGAAGCAGATGGGCGAGCTGGCCATGGGCCACGTCGACTGCGACACCGCGCCGTTCCTGTGGCAGTACGCCGACCGCTTCGCGATGTTCGACAACTTCCACATGACGGTCACGGCGCCGTCCACGCCGAACGCGCTGGCGATGATCGCCGGCCAGTCCGGCCTGACGCAGTGGGCGCTGCACCCCGGCACCGCGAGCTCCAACACCGCGAGCCCCGTCGTGGCCAGCAGCGGCGGCGAGCCCATCGTGGGCGACCCCGGCCCGTTCCCGGGCTCCAACCTCGACTTCTCGCCCATCAAGCCGCCGTACAACCCCGGCGACGAGAACCCCAACAAGCCGGCGCTGAACCAGACCTACGCGACGCTGCCGCTGTCCTTCATGGGCAAGAGCATCCAGGCCACGGTCGCCAGCGACCCGAACCCCGCGCTCGACCTGCTCGACGTCCAGCACGACATCAAGCGCATCGCCGGCGACGGCAACGCGCCGACCAACTGGGGCTGGTTCCAGGAAGGCTACGACGCCGAGCCGACCGACTCCCCCGCGGTGCCGATGTACAGCTCCTACATCATCCACCACAACGCGCCGCAATACTTCGGCTACATCGCCGACAACGCCAAGGTGGCCAACGCCCACCTGCGCGGCCTGGCCGACTTCTACACCGCGGTGAAGAACGAGCAGCTCGGCACCAAGGGCGGCGTGTTCTACGTGCGCGGCGGCTACGACAACAACGACAACCTGCTGCCCGTCGACCCGAACCCCAAGGTCCAGGCCGCCTTCCCCGGCAGCGACGACCACCCCGGCTACTCGGACAACCAGATCGCCGAGCAGCTCATCGCCGACGAGGTCAACGCCATCGCCGCCAGCCCCTACTGGAAGGACAGCGCGATCGTCATCGCCTACGACGAGACCGACGGCCTCTACGACCACGCCGCGGTGACGACGCGCGTCAACGACCCGCAGGGCAACCCGCTCGAGCCCTCGCAGCGCATCCCGGCCATCGTGATCTCGCCCT
>JBPBQS010000306.1:0-4570 GCA_050920955.1 Janthinobacterium lividum | reverse complement strand
GGCACCGGCACCGGGGCGGCGTGGCGTTCTGGGTCGCATGACGGCGCACCCTACGCAGGACCCGTCCGACCTTGCAACGCGACGCGGCCTTGCCGCCCGTGCTCCCTTGATCGCGGCGGGGCGGCGATGGCACATGCGGGAGCGCCTGCCGACGCGGGACGTGGTCCTCGCGGCATCGGCGAGCGGAGTTCCTGCGCGTGGCGCCTGAGGCCGTTCTGCGTCACCTGCTGTTCTGCGCCGCGCTGGCCGCCCTGTCCGCGGTGGTCGTCGCGGCGATGATACGGGTCGGCGTGCTGGACGAGCCGGTGGCACGCTCGTCGCACACGCGCCCGACCCCCAAGGGCGGCGGCGTGGGCGTGGTCGCGGCCTTCCTGGTCGGCATCGTCGCGCTCTACGCCTTCGCCGACTTCGCCCGCATCGCCGACCCCTACTTCCGCGCCGTGATCGGCGCCTCGCTCGGCATCGCCGTAGTCTCCTACCTCGACGACGTGCGGAGCTGGCCGTTTTCCGTGAAGCTGGGCGCGCAGGCGGTCGCGGCGCTGGTGGCGGTGGGCAGCGGCCTGGCGCCGCACGAGCTCCGGGTGCCCTGGATCGGCACCGTCGCGATCGGCTGGCTGGGCGTCCCCGCGACCGTGGGGTGGATCCTGGTGCTGACCAACGCGGTGAACTTCATCGACGGGCTGAACGGGCTGGCGGGGGGATCGGTGGTGATCGCCTGCCTGTTCCTGGCCGGGATCGCGGCCGGGCAGGGCGACTGGTTCGTGTATTTCGCCGCCGCCATCCTGGCGTCCGGGGTGCTCGGCTTCCTGCCGTTCAACTTCCCGCGCGCCAGGATCTTCATGGGCGACGTGGGCAGCCAGTTCTGCGGCTTCACCCTGGCCGTGCTCGGCGTCGCCGCCGGGCGGTTCGCGCGGGTCGAGCTGTCGCTGCTGCTGATGCCGATGCTGCTGGCCGGGGTGCTGTTCGACGTGGCGTTCACGCTGCTGCGCCGGCTGCTGGGCGGCTGCCGCGTCACGCAGGCGCACCGCGGGCACCTCTACCAGGTGGCGCACCGCAGCGGCATGAGCGCGGTCGCGGTCACACTGGTGTACTGGGGATTCGTGGCCTGGGGCGGAGCGTGTTGCGTCGGCTTCGTGCTGGCGCCGTCCGGGGAGCGGCTGTGGTGGGCGCTGCTCGTGGCACCGCCGCAGCTCGCCTGGCTGGCCGTGGTATGCGTACTGGCACGACGCGCCGGGCTGCGTAACTGGGGCTGACGCGACGGCAGGCCCTGAAGCCTGTCATGAACCATCCCTCTTCTCTGCCCCGGAGAAAGAAAGCATGTTCTTTCTTGAAAGAAGGAACAAAAGAATTTCTGTCAATGGATCCCAGGCCAGACAGGCGCCCCGGGTGCCAATCTGCAAAGTCTTTTTGCTTCTTTTTCTTCAGAAAAAGAAGTTCTTGCTTTCCTAATGCTTCCATAGCGGCCTCTGGTCCGCCAGACCGCGGCTTTTCCCGCGGCCCGGATCCGGTCGCTCGCCGCGACGCCACGGCGAACGGCCTTTCAAACGCCGCGCCGCGGTGTCACATCGTGACCATGCAACGCCGCGCACTCCTGACGCTGACCGCTCTCTGGCTGGTCGCGACCACCGCAACCGCCCTGGCGCAGGCGCAGCCTGCGCTGCTGACGGCGCAAGACGAGGCCGACCTCGCCCGCATCCAGCAGTACATGAACGGCGTGCGCACCATGAAGGCGCGCTTCCTGCAGACGGCGTCGGACGGCCGGGTGTCCAACGGCGTCGCCTGGCTGCAGCGCCCTGGCCGCATGCGGTTCCAGTACGACCCGCCCAGCCCGCTGCTCCTGGTGGCCGGGCACGGGCTGGTCGTATTCCACGACGCCCAGCTCGACCAGACCAGCAACATCCCCGAGGAGCGGACCCCGCTCGGGCTGCTGCTCGACGCGGACATACGCTTCACCGGGCCGGTGACGGTGACAGGACTCCAGCGCGGCCCCGGGCAGATCCAGGTGAGCTTGGTGCGCACGGCCACGCCGCAGGAGGGCACCCTGACGCTGGTGTTCTCGACGCCGCCGCTGGCCCTGCATTCCTGGATCGTGCTTGACGCCCAGGGCAGGACGACGACGGTGACCCTGTTCGACCAGCAGTTCGGCGGCACCTTCGACCAGGCCCTGTTCAGCTACGTCGACAAGAACTTCTTCGGCAACGACCCCGCCACGACGCCGTCGCGCTGAGGCCGCATTCGGCGGGGCAGACCCTGCCGGGTGTGGCGCGCGGGGCAGGGGAGCACTACGCTTCGCCTGCCATGCGGCACGATGCGGGCGTGACCGTGGCGCACTTGGCCCCGATGGGAGGAACGCGATGAAGCCACTGGTCGGCGTGTCCTGCTGCTCCAAGGAGTTCGGTCCGCACAACGTCGCGAACCACGCGGCCTCCGACACCTACATCCGCGCCGTCGACGACGTGGTCGGGGGGGTCGCGGTGCTGGTGCCCGCCAACGGCGCCGCGGCGGACATCGCGACGCTGCTGGACCGGCTCGACGGCATCATCCTGACCGGGAGCCGCTCCAACGTGGCGCCCGGCCACTACGACGGTCCCCCGCATGCCGAGGGAACGCCGGAGGATGCCGGCCGCGACGAGGTGACGCTGCCGCTGATCCGCGAGGCCGTGGCGCGGGGCATCCCGCTGCTGGCGATCTGCCGCGGCTTCCAGGAGCTGAACGTGGCCTTCGGGGGCAGCCTGCACCAGCGCCTGCAGGACCTGACCGGCCGCATCGACCACTCCACGCCGGACCACCCCAGCGCCCTGGTGAGGCACGGCAAGGCGCATGTGGTGGAGCTGGTGGCCGGCGGCTGGCTGCACGGCCTGGCCGGAAGCGGGAGGATCATCGTGAACTCGCTGCACAACCAGGGGGTGGACCGCCTAGCGGAGCGGCTCGTGGTCGAGGCGAGGGCACCGGACGGCACGATCGAGGCCGTCAGGGTGCGCGGGCAGGGCTTCGCCGCCGGCGTCCAGTGGCATCCCGAGTACGACCTGGACACCGACCCCGTGTCGCGGCGGATCTTCGCGAGCTTCGGCGAGGCGGTCCGCGACCGGCTGCGTTCCGGCCTTGTCGCGGCGGCCGACTAGGCGGTATCCGGCGGCGGCTTGCTGGCCGTGGCGGCGCCCTCTAGCCTCCGCGTGGCTGACAAGCAGCCTGGGGAATCCAAGTGAAGAAACAAGCAATGATGATGGGCGTGGCGCTTGCCGCGTTCGCGACCGTTGGCCTGTCCACGGCCCGCGCGGCCGAGCAACTGCACGAGGCGCAGAGCGTCGAGATCGCCGCGCCGCCGGCCAAGGTGTGGGGCATCATCGAGAACTTCGGCGACCTCACCTGGGTGCCGCCGGTGAAGTCGTCGACCGCCACCGAGGGCAACACCGTCGGTTCGGTGCGCACGCTCGACCTCGGCGGGCCCAAGCTGATGGAGCAGCTGGTCAGCTACGACCCTGCCAAGCACAGCTACACCTACAAGATCACCGACGACACGGCGAACAAGAAGACGCTCCCGGTGAGCCACTACCGTTCCGTGATCACCGTCCTGCCCGGCAGCGGCAGCGGCAGCAAGGTGACCTGGACCGGCAGCTTCGAGCGGGCCGACACCGGCGCGAGCCCGGCCGCCGGCATGGACGACGCCTCTGCGAAGAAGGGCGTGGCCGGCGTGTACAAGGTCGGCCTCGACAACCTGAAGAAGAAGGCCGAGGGCGGCTAGGCACCCGGACCGGCCCTGCGGAGCACCGCGGGGCCGGTCGTCCGGACTGCCAGGGGAGCAAGGTTGAGGCTCCGCCTCAAACTCCGCCAAAGGCTGCGCCCTTGGAACGCATCTCTTAAGTAAAAGGGATCAAAGGGTCTTCGGACCCTTTGCGGGTTCGGGCAGAGCCTGACCTTGCTCGCAGGCCTCAGATCGAGAAGTCGACCGCAGGCAGGCTCTGGTCCATGGTCAGGCCGGGCATCGCGCCCTGCCGTGCCACGCCGACCGGCCGAGCCGGCACGCCCACCACGGTGGTGTAAGGCGCCACGTCGGCCAGGACGATGCTGCCCGCGCCGACCTTGGCGCCCTCCCCGACCTCGATGTTGCCGAGGATCTTCGCGCCCGCCCCGATCAGGACGCCGCGGCGGATCTTGGGGTGCCGGTCGCCGCATTCCTTGCCGGTGCCGCCCAGGGTCACCTCCTGCAGCATCGAGACGTCGTCCTCCACGACGGCGGTCTCGCCGATCACGATGCCGGTCGCGTGGTCGAGCAGGATGCCGCGCCCCAGCCTGGCAGCGGGATGGATGTCGACGCCGAACACCTCGGAGATCCTGCTCTGCAGCAGGTGCGCCAGGTGCTCGCGACGCTGCCGCCAGAGCCTGCCGCCGATGCGGCAGGCCTGGAGCGCCTGGAATCCCTTGAAGAACAGGAAGGGCGTGATGTGGTCCGGGCACGCCGCGTCGCGGTCGAGGATCGCCGTCAGGTCGGCTGTCACCGCGGGCATGAGGTCGGGCTCGGCCGCGAACGCCTCCCTGGCAAGTCCGAGGATCTCGTCGCGCGAGAAGTCAT
>JBPBQS010000191.1:0-4642 GCA_050920955.1 Janthinobacterium lividum | reverse complement strand
CACAGGGCGAAGGCGCCCCCTCCTTCGACGGCGTGCTGCTCTGCCTCACCGCGAGCCCCGCCCTCGCCGCCCGGGCCCGCGCCGCCGGCGTGCTCTGCGGCGTCCCCGGCCACCCCGCGCTGTCCGACGTCGCCGGCCCGTGGGACGCGCCCGCCCTCGCCGCCGCCGCGCCCCGCGCCCCCGGCCGCGCCAGCCTCGTGGGCGCGGGGCCGGGCGACCCCGGGCTGCTCACCCTGCGCGCGCTCCAGGTCCTCGCCACCGCCGACATCGTGCTGCACGACCGCCTGGTCGGCCCCGAGGTGCTCGCGCTGGCGCCTGCGCACGCGCGCCGCGTCGACGTCGGCAAGCGCTGCGGCCGCCACGCCATGACGCAGGCCGCCATCAACCGCCTGCTGGTGCGCGAGGCGCTCGCCGGCGCCCACGTCGTGCGCCTCAAGGGCGGCGACCCCTTCATCTTCGGCCGCGGCGGCGAGGAGCTGGACTGCCTGCGCGACGCCGGCCTGGAGGTGGAAGTGGTCCCCGGCGTCACCGCCGCCTGCGCCGCCGCCGCCCGCCTCGGCATCCCGCTGACCCACCGCGACGTGTCGCGCTCGCTCCACCTCGTCACCGGGCACGGCAGCAACAACGAGATCCCCTCCCTCGACTGGGGCGCGCTCGCCGCCACCCAGGGCACGCTCGCGCTCTACATGAGCACGCGCACGCTCGGCGGCGTCGCGGCGCGGCTCGTCGCGGGCGGCATGGACCCGGCCACGCCGGCCGTCGCCGTCGAGAACGTCTCGCTGCCCGGCGAGCGCGTCCGCATCGCCACGCTGGCCACCCTGCCCGGCCTGCTCGACGCCGACCCGGGCGACGGGCCCACCCTCGTGATCGTCGGCGCCGTCGTCGCGCGGGCCAGGGCGGGGGCTTTGCGGGCGGCGTGAGGCAGGCAAGGCTGGGCGCTGCCCGGACCCGCCGGGGGCAGGCGCCCCCGGACCCGCACACGATTCAGGCCGGCGGCTCCTCCGCGGGGGTCGGGGCGAGCCATCGGGCCATGATCGTGCGCGGCGTCTCCTCGAAGCCCAGCCGCGCGTAGAACGCGACCGCCCGCGTGTTCGTCGGCCGCACCAGGAGCTGGACCTTGGCGACCCCGCGCGCCGCGAGCCACGCCTCGGCCGCGCGCACCATGCTTCGCCCGATGCCCCTGCCCCGCAGGTCCGGGTCCGCCGCGACGTAGTACAGCCAGCCCCGGTGCCCGTCGTGGCCCACCATGACGCTGCCCACGACCCGCCCGCCCGCGTCGCGCCCGAGCAGCACGTCCGAGCACGCGCCCGCCACGGCGAACCGGAAGTCCGCGCCCGGGTCGTTGTACGCCACGACCAGCCCGCACGCCCGCCACAACGCGACGGCGTCCGCCTCGTCGCCGCTCTCGGCCGGGGCGGTCGCCAGCGTCGTGTCCATGGAAGTCTCCTTCTGGGCCTACAGGAAGAAAGCAGTTCTTTCTTGAAAGAAAGAACCAAAGAACTTTGCCCACAAGGTCCGGACCCAACGGGGGCACAGGTGCCAAGCGGGCAAAGTCTTTTTGCTTCTTTTTCTTCAGAAAAAGAAGGCCTTGCTTTCTTCCTAGAAGAACTTGCCGCGGAGGAAGCCGAGGGCCGGCAGCGGGGTCCAGGACTTCGGGAGGTCGGTGCGGCGGATCGGCGTCACGCTGTAGAGGGGGACCGGCTGGCGGGTGCCGCGGAGGAACTGGCCGTAGGCGCGGACCTGCTGCTCGCGCCAGGCGCGGTCGGCGAGGGCGGCGGCGCGGCTGGGGAAGACCTCGGCGACGCGGTGCGTGCGGCCCATCGAGGCCATCACGGCCCAGAGGGTGTCGTCGCCGGCGCGGGGCGGGAAGGCGAGTTCGATCATCGAGGGGAAATCTGGGACGGAGAGCGGCGGGAGGCAAGGTGGGCTGCGGTCGTGGCCGGATGGTGGGGCATGTGCAACGGTCGGGGTGCGTCGAGGAGGGGTGATGGCGGACGGAATCTGCGCTGGCGTGGGCGGAGGAGCGGGCGGGGCTGCTGCGGTGGCTGGCGGCGGGGGAGGCCGTGGCGGGGCTGGTGGACTGGGCAAACGTGATCGAGGAGGTGGGCGACGTCGGGCTGTCGACTGCAGGAGGCTTGCACCCTAATTATTTTAGACGTCGCACGCTAAGTAGCAGCGTCCATCACTGCTGCTTTCCTAAAGAATCTAGATCAGCCTCAATGGTGCGAAGATATTCGACCACCTCGGGTCGTAGTCTCCATCTGTATTCCTCATCCCGAGCAGTTTTCTCAAGAATAGCGAGAACTGATGTCTTATATGACCCTCCATTCCACTCCTTCTTAGGATTAAAATCGAGGATTTTACAAAAATTAGAAGAGAGTCTGCCAAATTTAGCATTGAAAAATTCAAATTCTTCATGCCCAGCGGCTTTAGCCGCTTCTTTGGCCGTTAGCGTATGATGAGGAGCATGGAGAAATGCTTTAAGCATCTGCCACTGCTCAGCATCTATACAATTTTTTAATTCTAAAAACGCTTCATTGTATTTTTTCGCGCTAAATAGCTGCCCTACAGGCATTTCTACTTCCAATTAATTTCCCTGCAGTGGCGGAGTAGTAAATTTATTTCTAGGCTAATTATCAGAATTAGATTGATGTTGCTCAAAGATGCCTAGAAGACGCCGGTCCAGGGGCGCTGCCCCTGGCGGGTCCAGGGCAGGGCTCTGGCCTTCCTTCCCGGCCCCGGAGCGTCAGACCGGGCAGACGCCCGACGCGCACTGCAGGTGCGCCCAGTCCACGGCCTCGCGGACCGCGCCGTCCTTGATCCCCTCGACGAGTGCCGCGAAGCGCCCGGTGGCGACCTCCTCCTCCGGCAGGTACTCGTAGCCCAGCTCGCTGTCCGGCCGGCTCGGCAGGACGGAGCAGCAGCGCACGTGCGGCTGCTCGGCGAGCACGATCCGGCGGAACTCGGCGAGGTCGAAGCGGTCGGTGTAGACCTTGAGCGTGTAGCTGACCTGGTTGCCCTGCTCGGCGCCGATCCAGTGGCGCTCCAGCAGGCGCAGCCACTGGTACTGCTCCTCGGGGCTGGCCTCGGGCGCCGTGACCAGGCGCTCGCCGAGGCCGAGGCGCAGCGCGAGGGGGACGGTGGGGAAGCCCACGATCGACATGCCCGGGAAGGTCCGCAGCTCGCGCACCGGGTAGCCGCGCGCCTCGTACTCGCCGAGCAGCGGGTCCGAGCCGAGCGACCACTCGCCGCTGGCCTGGTCGCGCTGGCCCTTGAACTGCACCCAGCGCAGGTACTGGCGGCGCGCGGGAAGGTGCGCGCCCTCGGTCAGGCCGAACAGCTTCGACGTGGTGCCGGCGGGCTTGACCGTGGTGACGGTGACCGGGCGGGCCATGCCCAGCTCGGCGGCGTAGGCGTCGGCCTCCTGCTTGGCGGCGTCGGACAGGGCGTGGAGCATGGTCCAGAACGGGGCGGAGCGCGCCTCGTCGAGCAGGTCGTGGAAGTCGTAGCCGAAGCGCATCCAGGCCCACTCGTGCAGGCCGGTCGGGCCGATGCCGATGCGGTTGGTGCGCGCGACCTCGGCCGCGTAGAGGGCGTCCATGCGGTTGGCGCGCAGCAGGAAGCGCACGCCGAGGCGCACGGACTCCTCCACGCGGCTGTCCCACTCGCGCAGCACGTCGGCGTCGGCCTCTCCCGGCGCGAAGCTGTCGAGCTCGGCGGGGCAGGCGAGGAGGGGGGCGAAATCGCCGATCACGCAGTAGCCGCCGGTGACGTGCAGCGTGATCTCGCCGCACGGGTTGGTGGTCACGGGGAAGCGCGCGGAGGCGGCGCGGGCGGAGGCGTCGGCCATGAGGCCGGCGGCGTGGTCGAGCTGGTAGCGCTGCGAGCGGAAGTCGCGGCCGTCGACGTAGACCGGCTTCTCGCGCGCCGAGCCGGTGCGGTTGTCCTCGAGCTGGTCGCCGTTGATCAGGCCGGGCTCGCCGTTGACGTAGGCGCAGCGCGTGACCTCGTCGAACACCTGGCGCGCGTGGGCGGCGACGGGGTCCGTGGCGACGAGGCGGAAGGCGGCGTCCGCGTCGGCGGTCGGGTCGGTGCGGGCGACGGCGTCCCAGAACTCGCGGTCCACCATGACGGAGTGGTTGGCGGTCCACAGCCCGCCCTCGGACTTGGAGCGGATAAAGCGCAGCACGCCCTGGTCGCGCCAGCACTTGGTCGCCATGCGCGCGGCGCGGCGGGCGCCGCCGACCTGGACCTCGACGGAGAGGTGGTGGTCGACGAGCAGCGCTTGCTCCCAGGGCTGCAGGATCTCGGAGGAGGGGTCGCGGTCGCGGGAGGGCTCGATCACGTGGCGGCGGATGTTGAGCAGGCCGCGCAGCAGCGAGATCGGGCCCGAGGCGGGGCGGCCCTGCATGCCGGCGATCGGGCTGCCGGCGGGGCGCACGTTCGAGAGGTCGAGGACGAGGACCTGGTCGCGCTCGCGGCGGAAGGCCATGGCCTCCAGCAGCTCGACCGCCTTGGCCCAGCCCTCGCGGCTGTCGGCGATGGTGTGGACGATCGAGCCCTCGGGGCGGGCGTCCAGCGTGGGGAGCAGCTCGGCGGCGATGAACGCCTCCAGCTTCGCGCGGTCGGCGTCGGCGAGGGT
>JBPBQS010000079.1:0-4667 GCA_050920955.1 Janthinobacterium lividum | reverse complement strand
GCGCCGCGCGACGAACACCAGCCCCTCGCGGTTGAACAGCGCGGCGCCCACGTTGGGACGGTAGGGAAGATCGCTCACGGAGCCCTCCTGCTCGACGACTCGCCGGCGTGCCCGGCCCCCGGCGACACCGCGGCCGCAACCGCGCCCGGCTCTACGGCCCGTACCAGCGCGCTTGCCGGCACGAGCACCAGGCCACGCGCCGCCAGCCCCGTGGCCCAGGCGGCCAGACGCTCCACCGTGACCGGCCGCGGCGGCCCGGCAAGGCCCAGCGCGGCGCCGCTCTCCTGCGCCATCGCCTCCAGCCGCGCCAGCCGCGCGTCCAGCGACGCGGCCCCGGCCGGCTCGTCCACCACCAGGTCCACGCCGCGCGACGCCAGCCCCGGCGGCAGCCGCACCCCGGCCGCATCGATGTACATCAGCCCGCGCGCCGCCAGCACCCGCGCCACCTCGGCGAACGGCCGCCCGCTGAGCGCGAAACGCTCGCCGCGCTGCCCGTCCGAACCGCTGGTGACGCCGGCATACCCCTGGATCCGCCCGAGCACCCGCGCCAGCCCCGCCTCGTTGGCGTCCTGCGTGGCGTCCGCGGTGAGCGCCAGCCCGCCCTCGTCGTTCAGCGGCGACCCCGCGGGCTCCATCGGGATCGACGCCAGCAGCTCGTGCCCCTTCAGCCGCGCCTGGGCCATCAGCGCGTCGGGATGCGCGGCATACGCCGAGACGGCGAGATCGACCGCCCCCGGCAGGTTGTTGATCGCCGCCAAGCTGTCGGACTCGGAGAGCCCGATCCCGTCCAGCACGATCGCCACCAGCTTCGCCCCGGGCGGCGCGGCATACGGACGCGCATAGGCCTGCATCGGCGCCACCCCGTCCGCGCCCACCCGCGGCAGCGACAGCCCGTCCGCCCCCGACTCCAGCAGCGCGGCCAGCGGCGCCGCGATCGCCACCGGCCCGTCCTTCGCCTGAACCCCCGCCACGCCGGAATGCCCGTCTGCCACGCCCCGCGCAGCCCCTCCGCCCGCCGCCCCGCCGGACGCGACGTCCCCCGGAACCGCGGCCCCCCCCGGAACCGAGGACCCCGCAGCCCCCGCCGGGACGCCCACCCCCGCAACGCCACCCGCCCGCTCGCCCCCCGCGCCCAACGCGACTCCCGCCGCGTCGCGCCGAACCGGCGCACCCGAGGGAAGCAGCTTTACCGGCCCGGCCGGGTTCGGCACGACGGTGCTCTGCAGATCATGCGGCGCGACAAGCCCGGCCCCGGAGTCGGCCTGCGCTCCCCCTGCCGGCGCGGAGCCCGCCTCCGGCCCCCCGGCCTTCGCCCCGCCCGCCTCCGTCGCCGCACCCGGCGAAGCCGCGCCTTCGCCGGGCGCCACGTCCGCAGCCGCCTCGGCCCGCTCCGGCGGCGGCGGCCCCAGCCACTGCAGCACGCCGCCCGCGCCCGCCGCCACGACCGCCAGCGCCGCCCACGCGACCCCGAGCCGGCGCCACGTCAGCCGCCCGCGCAGCGACGCCGCCCGCCCGCCCGCCGGGTCGGAAGCCACGCCCGAACCCCGTCCCCGCCCTCAGTGCGCCGAGGCGTGGCGCTGCTGCTCCATCGCCCGCACCAGCGTCAGGCCCTGCTGCAGCTGGAAGTCGGTCTCCGGCTTCGTCGGGTCGAACTTGGCGAAGTCGTCCGGCGGCATCTTCGGGATCGAGGCCGCCACCTCCGGCAGGTCGTTGCGCGGCGCCGGCGGCTTGGTCGGGCTCGACGCCCCCTCGTTCTTCAGCGCGTGGTTGAGGTCCGCCTCGTGGTCCGGCAGGAACCGCGTCTGCTCCTCGCGGCTCTCCGCCACGGGCACGTCCGGCGCGATGCCGAGCCCCTGGATCGAGCGCCCCGACGGCGTGTAGTACCGCGCCGTCGTCAGCCGGATCGCCCCGTCGCCCGGCTTCATCGGGATCACCGTCTGCACCGAGCCCTTGCCGAACGAGCGGC
Organism: Janthinobacterium lividum; assembly: GCA_050920955.1. Classification (GTDB taxonomy): domain Bacteria; phylum Pseudomonadota; class Alphaproteobacteria; order Acetobacterales; family Acetobacteraceae; genus CAXSEF01. The sequence goes on along the minus strand of JBPBQS010000079.1, from coordinate 2,701 downwards.
TGCCCTCGATCACCGCGCGCTGGTGGTCCTGCAGGGCGCCCGCCACGATCTCCGACGCCGACGCCGAGCCGCCGTTGATCAGCACCACCATCGGCACGCCGGCCACGAGGTCGGTGCCCCGCGCGTTCCAGCGCTGGCTGTCCTCGGAATGCCGCGCCCGCGTCGACACGATCTCGCCGTCCGGGATGAAGTCGTCGCAGACGTCGACCGCCTGGTCGAGCAGCCCGCCCGGGTTGTTGCGCAGGTCCAGGATGAACCCCTTGAGCGTGCCCCCCGCCTGCGCCTTGAGCTTGGTGATCGCCGCCCGCAGCCCCGGGTCCGTCTGCTCGTTGAACGAGGCGAGCCGCACGTAGCCCACCCCGTCGTACATCGCCGACTTGACCACCTGCACCTTGATGATCTCGCGCTGCATCGACACGTCGAGCGGCTTCTCGACCCCCTCGCGCTTGATCAGCAGCTTGATGGTGGAACCGGGAGGCCCGCGCATCTTGTCCACCGCGTCGTTCAGCGACAGCCCCTGCACGCTCATGTTGTCCAGGCTCAGGATCAGGTCGCCCGACTTCATCCCCGCGCGCGACGCCGGCGTGTCGTCGATCGGCGTGATCACCTTGATGATCCCGTTGTCCTGCGTGACCTCGAGCCCCAGCCCTCCGAACTCGCCGCGCGTCTGCACCTGCATGTCGCGGAACTGCTTGGCCGTCATGTACGACGAGTGCGGATCGAGCCCCGTCAGCATCCCGTTCAGCGAGTTGTCCACCAGGTCGCGGTCCGTCACCGGCTCGACGTAGTCCGCGCGCACCCGCTCGAACACGTCGCCGAACAGCGTCAGAAGCTTGTAGGTGTCCGCCCGCGACGTCTCCTGCGCCCAGGCGGGGGCGAAACCGAAGTGCCCCGCGAGCACGCCGGAGGCGGGCAGCGCCGCGACGCCGGCTGCGAAGGCGGCGCCGGCCAGAAGCCCGCTGCGGATGTTCATGCCCAAACTCTCCCTGTGTGCCGCGCCCGCCGGATGGCGCAGCCGGACCAGCCGTCCAGGAGATGTAGGTCTGCCTGGATTACGCGAGGTCAACGGCCGGATTACAATCCAACACGCGACGCGGCGGAAGGGGCCTCGTGCACACCGAAAAAGCAAGATTGAGGCGCTGCCTCAAACTCCGCCAAGGGAAGCCCCTTGGATGGCTTCCCTAGTAAGGCCAGTCCAGGGCGGCTCGCCCTGGCGGGTTTAGGCAGAGCCCAACCTTGCTTCACCCCCGCCCCCGCAGGAACGGCCCCGGGTCCACCGGCTGCCCCCCCCGCCGCAGCTCCAGCGACAGCGTCGGTCCCGCCCCCGCCTGCGCCGGGTCCCACTCCCCCATGACGCCGACCGGCTCGCCCCGCTGCACCGTGCGCCCCGGCGTGACGTCGAGCCGCCCGAGCCCGGACAGCACCGCGTGGAACCCCCCGCCGCAGTCCACGATCGCCAGCTTCCCGTACGAGCGGAACGGCGCCGCGAACACCACCCGCCCGGCGCACGGCGACACCACGCGCGCCCCCGGCGGCGGCCGGTACGACAGCCCGGTCGCCGGCCCCGCGTCGGTGGCCGCCCCCCAGCGCTGCACCACGCTCCCTGCCACCGGCACGACCATCGCCCCCCCGGACGCCCTCGCCACCGCCAGCCCCGGCCCCGCCGGCCTGACCAGCGCCGCCTGGCGACGCCGCGCCGACTCCGCCTCCGCGTCGCGCCGCTCGCGCTCGTCGCGCACCGCCTCCGCGCGCGCCCTGGCCTCTGCCTCGCGCCGCTGCGACTCGATCCTGGCCAGCGCCTCGCGCAGCGTGGAGGCGTGCGCCGCGTCATCGGCCGCGTCGCGCGTGGCCTGCGCCGCCGCGTCCTCGGCCGAACGCTCCGCGTCGCGCGCCCCCTCGATCTCGCGGTCCAGCGCGGCGGCCTGCCCGGCCTGCACGGCGCGCACGGCGTCCAGACGCACCGTCTCCTCGCGCTGCCCCGCCGCCAGCGCCGCCACCTCCGCCTGCTCGGCCCGCAGCGCGGCGGCCTGGCGCTGCAGCTCCGCCGCCAGCCCGCGCACCACCAGCAGCCCGGTGAGCGCGCGATCCGGCGGCGCGGGCGCGGCCAGCAGCGTCTCCGCCGGATACAGCGACAGCCGCTCGATCAGCGGCAGCAGCGGCGCGAGGTCCGCGGCCCTGGCGCGCAGCCGCCGCTCCGCCTCCGCCCGCCGCGCGGCCAGCGACGCCACCCGCGCGCCGGCGTCCGCGGCCGCCTCCTCCGTGGTGCGAAGCTGCGCCGCCGCCAAGACGCGCGCCTGCCCGAGCCTGGCCTGCGCCGCCGCCGCCGCCTCCGCCCGCGCCGCCGCCTCCCGCCCGGCGGCGAGCCGCTCGACCCGGTGCCGTTCCACGCTGTCCAGCTCGCCCGGCGCCGGCGCCGCCCCGCCCGCCGCCAGCATCGCCGCGAGCGCCCCCGCCAGGCGAACCGCCCGCGCCCGCCCACCCACGGCCCGCGCCCCGCTCAGCCCCGCAGCAGCGAGCGGCCGGTCATCTCCGCCGGCCGCTCCAGCCCCATCAGGTCCAGCAGCGTCGGCGCCAAGTCCGCCAGCCGCCCGTCGCGCATCCCCCCGCTCCGCGGCGCCTCCCCGTCGGGCACGCCCCCGCCGTCCGCCAGCGACCCGCCCGCCGCCAGCACCACCGGCACCAGGTTCGTGGTGTGCGCCGT
>JBPBQS010000078.1:0-4685 GCA_050920955.1 Janthinobacterium lividum | reverse complement strand
TCGTCGGCCATGCGCGCCAGCTCCTCGCGCACCAGAGTCGCCCCGCGCGCGCTCAGCCGCATCAGGCCGATCCATTCCCCGCTGGCCCTGCCCGCAGCGTCCGCCATGCCGGTGAACAGCACCGGCCCGTCGTCCAGGTAGCCCGGCGAGGCGGGCCGATCGGCCGACACCAGATCGCGCGGGTTGCCGGGCGAGGCATGCGCCGCGACGCTCCCGGCATCCCCCCCGCGCGTGGAGTCCACCACGATGGTGATGTCGGAGGGGGACTCCAGCAGCCCGTCGAGGATGTAGCGGCGGAACAGCACGTCGCCGTACACCACCACCGTCTCGCCCTCCAGGAGGTGCGCGGCACAGGCCAGCGACGCCGCCTCCCCTGTCTCGGCATAGGCGTCGTTGTCGACCGTGACGATCCCGTCGGGTGCGATCATTTCCTTGCGATAGCCGCGCACGACGGCCACCGCGCCGACGCCGCATTCCTCCAGCGTGCCTACAAGGTGGCGCAGCAGAGGCCGGCCGCGGATGTCGACCATGCACTTGGGCATGTCGGCGGTGGCCTGGCCGAGCCCACCGTCGGCGTTGGCGCCCTGCCCGGCCGCAAGCACGATCGCACGTACCGTGCGCGTGGCCGGCAGGTAGCGCAGGGACGCGCGCTCCAGCTCGTCGTTGCCGGTAAGCGCGAAGATCTCGCGCACGCTCGCCACCCGCCCCTCGACCTGGAGCAGCGACTCGCCGCGCGCGATCTGGCGCGCGGTGTCGCGCATCGCCGAGATCGACGAACGCACCAGGTGGTTCGCCCAGATCACCAGCGAGATGCCGGCGTCGCGGAACACGTCGGAGGGCGTCGAATAGTACATGGTCGGCACGATCACCACCGGGCAGCGCCGGTCCCAGCGCTGCATGAAGCCGGTGATCTCCGCAGCGTCGGGACGCTTGGAGTGCACCAGGATCGCGTCGGCGCCGGCGGCATGGTACGCCTCGGCACGACGCAGCGCCTCGTCCATGGAATGCCCGGAGATCAGCGCCTCGGTGCGGGCCACGATCGAGAACGCGTCGTCGGTCTGCGCGTCCTTGCCGGCACGGATCCGGCCGCAGAACTCCTCGATGTCGGCGAGCGGCTGGCGTTCGCCGAGGAAGGAGTTGGTCTTGGGGAACAGCTTGTCCTCGAGACACACCCCGGCGATGCCGCGCTCGCCCAGCTTGCGCACCAGGCGGCGGACGTTGTTGAAGTTGCCGTAGCCGGTGTCGCCGTCCACCAGGATCGGCAGGCTGGACGCGTCGGCCATGAACTCGAGCACGTCGACCACCTGGGTCCACGACGCCTCGTTGTTGTCGCGCAGGCCCAGCATGGCCGAGATCGACAGCCCCGACGCCCAGATGCCGGCAAAGCCCGCCTCCTCCACGATCTTGGCGGAAAGGCCGCTGTGCGCCTCCATGATGAACGCCAGCTCCGGCGCCTGCAGCAGGGCGCGCAGGCGGGCCGGACGGGACGGCTCGACAGGGGGGGGGGCGGCTTCGACGCGCTTGAGACTGGTGGACATCAAGGCTTTCCTTGCAGGACAGGCCAATCCGGTCGTCCATGGCGGGGTTGTGCGCTGTAGGCGCTTTGTCATACTGGGACAATGTGTTGCAGGGGACCACGCCATGTCGACAGCCTCGCGCGGCGGCACCGCCCCCTGCGCGGTGATCCTCGCGGCAGGGATCGGACGCCGTCTGCATGACGACACGCCGGGGGCCAGGCAGGGCCCGAAGTCGCTGCTCGCCTTCGGCGGCCGAACCCTGCTGGCCCGCCACGTCGGCATCCTGCGGGCGGCCGGGGTCGAGGATATCACCGTGGTCACCGGCTTTTGCGCCGCTGAGGTCGAGAGTGCCTTGGCGGCTTTGCCGGACGGCACGTCGGTGCGTACCATCCTCAACCCCGAGTTCCGCGAAGGCAGCGTCGTCTCGCTGTGGTGCGCCCGCGACGTGCTGGGTGCTGGCGTCCCGGTGCTGCTGATGGACGGCGACGTGCTCTACGACGCGCGCCTGATGGCACGCCTGCTCGACAGCCCCCGTGCCGACTGCCTGCTGCTCGACCGCGAGCTGGAACCTGGCGACGAGCCGGTCAAGATCTGCGTGGCTGGCAACCGCATCGTGGACTTCCACAAGCGTCCGACGGCCGACCACGACTGGCACGGCGAGTCCGTCGGCTTCTTCCGCCTTTCCCCCGCCATGGCCGCGGAACTCGCCGGGCGCGCCGGGGACTACGTGTCCTCCGGCCGCCGGAACATGGAATACGAGGAGCCCTTGAGGGACATGATGCTGGCACACGCAGACCGTTTCGGGTTCGAGGACATCACGGGCCTGCCCTGGACGGAGATCGACTTCCCCGCCGATGTCGAGAAAGCCCACGCCCTGCTGCCGGAGCTGGCGGCATGAGTGCCGCCCTGCGTTCCCCGCCCGGCCTCGTGTCGGACGATGCCGCCCGGGCCGGGGGCGAGCCCGCCAGCCTGCGCGATCCCACCGAGGCCGAGCGGGCCGCCATGCGGCGCGACGGCTACCTCGTCGTGCCCGGCTTCTTCGGCCACGGGGACAGCGCCGACGTGCTCGCCTGGACCCGCGAGATGGAGGAGGCCCCGGAAGCTGCGGGGCGGCACTGGGTATACTACGAGGACAGCCTGACCGAGCCCGGCCGCCGGGTGATGCAGCGCATCGAGAACTTCTGCCCGTTCCATGCCGGCTTTGACCGGATGATCCGCGACGGCGCGCTGAGCCGCTGGACGGCCGCGCTGATGGGCGGCCCGGTCGTGCTGTTCAAGGAGAAGATCAACTTCAAGATGCCCGGCGCCCCCGGCTTCAAGGCGCACCAGGACCAGCAGGCCGGGTGGACACGCTACGCCCCCCTGTTCGTCACCGCGCTGGTCACGGTGGACCAGGCCACCCTGGAGAACGGCTGCCTGGAGATGGTGCCGGGCCGCCACCGCGAGGGCCTGCTCGGCGAGGAATGGAACCCTCTCGACGAGGACGCGCTCGCCCTGCATCCCGTGCCGACGCAGCCGGGCGACGTCATCTTCTTCGACAGCTTCGCGCCCCATGCCTCCAAGCCCAACCTCACGGACAGCGCGCGCCGCATCCTGTACCTGACCTACAACCTGGCCAGCGAGGGCGACCATCGCGCGCAGTACTACGCGGAGAAGCATGCGGCCTTTCCCCCCGATATCGAGCGCGACGGCAGTACGGCCTACGTGTTCCGCGTCTGAGGCCCTGCCCCACCGACGACCGCGGGCCTGTCCCGCTGCTTGTCGGCCATGGCGCCTCATGCCCATCATCTGAGGTACGGGCTGCGCGAGGCACCGGTTCCGGTGCTGCCGGGATGGTGCGGAGTTCCGAGAGGGGCAGCGAATCCGGACAGGCCTGGCCAGGGGGAGGCGACCGGATGCAGGATCAGGTGCGCAGGCGCGGGGCGCTGGGCATGGGGCTCGGTCTCACGGCGCTGGCCGCGGGACTGCGGCGGGCATCGGCCGGCACCCCGGTCGCGGCGCCGCCCGAGGTTCCCGAATGGACCCACGAGCTCGGCGCGCCCCTTGTCACCCCGCCGTACGGGGTGCCGGCCGTCTCGGAAAAAGACGTGATCCGCCGGGTGGGGCACAGGACGTCGCAGCCGGGCGTCGGGGTCAGCGTCACCCCGCTGCAGGACCTGCATGGCATCATCACCCCCGCCGGGCTGCACTACGAGCGTCACCACGCCGGCGTGCCGACGATCGACCCCGACCGGCACCGCCTGATGGTCCATGGGCTGGTGCGCCGGCCGCTGCTCTTCACCATGGACGACCTGCTGCGCCTGCCCTCGGTGTCGCGCATCCACTTCCTCGAGTGCTCCGGCAACTCGGCGCAGCTGTGGCATCCGACGCCGGCAGACGCCACGGTGCAGGACACCCACGGCCTGCTGAGCTGCTCGGAGTGGACCGGGGTGCGTCTGGCCGACCTGCTGGACCAGGCCGGCGTGCAGCCCGAGGCGCGCTGGATGCTGGCGGAGGGCGCGGACAGCGCCGCGATGACCCGCTCCATCCCGATCGGCAAGGCCATGGACGACGCGATCCTCGCCTACGCGCAGAACGGCGAGCGGCTGCGCCCGGAGCAGGGCTATCCGTTGCGCCTGTTGCTGCCCGGGTTCGAGGGCAACACGAGCATCAAGTGGCTGCGCCGGCTCAAGCTCGGCACCGAGCCGTGGATGACCCGCGAGGAGACGTCGCGCTACACGGATCTGATGCCCGGCGGCAAGGCGCGCCAGTTCGCGTTCGTGATGGAGGTGAAGTCCGTGGTGACCTCGCCGTCCGCAGGACAGGCGCTCCGCGAGCCTGGCTTCCACGAGGTACGCGGCCTCGCCTGGTCGGGGCGTGGCACGATCCGCAGGGTGGAGGTGTCGGTCGATGGCGGTGCCTCGTGGCGAGACGCGGAACTGCAGGGACCGGTGCTGCCGATCTGCCTGACGCGGTTCCGGCTGCCCTGGCGCTGGGAGGGCGGCCCGGCGACGCTGCAGAGCCGCGCCACCGATGACCAGGGTCGCGTGCAGCCGACGCACGACGCCCTGGTCGCCGAGCGTGGCCCTGCCGCGTACTACCACTACAACGCGATCCATCCCTGGCGCGTGGCGGCAACGGGCGAGGTGAGCGGTGCGGCGTGAGATCGTGCTGGCGGCGCTGCTGGCA
>JBPBQS010000120.1:0-4735 GCA_050920955.1 Janthinobacterium lividum | reverse complement strand
CGCCGATCAGCGGCCGGATCGCGCGGGCCTCGCCGGGGTGGGCGGTGAAGAAGTGCCGGCATCCCTCGGCCAGCAGGCGCGGGGCGATCCTGGACGCGCCCAGGCCGTAGCCGTCGGCCTTGAGCACGCCGGCCACGTCGCCGCCGTGGCGGCCGCGCAGCAGCCGCCAGTTGGCCGCGATGGCGTCGAGGTCGATGGCAAGTCGTGTCGTGGCTGGCGTGGCACCCTCGGCGGAACGGCACGGCGCCCAGCATGGACCGGCCCGGTTAACACTCTGCATCCGGCGGACACGCCCGCGGCACCCCGGCGGCGAGGCGCGCGTTGTCGCGCCATGAACGAAGCCCAACCACGTCCGCCCGAAGCCCTCCCGGGCATGCCGGATGCCGCACCCGGCAGCAAGATCCACGCCAGCCCCGCATCGACGGCGTCCCGTTCCGCCGGCCTCGGCCGTCGCGTGCTGGGCGGGATGGGGCTCCTGCTCGCCGCGGGTTGCTCGCCGGCCAGGATCCTCAACGACCTGGCGCCGCGCCGGCGGGTGGCGGAAGGCATCGCCTACGGCGACGGGCCGCGCCGCACGCTCGACGTCTACGCGCCGGACCCCGTGCCCGGGGCGGGCGCCGCGCCGGTGGTCGTGTTCCTCTACGGCGGCGGCTGGAAGGACGGCGGCAAGGCGATGTACCGCTTCGTCGGCGGCGCCCTGGCGCAGCGCGGCGCGATCGTGGTGATCCCCGACTACCGGCTCTACCCGCAGGTGCGCTACCCGGACTTCCTGCGCGACTGCGCCGCCGCGGTCCGCTGGGCCACCCGCCACGCGAGGACCGTGGCCGAGGCGCGTGCCCCCGACCGGGAGGCGGCGCCGGAGCCGGTGTTCCTCGTCGGCCACTCCGCCGGCGCCTACAACGCGGCGATGCTGGCCTTCGACCCGCGCTGGCTGGGCGCCGAGGGCTTGGCGCCGCGCGAGGCTCTGCGCGGGCTGGTCGGCCTCGCCGGGCCGTACGACTTCCTGCCGCTGCACACCGCCGAGCTGGCCACGATCTTCGGCGGCGCGGACCGCGTCGACACCCAGCCGATCACCTACGCAGGGGGCGACGGGCCGCCGGCCCTGCTGTGCGCGGGCAGCAGGGACACCACGGTGCTGCCGGCCAACACGCGGCACCTGGCCGCGCACATCCGGGCGGCCGGCGGTCTCGCGGAGGCGCGGATCTACCCCGGCATCAACCATGTCGAGATCATCGGGGCCATGGCCGCGCCGCTGCGCTTCCTGGCACCCACCCTGCGCGATACGCTCGCCTTCGTCGGGCTGGGCGCCTGAAGGGAGCAAGGTTGAGGCGCTGCCTCAAACTCTGCCAAGGGAAGCCCCTTGGATGGCTTCCCTTAGGTAAGGGGATCAAAGGGTCCTCGGACCCTTTGCGGGTTTGGGCAGAGCCCATGCTTGCTTGCTAGGAGGCGTCGCGAGAGGCTTCCGGGGCTCGCTTGGTGCCGTTTTCTTTCCCGCAGGCGGCCTCCGGCTTTGCAGAAATGTCGCGGGGATCGAAAGCAGGTGTTTGAGCCGGGCGGTGCTCTGGGCTATTGGTCCCGGCCAGCGACGCGGATGCCCGGGCGGACCCACCGTTCCCGGGAGCAAGACGCGATTGGGAGGACTGCATGACTGGACGCCACTTCCTCAACGTGCCTGGGCCGACCAACGTCCCGGACCGCATCCTCAACGTGATGCACGTCCCGATGGAGGACCATCGCAACCCGAACTTCCCCAAGCTGACCCTGCCGATCTTCGAGCAGCTCAAGCGCCTGTTCCGCACCACGACGGGCCAGGCCTTCATCTTCCCGTCGTCGGGCACGGGCAGCTGGGAGGCGGTGCTCACCAACACGCTCAGCCTGGGCGACAAGGTGCTCTCGCCGCGGTTCGGCCAGTTCAGCACGCTGTGGATCGACCTGGCGCAGCGCGTCGGCCTCGAGGTCGTCGTGCAGGACGAGGAGTGGGGCACGGGCGCCTCGCCCGAGCGCATCGGCGCCGCCCTGGCCGCCGACAAGGGCCACGAGATCAAGGCCGTGCTCGTCGTGCAGAACGAGACCGCGACCGGCGTCACCAGCGACATCGGCGCCGTCCGCAAGGCGATCGACGCCGCGGGCCACCCCGCGCTGCTGTTCGTCGACGGCGTCAGCTCGATCGGCTCCATCGACTTCCGCATGGACGACTGGAAGGTCGATGGCGCGATCACCGGCAGCCAGAAGGGCCTGATGCTGCCCGCAGGCCTCGGCATCGCCTGCGTCAGCCAGAAGGCGCTCGAGGCGCAGAAGGCCGCGCGCAACAACAACCCGCTGCGCCGCGCCTACTTTGACTTCGACGACCAGTCCAAGGCGAACAAGGACGGCTACTTCCCCTACACGCCCTCGCTGCCGCTGCTCTACGGCCTGCGCGAGTCGCTGAAGATGCTGCTCGACGAGGAAGGCCTCGACAACGTCATCGCACGCCACGCCTACCTCGCCGGCGGCGTGCGCGCGGCGGTGCTCGACGGCTGGAAGCTGAAGCTCTGCGCGCAGGAGCCGAAGTGGTACAGCGACACGGTCAGCGCGATCATGGTGCCAGAGGGCTTCAGCGGCGCCGACGTGATCAAGCGCGCCTTCACCCGCTACAACCTGGCGACCGGCGCGGGCCTGGCGAAGATGGCCGGCAAGCTGTTCCGCATCGGCCACCTGGGCGACCTGAACGAGCTGATGTGCCTGGCCGCGATCACGGGCGCCGAGATGGCCATGCGCGACGTGGGCATCAAGGTCGAGCCGGGCAGCGGCGCGGCCGCGGCGGAGGAGTTCTACCGGGCGAACTCGCTGGAGAACACGCTCCAGAAGGCCGCCGAGTAGCCAGACCTCCAGCCGGACGGGGCGGGGCGCAGGCCTCGCCCTTTCTCGTGCCGGACGGCAGCAAGCAAGGCCAGAGGCTCTGCCTCTGGACTCCGCCAAAGGCTCGCCTTTGGAATCCAATACTTAAGTAGTGGGATCAAAGGGTCCTCGGACCCTTTGCGGGTTCGGGCGGAGCCCGACCTTCCTGTCTCGCGGGACAGGACAGATCCGTCCTGCCGACCGGGACGAAAACGCCTCGAATTCGCCCGGATGTCTCGCCGCGCAGGACGCCCTCAGTAGGGGCGGACGGCCTGGAACGGGTCGGCGAGCGGGGCCTCGCCGCTCCCGGTCCGCGGCGCCTCGACGCAGCCGGTCCCCATGCGCGCGGCCGCGCGTTCGCAGGGCGAGCGGTCGGGGTACTCGCACGACAGCGGGCCGCCGGACACGGCGATGCAGTAGCGCCCCGTGCCGATCACCGGATGCGGCTCCGCGGGGTTGACGACGCACTCCCCGCCCTGTGCGCGCGCAGAGGTCCTGCACTCGCCGGGGTCGACGTAGAGGCAGCGCGACGGCACGGACGGCGTGCGCACGCAGAACGGCGCCGCCGCGGCCAGGGGCGGCGCCAGCAGCAGGACCGCGGCGAGCCCGGCGCCGGCCCGGCGCGCGACGCCGCGCGGGCAGGCCACGCGGGGCGGCTCAGCTTCGGTCGAGCAGCCCGGCGAGGACATCGCGCGCCTTCTCGACCTGGGGCCACGGGATGTCGCCGAGCGGGAAGTGCCCGCCGAGAACGGCGCTGAGCACGCCGTTGAGCGCCTGGAGCCGCGCGCGGGAGGCGGGCGTGGGGCCCTCCCGGCGCTGCGCCTGGATCAGGATGTCGCGCCATCCGCAGAGCAGCCGCGTGGTCTCGGAGAAGTCGTTCCCGAGCTGCCCGCGGTCGCGCCTCGTCGTGCCGTCGCCCGGCTTCTCGCCGAGCACCCGGTCGAGCACCTCCAGGGCGCGGCGGCCCGGGTCGGGCTCGGGGTGCTCGACGGCGCGGGCCTCGACCTGCAGCGCCGCCTGGTCGTGCGCGGCTCCGGGGTCACTGGCCATGGCTGAACCCCGCCGGGGTGGGCAGGCGGCCGGCGCGCAGGTTGCAGGTCAGCGCCTTGGTGGAGTGGATGCCGGTGTTGGCGTCGCCGTAGATGCCGAGCAGCACGTTGGCCGACGCGCCGTGGGCGATGCCCTGGCCGCCGAACACCCAGGGCATGGCGATCTGGTAGACCGTCCTGCCGCCGATGGAGAACGGCTTGAGGCGGCGCGTCACCATCGCCTTGACCTCGATCTCGCCGCGCAGGGTCGAGACCACGGTCCAGCCGAGGTGCTCGATCCCCAGCTCCTCGGCCAGCTCGACCGGCACCTCCACGAACGACTCCGGCTGCAGCTCCGCGGTGTGCGGCGTCACCCGGCTCATGATGCCGCCGCAGTGCAGCTCCGTCAGGCGGAACGTCGAGAACACGTAGGGGTAGCGCGGGTCCTCGGCGTCGTGGGTCTCGTTGCCGGGACGCGGCCAGAGCTTCAGCGTCGGGTTGTCCTGCCGGCCCGGGTGGATCTGGTTGCGCACCGGGCTCTCCAGCGGCTCGTAGTGCGTGGGCAGCGGGCCGTCCTTGAGGCCGGACGGCACGAAGAGCTGGCAGCGGCCGTCGGCCTCCATGATGAACGGCGCGTCGCCGGCCAGCGCCTCCATGCCGTGCGGGTTGGTGCTCCAGTCCGGGCGGTAGCCGGGGTGCTTGGTCGGCTCGAAGTCGGGCACGTCGGTGCCGGTCCACTTCGCCTCCGCGTCGTCCCACCAGACCATCTTCTTGCGCTCGGACCAGGGCTGGCCGGCGGGGTCGGCGGAGGCGCGGTTGTAGAGCGTGCG
>JBPBQS010000190.1:0-4807 GCA_050920955.1 Janthinobacterium lividum | reverse complement strand
TGTCGGTGTCGGTGGCGTCGAACACCTTGGCGAGGCTTTCGGTTCCGGGCCACCTGGCCTTGCCGTCCGGGGTTCGGCGTTTCGAGGGATTGAATGTCGTGGCGTCCAGCCCTGCCCGGCGCGCCAGACCGGAAGTCGACAGGCCGCGTTCGGCGGCGAGCGTGTCGAGCGCCCGCCAGATGTCATCATGATTCATGGGACATTGTTCTTGCCAGCCGGTTGCGGAACCCGTTTCGCCCGAAGTCGACATAGCAACATGCAGGCACCCTTGTTTCCATCGGCGGCCGGGGACAAGCGCAACCTCCGAGCACGGCAAAGGATGATTGCCTTGGCATCACACCGCAATAGGAATGCGGGCAGAAGCAGGGCATCGCCGGGGAGGCGGGGAACAGGACATTGCATGTTCTTGTATTGTTCTGGCATGATCGACTGCGGCCGGTTTCGCGCGTCAGAAAACAGGATCGTGGAGCGTCGCGTTCCCAGCGGTCAGAGAATGATACGAGTGTCGCAGCAAGGAATTAAATCCTTGACCCATTTGCAACCCTGGGTATATCAAATTCTAGACATGCAACCGCATGTCGCTGGATGATGCGGGATCACCGATCATTGCGGCCGAAGGCAAGCACAACGGAGCCAGAATGGCGTTCCCATCGTGCAATCTATCGGTACTTGCCTATGCGAATGGGTTCACGCTCTGGCACTACAGTGCAGGTCTGGAATATCGTGCGATCGTTCTCGATGAAATGTTCTTTGAATCAGCTCGGGATCTGGTGTCGACTGGTGACATCGTCATGGTCACTGGAGACGGTGGCGGCTCGATCGTTTTCATCAAGCCGGCGATTGAATCGGGGGCCTGACGCCTGAACAGTCCCGGCAGTCTTGATCACTGGGACCTGAACTGGCCTTTCCCAGCATGCACGCAATGAAAGCGGCAGGACCGTTCGCCTACTGTACTATGTCTGACTTTTCCCTGGTCGCCATGGCATGCATGCAGGACAGCATGCCTGTATCACGGGGCACTGCAGTGCGTGCTGTCGCCGGCGTCCAGGTCAGGCCGGACACGAAGCACAGGCGACCGCGACCGCCAGGACGGTGTCGCGCACCGTTCCGGCACTGGCATGCAGGTCACAGGCCTGATTCCAGGTTTTCCGACGCAACGACCATGCCTACCCCCGCTTGCACGGCCGTGCACGAGGCGTGAGAGTCGCCAGAGGCCTGGGATTGCGGGAGCTGCTGGAACCCGTCTCGCCAGGGCACCAGAAGGATGGCCGCAATGCGCGCACGACCAGAAGCCAGCCACCTCGGCGGGTGCCATACGGCGTTCCCGGCGCGTGTGCTCGCCTGGATGCTCGCGTCCGCTCCTCTGCTCGTTCAGCCCGCCCGTGCCGCCGAGCCCTCCGGCTCGTTCGTGGACTGCTTCGACACCCTCGCCGCGACCCGTGACGGCAGCCTCGGCGCGCCTCGCCACGCCGAGCCCACCGCGGACGGCAGGTCCGTGCTCTACCTCCGCTCCGGCCCGCGCGACACCCGCCAGCACCTCTACCGGCTCGATCCTGCGAGCGGCATGGAAACGGAGCTTGCCGCTCCCGACACCGCTCCGGAAACGCTGTCCGCCGCCGAGAAGGCCCGCCGCGAGCGCGCCCGCATGTCGCTCGCCGGCATCACCGATTTCGCGCTGTCCCGCGACGGCGCCACCGCGCTGGTCACCCAGGCCGACCGGCTCGTGCGCGTGCTCCCCGCCACCGGCGAGAGCGTTCCTGTCCCGGGCACCGGCTGGATCGCGCCGCGCCTGTCGCCCGACGGCAGCCACGTCGCCGCGGTGCGCGACAACGACCTGCACGTCGTCGACCTCGTCACCGGCGAGGACCGCCAGGTCACCAGCGGCGGCAGCGACACGCTGAGCCATGGCCTCGCCGAGTTCGCGGCCGCCGAGGAACTGGACCGCGCCGACGGCGCCTGGTGGTCCCCGGACGGCGCCACGTTGCTCTACGAGGAGGCCGACACCGCCGCGGTGGAGCAGCACTTCATCGCCGACCCCGAGCACCCCGCCGCGCAGCCCGCCGCCTTCCGCTATCCCCGCGCCGGCACCGCGAACGCCCGCGTGCGTCTCGGCCTCGTGGCGCGGGGTGGCGGCGACACGCGCTGGGTCGACTGGGACGGCGACGCCTGGCCCTATCTCGCCCGCGTCACCTGGACCGAGGGCCACCTCTGCCTCGTGGTGCTGAACCGCGCACAGACCGAAGAGCGCGTGCTCGCGGTGGACCCCGCGACCGGCCACGCCACGACGCTGCTGTCCGAGAGCGACCCCGCCTGGCTCGACATCGACCCCCTGCCCCGCCAGGACGGGCGGGCGCTGCCGCTGTGGCTGCCCGACGGTTCCGGCTTCCTATGGGCCGCGGAGCGCGACGGCGCCTGGCGTCTGGAGCTGCGCCACGCCGACGGCAGCCCGGACCGCGCGCTGGCCCCCGGGCTGGCGTTCCTCGCCGTGGCCGACCTCGACGCCGCCGCCGGCACCGTCACGATCGCGGCGGTCACCGCCGACCGCCTGGGCACCACGCTGCAGCGCGTGGCGCTCGCCACCGGCGAGGCGGTGCCGGTCGCGGCCGAGCCCGGCCTGCACGACGCGCGCTTCGCGGAAGGCGGGCACGCCGTGTTCGTGGACCGCTTCGCCGGCGCGGACGGCAGCGCCGCCACGCTGGTGCGCGCCGCGGACGGCCGCGTGCTCGCCACCCTGCCGAGCCGCGCAGAGCCGCCCGCCGCCCTGCCCGCCCCGGAATTCACCACCGCGGGCCCGCTGGCGCTCGACGCCGTGATCCTGCGCCCTGCCTGGGCAGCGGCGGCCGTGCCCGGACGACGCTTCCCCGTGGTGCTGTCGGTCTATGCCGGCCCCACGGTGAAGATGGTCGAGCGCGCACCCCGGCGCTATCTCGACGACCAGTGCCTTGCAGACCAGGGTTTCGTAGTCGTCAGTCTCGACGGCCGCGGCACCCCGGGGCGCGGCCGCGACTGGGAGCGCGCCACGCGCGGCAACCTCATCGATCTGCCGCTCGCCGACCAGGTCGACGGCCTGCGGGCGCTTGGCGCGCGATACCCCGAGATGGACCTGTCGCGCACAGGTGTCACCGGCTGGTCGTTCGGCGGCTACTTCACGGCGATGGCCACGATCCGCCGGCCCGACGTGTTCGCGGTCGGCGTTGCCGGCGCGCCGGTGGTGGACTTCGCCGACTACGACACCGCCTACACCGAGCGCTACCTCGGCACCCCCGAGGCCGACCCGGACGGCTACCGTGCCTCCGACGTGCTGACCTACGCGGCGGCGCTGCAGCGTCCGCTGCTGCTCATGCACGGCCTGACCGACGACAACGTGTACTTCGAGAACACCGTGAAGCTGACGCAGGCGCTGATCGCCGCCGGCCGGCCCTATGACCTGCTGCTGCTGCCCGGCACGCACATGCTGCCTGACCCTAAGCTTCGGGCTGCGGTCGCCAGGACGCGTGCGCGCTTCCTGGCCGGCGTGCTGCATCCCGAAGGCCCGCCACGCTGAAGCGGAGGCACGTCGTTCGGCGCGTGTCACCGCTTCCTTCAGGGTGGTGAGGTTCGCCGGCCTTTCCGCTTCGTTCATGAAACTTCCGTATGCCGGGGAGGCCTCAGAACGAGACGCCTCGTCATGCCGCGGTCCCAGGACGGTTTCACCCTCATCGAGGTCATGGCGGCCAGCGCGGTGCTGTCCGCCGTCGTGCTGTGCTCCGTGCGCAGCTGGGCCGTCGTCGACCAGATGTCGCTGGACCTGCAGCTGCGCCAGAAGGCCGTGTTCGCGCTGAACGGCGAGGCCGAGCGCCTCACCAAGCTCTACACCGCCGGCGGCTTCAGCAGCCCCGGCGCGAAGGCAAGCGGACCCGGCACCCTGCAGACCGTGTCAGGGCCGTCCTACGTCGCGATCGCCGGCATCACCGGCTCCTCGACCCGTCTGGTCTACGCCACCACGACCACCGGGCCGGCCTTCGACACCACGAGCGTCTCCGGTTTCGCATCCCCGACGTCGAGCGACAGCGCGCTGTGGATCTACGGGAGCGGAACGAGCACGCAGGATTTCGTCTGGCTCGACCGCCCGCGCAGCATCATGGCCCGGCTGAGCTGGGTGTCCTGCCCGGTGAGCGCCAGCTCGGTTTCCGTCAGCAACACCGCCGCCGTCTGCTGGGGCAGCACGGCCTCACGCCCGATGGCCGGCCTCTGCTATGCCTATGACGGCGGCACCGGCGGCACGTCCTGCTCCCTGGTCACCCTGGTCCTCGACTATCCGTTCCGGCTCTCGAACAACGTGCCGGTGGCGGAGTCCCAGCTTCCCGGCAGCCACCTCACCCCCACCACCCTGACCCTGAGCACCATCGTGGGGCGTCGCCTGTGACTCGCGCCCTGGCCAGGCCCTTCCGATGACGCGGGCGCCGGGCGGCAGCGGCCGGTCCGTGACGCCGCCCATCGACCACGAGCCCGACCAAGGCGCGGCCATGCTGATCGCGATGGTGTTCGGCACCCTTGCCGTGACGATGGTTCTTGTGCTCGTCGGGCGCGTCGTCACCGAGCAGCGCGCCGTGGCCAGGAGCCTGGCCGAGACCCGCGCCTACTGGGCGGCCGTGGGCATCGACACCTACGTGCTGAGCCGGACCATGCAGATGGGCGGTTGCGGCTTGAACTGCGGCAGTGCCGTCCTGTCGCAGCAGCAGAGCTACCTGGCCGAGATCGCGGACCTGCAGACATGGCAGTACCCGGACGTGAGCCCCGCCTACCGGTTCAATCTGACCCCGACGCT
>JBPBQS010000077.1:0-4900 GCA_050920955.1 Janthinobacterium lividum | reverse complement strand
CGACAAGGCAGGCGTGCGCGCGCTGGCGGCCGCGCTGGGGCTGGGCGCGCTGTCGGAGCTGCCGTCCGCGCCGTGCCTGTCCAGCCGCATCGAGACCGGCCTGCGCATCGAGCCCGCGGAACTGGCGATGGTGCACGCGGCCGAGACCCTCGTGTCCGAGGCGCTGCGCCCGGCCACGGTGCGCTGCCGCGTGCGCGCGGCCGGCGTCGTGGTGGAGCTGGACGCGGCGACGCTGGCCCGCATGGCGCCGGACGCGGCCGAGACGCTGCGCGCGCGCATCGCGGGGTTGGCGCAGGGCGCGGGGCTGGCGCGGCCGGTGTCGTTCGCGCCGTACCGCACGGGCAGCGCCTTCCTCCGGCCGGTGGCGGCGTCGTGAGGGGCGCGAAGCAAGGCCAGAGGCTCTGCCTCTGGACTCCGCCAAAGGCTCGCCTTTGGAATCCACTTATGGAAAGCCGGTCCAGGGGCGGCTCGCCCCTGGCGGGTCCGGGCAGAGCCCGGCCTTGCCTGCCTTCTTCCCCCGGAGCACCAAGATGAGCGAGTTCGTGCTCGACCCCTCGCGTGTCGCCCGCCTTGGCCTCGGCGAGGCGGTGTTCTGCGCCGGCAAGTCCCCCGCGCAGATCGCCGCGATCCTGGAGGCCGCCGAGGCGCCGATGCTGCTGACCCGCCTCGACCCCGCGCGCCACGACGCGCTGCCGGCCCATGCCCGCGCGGCGCTGGACTACGACCCGGTGTCGGGCACCGCCTGGTCCGGGCCGCCGTCGGCGCTGCGCGGACCGGCCGAGGTCGCGGTGGTGACCGCCGGCACCTCCGACGTGGCGGTGGCGCGCGAGGCGCAGCGCACGCTGCGCTTCTCCGGGCACGACGCGACGCTGGTGGCCGACGTGGGCGTGGCCGGGCTGTGGCGGCTGATGCGGCGGCTGGACGAGCTGCGGACGATGCGGGTGCTGATCGTGGCGGCCGGCATGGACGCGGCGCTGCCGAGCGTCATCGGCGGGCTGTTCGGCGGCGTGATCGTCGCGGTGCCGACCTCGGTCGGCTACGGCGTGGCGGCCGGCGGCCACACTGCGCTGAACGCGATCCTGGCGAGCTGCGCGCCGGGGATCGTCACGGTCAACATCGACAACGGCTACGGTGCCGCATGCGCAGCGATGCGCGTGCTCGGCGCCGCATAGGGAGAGTCCGCATGGAACGTCGCGACTTCATCAAGGGCACGGCGCTGGCCGCCGCTGCCGCAGCCGTCGGCACCGACGCCGCCCGCGCCGCGCCCACCGAGGCCGCCGGGCAGCAGGCGCTGGAGGCACGCGAGCGCGCGGCGGCCGCGCAGGGCGGCGCCGGCGACCCGGTGCTGCGCGCGCTGATGGACCAGGCGCAGGGCGGCGTGCTGCCGGCCGCGCCCGGCCTGGTCACGGCGTCGATCGCACAGGCGCCGGACATGAAGTACCGCACCCTCGGGCATACCGGCGAGCGCATGTCGCTGGTCGGCCTCGGCGGCTTCCACCTGGCCAAGCCGGGCGGGCCCACGAGCGAGGAGGCGGTGCGACTGGTCCACGCCGGCATCGAGGCGGGTGTCAACTTCTGCGACAACTGCTGGGACTACAACGGCGGCGAGAGCGAGATCCGGCTCGGCCGCGCGCTGTCGCAGGGCGGCTACCGCAACCGCACCTTCCTGATGACCAAGATCGACGGGCGCACTGCCAAGGCCGCGACCGCCCAGCTCGACGAGTCGCTGCGCCGCCTGAAGACCGACCACCTCGACCTGCTGCAGTTCCACGAGATCATCCGCATGGGCGACCCGGAGCGCGTGTTCGCCGACGGCGGCGCGCTGGAGGCGGTGCTGCGCGCGCGCGAGCAGGGCAAGCTGCGCTACATCGGCTTCACCGGCCACAAGAGCCCGGCGATCCACCGCCACATGTTCGACGTGGCCGACCAGCACGGATTCCGTTTCGACACCGTGCAGATGCCGCTCAACGTCATGGACGCCCACTTCGACAGCTTCGAGCAGGGCGTGCTGCCGATGGCGCTGTCGCACGGCACCGCGGTGCTCGGCATGAAGACGTTCGGCGACAACTTCATCCTGAAGAGCGGCGTCGCCTCGCCCGCCGAGATGCTGCACTACCCGATGAGCCTGCCGGTCAGCATCCAGGTCTGCGGCATCGACAACGCGATGGTGCTGCAGCAGGCGCTCGACGCGGTGCGCTCCTTCGTGCCGCCTACGGACGCCGAGCGCGTTGCGCTGCTGTCGCGCACCGCGGTCGCCGCGAAGGATGGCGCGACCGAGCGCTACAAGGTGTCCAACCACTTCGACGGCACCGCGCAGAACCCGCAGTGGCTGGGCTGAGGCCTCTGAAGTGCGCCGGTCCAGGGGCGCTGCCCCTGGCGGGTCCAGGGCAGCGCCCTGGCCTTTCTTTCCTATCCTGGATGCCGCACAGGCTCGTCCGCCAGCGGCTCCGGCCCGAGGCTAGGCGCGTCGTGCAGCAGGCTGGGCCGCGGCCGCCGTTCTCCCCCTGACGGGTCCAGCGGCGAGAACGGCAGGACCTGGTCGCCGGTCGGCAGGTTCGCCGTGCTCCAGCCGCCGCCGAGCGCCGCGACCAGGCTGACCGCGGCCTGCCGTCGCCGCGTCTCGATGCCGATCTCGGTGATCTCCGCGCCCAGCGCCGTGACCTGCGACACGACGGCATTGAGGTAGTTGTCCAACCCGCCCTTGTAGAGCGTCAGCGACATGTCCTGCGCGCGCAGTGCCTGGCGCACCGCCTCCGCGCCCTGCTGCGACTCCCGCGCGAGCTGCGTCGTCAGCGTCAGCCCGTCCTCCACCTCGCCGAATGCCGTCAGCACGGTCGCGCGGTAGATGTCGCGGGTCTGCGCGTACTGCGCCCAGCTCCGCTGCAGCTCGGCCCGGCGCAGCCCGCCCTCGAACAGCGGCAGCACCGCCTGCGCGCCGATGGTCCACAGGCTGTTGGGCAGGCTGGCCAGGCTGAACCCGGTGTCCTCGAACCCCGCGACGGCACTGATCGTCACCTGCGGGTAGAAGGCCGCGCGGCTGACCCCGATCGCCGCGTTGGCGGCCGCCATGGAGCGCTCGGCGTTGGCGATGTCGGGCCGGCGCTGCAGCAGCGCGGAGGGGACGCCGGCCGGGATCACCGGCACCGCGACCCGCGCCTGCGGCTCCGGCGCCAGCGTGAAGCCTGAGGCCGGCACGCCCACCAGCACGGCGATGGCGTGCTGCAGCACGGCCCGGTTCGCCGCCACGTCGGTCTCCGTGACCTGGGCGGCGGCGAGCTGGTTGCGCGCGCGCGCCACGTCGAGCCCCGACGCGATCTTCCCGGCCTCGCGCAGCGCGGTGATGTCGACCGCCTTCTGGTAGTAGCCGATGGTCCGGCGCAGCACGTCGCCCTCGGTGTCGAGGCCGCGCAGCGCCATGTAGTCGGTGGCCAGCTCCGCCTGGATCGACAGCCGCGCCCCGGCCAGCGTGGCCGCGCTGCCCTGCGCCAGGCGCTTCTGGATGCGCGTGCGGTTGCTGATCGCCTCCCACACGTCGGGCACCCAGGACGCCGTGCCGGTGATCCGGTTCGAGGACTCCACGCTCGGCCCGGAGGCGGGGCTCGCGCGGAACAGCCGGTGCGCGGACTGGCGGTTGTCGGTGCTGTTGCCGTCGGCGCCGACCTGCGGGAACAGCCCGGCGCGCGCCTCCGCGGCCAGGTCGCGGGCCTGGACGTACTGCTCGGCGGCGGCCTGCAGGTTGGGGTTCAGCGTCGAGGCCTGCACCTCCAGCCGGTCGAGCACCGGGTCTGCGAACACCTCCCACCACGGGCCGCGCGCCGCCGCGTCGTCAGGGCGCGCCACGACGAACGGGCCGCTGCCCTGGTAGTCGGCGGGCAGCAGCATGCGCGGCGGGTCGTAGCGGGGGGCGAGGTCGCAGCCGGCCAAAGCGAAGGACAGCAGCAAGAAAGCAAAGCCAGAGGCTCTGCCTCTGGACTCCGCCAAAGGCTCGCCTTTGGAATCCGTTTGTTTAAGGGAATGGTTTCCAAAGGGCGCGCCCTTTGGCGGGTCCGGGCAGAGCCCGGCCTTGCCTGTGTCGCCGGTCAACGCACGTCGGCTTCCTCGCTGGCGGACGGCGCCTTGGCCGCGGGCTCCGCCTCGGCGGCGTAGCCCTTGGCCGGCTGCGTGACCTGCACGGTCTCGCCCTCGAGCAGCCCCGCCGACGGGTCGTTGACCATCCTGTCCTCTGGCCTGAGCCCGCCGACCACCTGGACGTTGCGCCCGAGATTGAGTCCCAGCGTCACGTTCTGCAGGTGCACGCGGTTCTGCGCGTCCACCAGGGCGACCTGCATGCCCTGAGCACGGAACATCAGCGCCTGCTCCGGCACGACCAGCACGGCGGCGTCGGACGGCACGGTGAAGTGCACGTTGGCGAAGGTGCCGGGCCAGATCGCGTGGTCGGCGTTGTCCACGCTCAGCTGCGTGGTGACGCTGCGCGACTGCGGGCTGAACGCGCCGGCGGTGGTCTCGTAGTGCGCCTCGAAGGTGCGGTTGGGGAACTGCGGCAGGCGCAGCGTCGCGGTCAGCCCGGGCTTGAGCACCTCCGCGTAGTCCTCGGGCACGGAGACGTAGACGCGCAGCCGGTGGATGTCGGCGACCGTGAACAGCTCGGAGGCGGCAGCGGTCGAGCCCGCATCGCCGCCGGCCGCGTTGACGAAGCTGCCGACGTCGGTGCGGCGCGAGGTGACCACGCCGTCGAACGGCGCCACGATGCGCTTGAATGCCTCGAGCGCCTGATAGCGCCCGACCTCGTGCCGCGCGGCCTGTACCAGAGCCTGCTGGGCGACGGCGCCGGCGACCTGCACGTCGACGTCCTGCTGCGCCACGGCCTCGGTGCCCGACAGCGCCTTCCAGCGCCTGGCGG
>JBPBQS010000022.1:0-4918 GCA_050920955.1 Janthinobacterium lividum | reverse complement strand
GCATCGCGTCCTCCATCCAGGAGTCGTACGGCAGCAGGCTCGGCGTGCCGGCCTCCTCGCCCGTGGGTGGGGTGTCGTCGTCTTCCATCGGCCGATCCTGTCCGCGCCAAGCCTTCCCGTGCCGGGCTTTGCTGCCGCCCGGCCCGTGCGCGAGCCCTGCCGGGGCCCGCGCGCACAGCACAGCAATGCGACGCCCGCGTGCCTCGCGCAAGGCCCGCACACCGCTGGAAGAGGACAGGAAGGAAGTGGGGGGCTTCTGTTGCCCGGTGCCCCCCGAACCGCGCGTGTCTCAGTTGTTAGGCTGCGACCGCGAGTGCAATGTTGTTGTCATTGGCACTTGTGAATTGACCCGATAACGGCGGTATCATGCCGGGCAAAAGATGAGTCTTTACCACGCGTGTCGAGCCTGTGTCGCCCCCAACGCCGGACAACTCCGGATTGTTGGTGGAGGCGCCGGGCACTGCCCCCGGGTCCACAACGCTTATTCCAATCACCGTTTATCACCATAGCCGGCAAGCCAGCCCCACCAACATAGTCCATCCTCCCCCCGAATGCCAGGGCCAAACCGCTTTCTTCATGACGCCGAGGTCCGGGGGGCGGCCTCGCCCCCTCGGCCTTCCTTGCTTCCGCTATACGAGGCCCGCCAAGCCCCGTAGAACCACGCCATGCCCCCCCTGACCCCCGAGCAGCTCGCAGACATCGAGACCGCGCGTGCCCACCGCCAGACGACGTCGCGCGCCACCGTGCCCGCCATGGAGGAGGTCCTCTACCGCGCGATCCCCGTGCTCGACAGCGGCTTCGTGCGCGTGATCGACTACATGGGCGACGACGACGCCGTGGTGCAGGGCGCGCGCGTGTCCTACGGCCGCGGCACCCGCCAGGTGTCCTCGGACCGCGGGCTGATCCGCTACCTGATGCGCCACCGCCACACCACGCCGTTCGAGCTGTGCGACCTCAAGCTCCACGTCCGCGCGCCGATCTTCGTCGCCCGCCAGTGGTTCCGCCACCGCACCGCCAGCATCAACGAGTACTCCGGCCGCTACTCCGTCCTCGAGCGCGAGTTCTACGTCCCCGAGCCCGACCAGGTCGCCACCCAGTCCGCCACCAACCGCCAGGGCCGCGGCGACCCCGCCGACGCCGAGACCGCGCGCGCCACCATCGAGACCCTGCGCCAGGAGGCGTCGCGCTCCTACGACGCCTACCTCGCGATGCTGAACCAGGACGAGGACGGCACGCCGATCGACCCGACCCGCGAGGGCCTGACGCGCGAGCTGGCCCGCACCACGCTGCCGGTCAGCATCTACACGCAGTTCTACTGGAAGGTGAACCTGTGGAACCTGCTGCACTTCCTCGACCTGCGCGCCGACAGCCACGCCCAGTACGAGATCCGCGTCTACGCCGAGGCCATCCTCGACGTCGTCGCCCGCTGGGTCCCCACCGTCCACGAGGCCTTCCAGGACTACGTCCGCAACGCCGTCCCCCTCTCCGCCCAGCAGATCGCGCTGCTCCGCGCAGCCCTCGCCTCGCCTGCCCCGCTCGACCCCGCCGCCTTCGGCCTCAGCGCCCGCGAGGCCCGCGACCTTGCCGACGTGATGCCCGAGCTCGCCGCCCGCCTCGCCGGGTAGTGAAGGCCTGGGCGGTGCCCTGGACCGGCGCACGAAAGCCTTTCCTTCCAGATGCCGGTCCAGGGGCGGCTCGCCCCTGGCGGGTCCGGGCAGGGCCCGGCCTTGCTGCCTTCCTGCCCCGCCCCGCGTTGCCTCCCGGCCACCGAACCAGGAACACCCACCCATGCGCATGAACAAGCTCGGCCGCACCGGCCTCTTCGTCTCGGAACTGTGCCTCGGCACCATGACCTTCGGCGGCGCCGAGGGCATGTGGAAGCAGATCGGCGCGCTCGACCAGTCCGACGCCGACCGCCTCGTCGGCCGCTCCATCGACGCCGGCATCAACTTCATCGACACCGCCGACGTCTACGCCGACGGCGTGTCCGAGCAGATCACCGGCCAGGCCCTGCGCAACCTCAAGGTCGCCCGCGAGAGCGTCGTCGTCGCCACCAAGGGCTTCGGCCCCACCGGCCCCGGCCCCAACCAGCGCGGCAACTCCCGCGTCCACCTCATCGACGCCTGCAAGGCCAGCCTGAAGCGCCTGCAGCTTGACCACGTCGACCTCTACCAGATCCACGGCTTCGACCCGGCGACGCCCATCGAGGAGACCATGGGCGCGCTCGACACCCTCGTGAAGCACGGCCACGTCCGCTACGTCGGCGTCTCCAACTGGGCCGCCTGGCAGATCGCCAAGGCGCAGGGCATCGCCGAGCGCCACAGCCTCCCCCGCTTCGAGACGCTGCAGGCCTACTACACGCTCGCCGGCCGCGACCTGGAGCGCGAGCTCGTCCCCATGCTCCGCTCCGAGACCGTCGGCCTCCTGGTCTGGAGCCCGCTCGCCGGCGGCCTGCTCAGCGGCAAGTACACCCGCGACAACGAGAAGTCCGGCGACGGCCGACGCGCGAACTTCGACTTCCCCCCCGTCCAGCGCGACCGTGCCTACGACTGCATCGACGCCATGCGCACCATGGCCGACGCCCGCGGCGTCTCCGTCGCCCAGATCGCCCTCGCCTGGCTCCTCCACCAGAAGGTCGTCTCCTCCGTCATCATCGGCGCCAAGCGCATCGAGCAGCTCGACGACAACATCGCCGCCACCAGCGTCGAGCTGAGCACCGCCGACCTCGACACCCTCTCCGCCGTCAGCGCCTTGCCTGCCGAGTATCCCGGCTGGATGTTCGAACGCCAGGGCGAGTACCGCCGCAACCAGCTCGCCGCCGAAGGCCGCAGCACCGCACGCTGAGAAGAAAGCAAGGCCGGGCTCTGCCCGGACCCGCCAGGGGCGAGCCGCCCCTGGACCGGCACACAAAGGAAAGCCCCCGCAACGCGCGCGGGGGCTCTCTTCACCTGGACAAATGGATTCTCAAGGCGAGCCTTGAGCGGAGTCCAGAGGCGGAGCCTCTGGCCTTCCTTCAGTCCTCCAGCCGCCGCATGTGGTGCCCCCTGCGCACCATGACCGGCGCCGCCGCCACCGGCTGCGCGAACGCCGCCCTCAGCCGCGCATTGGCAAAATCCTCCGCCAGCTTCGCCTGCCCGACCACGGCGCCCATGCCGAAGAACTCGTGCGTCACGCCCGGGAACGTGCGCTGCTCGGCATCCACGCCCGCCGCCTTGAGCGCCCGCCCCATCGCCTCGCCCTCGGAGCGCAACGGATCGATCTCGGCAGACACGATCGTCGTCGGCGGCAGCCCCGCCAGCTTCGCCTTGCCGATCACGTTCAGCCGCGGGTCCTGCAGGTCCACCGGGTTGCTGGTGAAGTGCGACACGTACCACCCGATCGCCGCCTGGTTCAGCGGCACCGCGTTCATGGTCTCGTTGTACGACGGCGTGGTCAGGTCCGTGCCCACCACCGGGTACACCAGCAGCTCGGCCACCGGAGCCGGCAGGTGCGTGTCGCGCGCCCAGATCGCGGTGTCGATCGCCAGGTTGCCGCCCGCGCTCTCGCCGGCCAGCGCCACCCGCCTCGGGTCGCCCCCCAGCGACGCCGCGTTGTTCAGCAGCCAGTTGTACGACGTGTCCGCATCGTCCTGCGCGGCGGGGAACCTGTTCTCCGGCCCCTCGCGATACTGCACCGACACCACGATCGCCCCTGTCCCGTTCGCCAGCGCCCGGTCCGACGCGTCGTACGTGTCGAGCGTCCCCGTCACCCAGCCGCCGCCATGGAAATACAGGATGACCGGCAGCGCCCCCGGCATCACCGGCTGCCCCGGCCTCGGCGCCGGCACCTGCGCGAGCATCGCTCCCGCCTGCGCGCCGTCGCCGGCCTGCGGCGGCATGGGGTAGTACATGCGCGCCGGCAGCGTGGTCGCGCCCCCGGTGATCGTGATGTCGGCCACCTTCGCCACGTCCTGCTTCGCGGCCACGCCCATCTGCCGCGCAACGGCGGCCGCCGCATCCCCCGGCGTCGGCTGCGCCCGCGCCTGCGCCACGTCCAGCGTCGACACCGGCTTCGCGCCCGACGCCTGCAGCGCCGTCAGCACCCGCAGCATGTCCGCGTCCGCCCGCCCGGTCGGGTCCGGCGAAGGCGGCGCCATCTGGCAGCCGGCCAGCGCAGCAATGGATACCACAGCAGCGGCAGAATAGGTCAGGCGCATCGTCTCGAACTCCCAAGTGCAACGGCGGGAGAACGGCACGACGACGCATCTGTTGCACCACGACACGATGACGTGTCTGCCCGCTGCCCTGCCATGTCTGACATTCCACTCGGGAACAGCGCCCGTCACTCGCTGCGGCCAAGAAAAGGCCAGGGCTCTGCCCTGGACCCGCCAGGGCGAGCCGCCCTGGACCGGCCTCACTTAAGTGATGCGTTCCAAGGGCGCAGCCTTTGGCGGAGTCCAGAGGCAGCGCCTCTGGCCTTGCTTCCTCACCAGATCCGCACGCGTTCCCCCGGCGCGCGGAACATCGCCTCGCCCGGCTGCACCCCGAACGCCTCGTACCAGGCGTCGACGTTCGACACCGGCCCGTCCACGCGCGCCTCCGGCGGCGAGTGCGGGTCCGTGACCAGCCGCTGCTTCGCCGCACTCTCGCGCAGCTTCGCCCGGAACGCCTGCGCCCACCCCAGGAAAACCCTCTGGTCGCCGCTCATGCCGCCCACGACCGGCGCCGGCGCCCCCGCCAGATGGTCGTGGTACGCGTCGAGCCCGAGGTTCAGCCCGCCCAGATCCGCAATGTTCTCCCCCATCGTCAGCGCACCGTTGATGTGCACCCCGGGGAACGGCTGCATCGCGTCGAACTCCGCGCCCAGCTTCGCGGCGAGCACGCCGAACCGCTCGGCGCTGCCGGCACTCCACCAGTCGCGCAGGTTGCCCTGCTCGTCG
>JBPBQS010000259.1:0-4920 GCA_050920955.1 Janthinobacterium lividum | reverse complement strand
CACCGGCCCCGTGTCGTTGCCCACCACCACCGCCGCCCCCGCCAGCACCGCCGCCAGCCCCGCCAGGTCCGTCCGCCCCGCGAGGTCCACCGCCCCCGGACACCCCGCCACGACCTCCGCCCCCAGCGCCGCGTCCGCCGCCCCGCCCACCACCACCGGCGCCATCCCCCGCGCCGCCATCGCCCGCCCCAGCGCCGCGAACCGCTCCGCCGGCCAGCGCTTGCCCGGCCGGTGCGGCGCCGCCCCCGGCACCAGCACCGCATACCCCTCGGGCAGCGCCGGCGCCCGCCCCGCCCCCGCCAGCCACCCCATCTCCGGCCACGCGACGAACGCACCCACGCCCACCCCCGCGTCGCGCAGCTGCCCCGCCTGCCGCTCAATCGTGTGCAGCGCGTCGCGCCCCGGGTCCGCGTGCGGCAGCGAGCACCCCCGCGCCACCCCCGACCACGCCGGCCGCCCCGCCAGCCGGAAGTACCGCCCCGACCGCCCCGACGTCTGCAGGTCGTACACCAGGTCGAACCCCCGCAGCGCGCGGCGCAGCCGCCACAGCCCCGCCACGTCCCACCACCGCGGCCGCGCATCCACCGCCACGTCGTCGAACCACGGCGCCAGCCGCCCCAGACCCGCGAACGGCGCCGTCGTCAGCAGCGTCACCCGCGCGCCGGGGTGGTGCGCCCGGATCGCCGCGAACGCCGGGAACGACAGCACGAAGTCGCCCAGCGCGCCGAGACGGATCACCAGCACGCGAAGGCAAGGTTGAGGCTCTGCCTCAAACTCCGCCAAAGGCTCGCCTTTGGAATCCATCACTTAAGGAAGGCATTCCAAAGGCCCAGCCTTTGGCGGGTCCGGGCAGAGCCCGGCCTTGCTTCCTTCTCACCCCAGCAGCTCGTTGTACACGGCGAGCGTCGCCGCCTGCATCCGCCCCGCCGTGAACCCCGCGATCACCGCCGCCCGCGCCTGCGCCCCCAGCGCCGCGCGCTCCCCCTCGCCGAGCCCCAGCACCACGGCCAGCGTCGCCGCCAGCGCCCCCGCGTCCCCCGCGGGCACGCGCCAGCCCGTGACGCCCGGCTCGATCGTCTCCGCAGCCCCCCCGCCCTCGCCTGCCACCACCGCGCGCCCCATCGCCTGCGCCTCGATCACGACGCGCCCGAACGGCTCGGGCCGCAGCGACGCGCTCACCACCGCGTCGGCCAGCATCAGCGCCGCCGGCATGTCGTCGCACTGCCCCGCGAAGCGCAGCCGCGCGCCCACGCCCAGCCGCGCCGCCTCGGCCACCAGCTCCGCCTCGTAGCGCCCGCGCGGATCGCCCGCGCCGACGAGGACCACGCAGACGTCCTCGCGCCCGAGCCGCGCCACCGCGTCGAGCAGCACAGCGTGCCCCTTCCACCGCACCAGGCGCGCGGGCAGCATCACCACGCGCGCCCCGTCCGGCAGCCCCCACGCCGACGCCAGCCGGTGCACCCGCTCGCCCGACACCACCGCCGGGTCGAACGCCGCGACATCCACGCCGCGGGGAATGACCCGCAGCCGGTCCGCGCCGACGCCGTGCCGCGCCGCCACCTGACGCGCCACGAAGCCGCTGATCGCGATCACCCGGTCGCCGCGCGCCAGCACCGCGTTGTACTGACGCTTGCCCGGGAAGTCCTCGCCGTGCACCCCGTGCCAGGTCGTGACGAACGCGACCCCCGTGCGCCGCGCCGCCAGCCACCCCGACCACGCCGGCGCCCGCGAGCGCGCATGGAGCAGCGACACCCCCTCCGCCCGCACCAGCGACGCCAGCCGCCCCGCGTTGCGCCACACGCTCAGCGGGTCCTTGGTCATCAGGTCGAGCCACACGTGCTCGCCGCCGGCGTGCTCGACGAGCCTGGCCATCGGCCCGCCCGCGCTCGCCACCAGCGCCCGCCCGCCGGCCCGCACCACGGCGTCGACCATCTCCACCGTGCCGCGCTCCACGCCCCCCGACGCCAGCGACGGCAGCACCTGCAGCACCACCGCCCCGCGCGGCAGCGACGGCAGCGCCACATCGGCGGGCGGGGGAACGGTGCGGATCAGCATGGCGGCGGGCCATAGCACGCGGAGCGAGGCAGGCAAGGCCAGGGGCGCTGCCTCTGGACTCCGCCATGCTCGCCTTTGGAAACCCATACGAGGCCAGGCATCCCCTTGCCCCGGCCGGTGCCGCGCGACGCGGGACACCGCCCGGCCGTCCTGTATGCTCGCCCGCGTGAGCAAGCGCCCCCGCCCCGCCGACCTGCGCCAGCCCGACCTGTTCGCCGCCCCCGGCCAGCCGGCCCCCTCGCCCGACGCCGCCCCCAGCCCCACGCCTGCCCGCCCCAAGCCCCGCAGCACGGCCCCCCGCGCACGCCGCGCCGCCGCGCCCACGCCCGAAGCGCCCCCTCAAGCCTCGGAGCCGCCCGCGCCCGAACCGGCCGTCATCGAACCCCTCGCCGCCCTCCCCGCCCCGCCGCCCGCCCCCGAGCCGCCCGCCCGCCCCGCCTTCCGCCGCGTCGACCCGCTCGCGCCCCGCGCCGCCGACCGCCCGGACTCCTTCCTCTACTGCGTGCTCCCCCGCGACGCCGCCGAGGCGGTGCTGCGCGACGGCCTGCCCGACGAGAGCCCGCCCGCCCTGGTCGAGCGCGGCGCCGTCCCCCGCGCGCTCGCCGCCGCCGCGGAGGAACTCGGCTGGAGCGACGAGCAGCCCGGCGCCCTCTGCGTGCTGCGCGTCCGCCGCACCGAGATCGCGCCCGCCGACGCCTCGCCCGCCCCCCGCCTGCGCCGCCTTGCCTGACCCTTCCTCCGGGACGGGTTTCCAAAGGCCCCAGGCCTTTGGCGGGTCCGGGCAGAGCCCGGCCTTGCTTCCTCCAGAAAGGCCCCGCCCATGGACCTGACCGACCGCGGCGACGGCACCCGCCTCGCCTCCGAGCGCCTCCCCGGCCCCGCGCCGACCGTGGTGTTCCTCCCCGGCTTCCGCTCCACCATGGACGGCGAGAAGGCGGCCGCCCTTGCCGCCTGGTGCGCCCGCGCGGGCCAGGCGATGCTGCGCCTGGACTACTCCGGCCACGGCCGCAGCGAGGGCCGCTTCCCGGACGGCACGATCGGCCGCTGGACCGCCGACGCCCTGTTCCTGCTCGACCGCACCGAGGGCCCCGTCGTGCTGGTGGGCTCGTCGATGGGCGGCTGGATCGCGCTCCTCCTCGCCCTCGCCCGCCCTGCCCGCGTCGCGGCGCTGGTGGGGGTCGCCGCCGCCCCCGACTTCACCGAGCGCCTGATGTGGGACGCGATGGCGCCGCACGAGCAGGCCGCACTGCGCCGCCTCGGCACGCTCGAAATCCCCACGCCCTACGGCGCACCGTTCCCGCTCGCGTTCCGCCTGATCGAGGAGGCCCGCGCCCACCTCCTGCTCGACGCGCCGATCGCGCTGCGCTGCCCGGTGCGCCTGCTCCACGGCCAGGCCGACGCCGAGGTCCCGTGGGAAACCGCCACCCGCCTCGCAGCCCGCCTGGCCTCCGCCGACGTCCGCACCACCCTGGTCAAGGACGCCACCCACCGCTTCTCCCGCCCGCAGGACCTCGCCCTCCTGTGCCAGGTCGTTGCGGAAACGATAGAATGTTTCACGTGAAACATTCCGGAGCGGGAAAGCAAGCATGGGCTCTCCCTCCGCTGCCCATTCCAATGGCCCAAGCGGGCCATCGGAACCTTTGGGCAGCTACGCCCAAACCCGCCAGGGCGAGCCGCCCTGGACTGGCGTTACTAGGGAAGCCATCCAAGGGGCCTCCCTTGGCGGAGTTTGAGGCAGCGCCTCAACCTTCCTTGCCTGCCTCCTGCCGCAGCGTCGCCGCCAGTCCCTCGCGGTAGCTCGGATAGCGCCACCGCATCCCCAGCGCCCGCTGCGTCGCCTCCGCCGAGACCCTGCGGTCCTCCGCCCAGAACGACAGCGCCATCCGGCTCATGCCCGCCATCGCGACCTCGAACGGCACGGCCTCGGGCACCGCGACCCCCAGCAGCCGCGCCGCCTCGGCCAGCACCGCGGCGCTCTCCGCCGGCACGTCGTCGCTCAGGTTGAGCACGCGGGGCCGGGCTGCGCCGTCCTGCGCCGCCGCCGCCATCACCGCGCCCGCGATGTCGTCGCGGTGGATGCGCCCGAACACATGCCCCGGCTTGCGCACCGCCTTGGCCCGACCCGCGCGCAGCTCGGCGAACGGCGAGCGCCCGGGCCCGTAGATCCCCGCCAGCCGGAACAGGTCGAGCCGCGCGCCCGCCACCGCGCGCCAGTCCGCCTCCGCCGCCACCCGCCGCACCGAGCGCGGGGAGCCGGGCCGGACCTCGGTGCGCTCGTCCACCCAGCCGCCGCCGCGGTTGCCGTACACCCCCGTCGTGGACAGGTAGCCCGCCCAGCGCAGCCCCCCCGACGCGAAGGCCTGCGCGATCGCCGCCCCGTGGCGCGCCAGCACCGGGTCGCCCGTGACCCCCGGATCGGAGTCCGTGGGCGCCGCCGTGCTCAGCAGGTGCGTGGCCCCGGCGAGCAGCTCCCCCGCGTCCTCGAACGCCACCGCCTCGACGCCGTCCGGCACCGGCGGGGCCGCGGCCGAGGCGCGGTGCGTCCCGCTCACCCGCCACCCCGCGGCCGCCGCCCGGCGCGCGACCTCCAGCCCGCAGTAGCCCAGCCCGAAGACGATCAGATGCGGCGCGCTCATTTGCCCCTCCCCGGGCGGGCTTGTAGGATCGGACCCCATGAGAACACGCCCGGCCCTCCCTGGTGGCGCAGCCCTGCTGCTGCTGGCGGCCACCACCGCGGCGGGCGCGAGCCCTGCCGCCCCGCCCGGGCCCGGCCGCACCGCTCCGTGGCAGCAGACCGCGCAGATGGCGACGCCGCAACCCTCCGCAACCGCCGCAGCCCCGCGCGACGCACCCCCTGCCGCGACG
>JBPBQS010000119.1:0-4922 GCA_050920955.1 Janthinobacterium lividum | reverse complement strand
GCCACCGGCGCGATGTCCGCGACCACCAGCCTCTCCACCCGCCCCGGCGCCGCCCCCGCGAGCGCCATCGCCACCTTCCCCCCCATCGAGTGCCCGAGCACCGCCGCCGCTCCCACCCCGAGCGCGTCCAGCGTCTCGACGACATCCCCCGCCATCACGCCATACCCCATGCCGGGAGCATGCCCGCTCCCCCCATGGTTGCGCAGGTCGAGCGACAACGCGGAGAACCCCTCCGCCACGAGCCGCCGCGCCACCACGCCCAGCGTCCGCCCCGACCCGAACAGCCCGTGCAGCAGCACCACCACGGGCCCCTCCCCGGCCCGCACGGCGTGGAGGATCAAGCCACCCGCAGCATGATCTTGCCGACGTGCGTGCTCCCCTCCATCAGCGCGTGCGCCTCCCCCACCTCGTCCAGCGGAAAGACCCGCTCGACCACCGGCGCGCACCGCCCCGCCGACAGCGCCGGCCACACCAGCTCGCGCAGCGCCGCCGCGATCCCCGCCTTCTCCGCGGCCGTCCGAGGCCGCATCGTCGACCCCGTGACCGTCAGCCGCCGCCGCATGATCGCGCTCAGGTCGAGCTTCTCCACCACCGAGCCCCGCAGGAACGCGATCAGCACCAGCCGCCCCCCCGCCGCCAGGCTCGCCAGGTTCCCCGGCGTGTAGTCCCCGCCCACCATGTCGAGCACGACGTCCACGCCCTGCCCCCCCGTGAACTCCCGCACCGCGCCCACGAAGTCGCGCTCCCGGTAGTTCACCGCCAGCGACGCCCCGAGCCGCTCGCACGCCGCGCACTTCTCCGCCGACCCCGCGGTCACGACCACCCGCGCCCCCATCTCCACGCCGAGCTGGATCGCCGTGACCCCGATCCCGCTGCTCCCCCCGTGCACCAGCGCGACCTGCCCCTCCCGCAGCCCCCCGATCTCGAACAAGTTCGCCCACACCGTGAACAGGTTCTCCGGCAGCGCCGCCGCCCTGACCGCGTCGTACCCGTCCGGCCACGGCAGACACTGCCCCGCCGGCGCGACGCAGTACTCCGCATACCCCCCGCCATTGACCAGCGCGCAGACGCGCTCCCCCACGCGCCACCCCGCGACGCCCTCGCCGAGCGCCACGACCTCGCCCGCGACCTCCAGCCCCAGCCGCGGGCTCGCCCCGGGCGGCGGCGGATACGCGCCCTGCCGCTGCGCCACGTCCGGCCGGTTCACCCCCGCCGCTTCGACGCGCACCAGAACCTCGCCCGGCCCCGCCTCCGGCACCGGCCCATCCTCCACGCGCATGACCTCCGGCCCGCCAGGCGCCGCCACGACCACCTGGCGCATCGTGCGCGGCACCTGCGTCACCTCAGCGCGCCATCATCGGCTCGGGCGGCAGCTCGCCCGGGATCGGCACGCCCTCGGGCGGCTCCTCGACCGGCACCGGCAGGTCCGGGTCGGGCGGCACGATCGGCGGCCCCGTCGGCGGCATCGGGTCCGGCATCTGCCCCTGCCAAACCCCGCCGCCCTGCTCCAGAGTGTCGCGCATCACGCCGCCCTCCCATGGTGGTCCCGCACACACAACACGCGACCGCACGCCGCGTTGCCAGCAAGCAAGGCCAGAGGCCCTGCCTCTGGACTCCGCCAAAGGCTGCGCCCTTGGAACGCGCCCCTTAAGGAAGGCCAGTCCAGGGCGGCTCGCCCTGGCGGGTTTGGGCAGAGCCCATGCTTGCCTACCCCGCCAGCCGCTCCGTCGCCGCCCACACCCGCGCCCGCAGCCCCGCGTCCAGCGCCCGCCGGTTCGGCGCGACCGCCCCCCGCGCCTTGAGGTACTGTCCCCCGACAACCCCCTCCCCCACCGCCGCGCGCACCGGCACCTTTGCCCCCTGCTCCGGCGTCAGCAGGAACGGCGACAGCGCCCGCCACCCGAGCTGCACGACGCCCCCCGCCCGCACGATCCCCGACCGCACCCCCCCTGGATGCACGACCACCGACACGACGCCGGGCTCGCGCTGCGCCCACTCGAACCCCGCCATCATCATCGCGAGCTTCGAGCGCCCGTAGGCCCGCACCAGCCCCCACCCCCGCTCCAGCTCCAGGTCGTCCGGGTCGATCCCCGCCCGGTCCGACGACGACGACCCAACGTTGACCACCCGCGCCCCCTGCGCCGCGCGCAGCGCCGGCATCAGCGCCCGCGTCAGCACGAACGGCGCCAGGTGGTTCACCGCGAGCACCACCTCGCGCCCCTCCGCCGTGACCTCGCGCCGGTGCCGGAACACCCCGGCGTTGTTCACCAGCACCGCGACCGCCCCGTGCCGCGCCGCCACCCGCTCCCCGAGCCCTCGCGCCGCCGCCAGGCTCGACAGATCCGCCACCTCCCCCTCCGGCGCCGCCCCCGCCACGCGCTCCGCCACCCACGCCCGTGCCGCCTCCACCCGCCCCGCGTCGCGCCCCGCGAGCACGACGTGCCGCCCCGCCCGCGCCAGCCCGAGCGCGATCCACGGCCCGATGCCCCCGCTCGCCCCCGTCACCAGGGCCACCCCTCGCCGCTCGTCCGACATATCCACGCAGAATCTCCTCGCGCTCGAAGGCCAGGCAAGGTTGAGGCTCCGCCTCAAACTCCGCCAAAGGCTGCGCCCTTGGAACGCATCCCTTAAGTGAGGCCAGTCCAGGGCGGCTCGCCCTGGCGGGTTTGGGCAGAGCCCATGCTTGCCTGCCTTGCGACGATTGACCGCGCAATCCCGCGCGATCGCCGCTACAAACCACCCCGGCGGGATCGTGCGCGAATCCGTCTGCCACGAACCCCGTGCAGCGGCCGACGCCGATGTCCTTCCTCTCGACCATACGCCGCGCCGCGCCCCAGGCGACCCGCCCGGGCCAGCCCCCCCGCGCGCCCAAGCCGCCGGGCGCCGGCTCCGGCCGCGCGCACGACCCGCACGCGCTGCGCGACTGGGTGCTGCACGCGCCGCAGAACCTGCGCGCCCTCGTCCGCGCCGACGAGCTGGGCCTCGTCGTGCTGGCCGCCGTGATCGGCATCGCCTCCGGCCTGGCCGTGGTCGCCATGAACGAGCTGACCCAGGACGCCCACCACCTGTTCTTCGCCACCAACGGCGAGCGCCTCTCCGGCCAGGTCAGCGTCGACCGCGTGCGCTGCATCCTCGTGCCCACGCTGGGCGGCCTCGCGGTGGGCCTGCTCGGCTTGGCGGTCACGCGCTGGTGGCCGCGCCGCCCGGTCGACCCGATCGAGGCCAACGCCCTGTTCGGCGGCGCCATGTCCCTCTCCGACAGCCTCGTCGTGGTCGCCCAGACCCTGCTGTCCAACAGCGTCGGCGCCTCCATCGGCCTGGAGGCCGGCTACACGCAGATCGGCGCCGCCGTCGGCTCCAAGCTCGGCCGCTCCTTCCGCGTCCGCCGCAACGACCTGCGCCTCCTCGTCGGCTGCGGCGCCGCCGGCGCCATCGCGGCGGCCTTCAACGCCCCGCTGACCGGCGCCTTCTACGCCTTCGAGCTGGTGATCGGCACCTACTCGCTGGCCACGCTCGCCCCCGTCGTGGTCTCCGCGATCACCGCGGTCTTCGTGCTGCACGTGCTGAGCCCGACCGACCACGCCTGGGCGCTGCGCCTGCCGACCACGATCGAGACCGTCGACTTCCTGCCCATCCTCGCCCTCGGCGTGATCGCGGCGCTGATGGGCATCGCCATCATGCGCGCCGTGACCATGACGGAGGCCGCCTTCCGCGCCTCGCGCGTGCCCTCCTGGCTCCGCCCCGCGATCGGCGGCCTGGCCGTCGGCCTCCTCGCCCTGGTCTCGCCCGCGGTGCTCTCGTCGGGCCACGCGGCGCTGCGCGTCGGCATCGACGCCCCCTACAGCCTCCAGCACATCGTGCTCCTGCTGGTGCTCAAGGCGGCGGCCTCCGCGATCTCCATCGGCTCCGGCTTCCGCGGCGGCCTGTTCTTCGCCTCGCTCTTCCTCGGCGCCCTGCTCGGCAAGTGCTTCGCCGCCGTGGTCGCGATGGCCACCGCGACCCAGGCCCTGCCCGCGATCGTCTACGCCCTGGTCGGCATGAGCGCGCTGGCCGTCGCCGTGGTCGGCGGCCCGCTGACCATGGCCTTCCTCGCCCTGGAGTCGACCGGCAGCCTGCCCATCACGGTGGCCGTGGTCGCCGCCTCGGTGATCTCCGCGGTCACGGTCCGCCGCACCTTCGGCTACTCGTTCGCGACCTGGCGCTTCCACCTGCGCGGCGAGGCGATCCGCTCCGCCGTCGACGTCGGCTGGGTGCGCTCCCTCTCCGTCGGCCGCATGATGCGCCGCGAGCTGCGCCGCGTCCGCGCCGACACCACGCTCGCGAGCTTCCGCCGCGACTTCCCCCTCGGCTCGTCCGCCGCCCTCATCGCCGTCGACGACCGCGACCAGTATGCCGGCATGATCACGATCTCCGACGCCCACGCCGCCCCCGAGACCGCCACCCGCGTCAGCGAGATCGTCCACCACACCGCGACCGTCCTCCTCCCCGCCATGTCGGTGAAGGAGGCCGTCGCCATGTTCGAGACCGCCGAGGCCGACGCCCTCGCCGTGGTCGAGTCCGCGGACTCCTCGCGCGTCATCGGCATCCTCACCGAGCAGCACGCCCTGCGCCGCTACAGCGAGGAGCTCGACCGCCGCCGCCGCGAGCTCTCGGGCGAGTAGGCAAGGCCAGCCAGGCAAGCGGAAGCCGAGGCGAGCGGAAGCAAGGCAAGCGGAAGCAAGGCAAGACCGGGCTCTGCCCGGACCCGCCAGGGGCGAGCCGCCCCTGGACCGGCACACGAAAAGCGTCCTTGCCTCAATCCAAGCCGCCGACCCTGATGAAGCCGCCACCGGTACCCCCGGCCAGGCTTCAGGCCGTTCCGGCGCTCGCCCAGGCTCCCGCGTGGGCCGAACTCCGGCGTCCTGTCCGGCCCTCCCCACCGA
>JBPBQS010000076.1:0-4978 GCA_050920955.1 Janthinobacterium lividum | reverse complement strand
CACCCCCGAATCCACCACCACCCGCACGAGCGCCCGCCCCCGCGCCCCCGCCAGCCGGCACGTCAGCTCGGGATCGTCCGCCAGCACCGTCCCGATCCCGCACATCACCGCGTCGTGCGACGCCCGCAGCGCATGCCCCTCGCGCCGCGCCTCGACCCCGGTGATCCACCGGCTGTCCCCCGTGCGCGTGGCGATCCGCCCGTCCATGCTGCTCGCCAGCTTGAGCGTGACCACCGGCCGCCCCCGCTCCACCCGCGACAGGAACCCCGCCGCCACCGCCCGCGCCTCCCCCCGGAGCACGCCCTCGACAACCTCGACCCCCGCCGCCCTGAGCCGCGCGACCCCGCGCCCGCTCACCCGCGCGTCCGGATCCCCGCACCCCACGACCACCCGCGCGACCCCCGCCGCCACCAGCGCGTCCGCGCACGGCGGCGTCCCCCCGAAATGGCTGCACGGCTCCAGCGTCACGAACGCGCACCCGCCCCGCGCCGCCTCCCCCGCCATCCCGAGCGCCACCGCCTCCGCATGCGGCCGCCCCCCGTCCGCTGTCCGCCCTCGCCCGACGACCCGCCCCTCCGCGGACACGACGACGCACCCCACCGACGGGTTCGGCCAGGTCACCCCCAGCCCGCGCCGCGCCAGCGCCAGCGCCGCGCGCATCCCCTCCGTGTCATCCATGCGGGGCTGCGGGGCCAGCGACAGGAAGCAAGGCAAGCGTCTTCTTTTTCTGAAGAAAAAGAAGCAAAAAGACTTTGCCCATGAACTCCGTGCCGCCGCGCAGTGACGGAATTCCCTGGGCAGAA
Organism: Janthinobacterium lividum; assembly: GCA_050920955.1. Taxonomy (GTDB): domain Bacteria; phylum Pseudomonadota; class Alphaproteobacteria; order Acetobacterales; family Acetobacteraceae; genus CAXSEF01. The sequence continues at coordinate 4,175 of JBPBQS010000076.1, read as the reverse complement.
GTTCTCTGGTTCTTTCTTTCAGGAAGGAACATGCCTGCTTCCTTCAATGGAGACCACGGGGAAGGAGAAACCCCGAACCGGGACTCCTATGTGGGAGGCGCCAGCGACCCCAGGAAGGCCTCGAAATCGCGCGCCTCGCGGAAGTCGCGATACACGCTGGCGAAGCGGACGTACGCCACCGCGTCCACCTCCTTGAGCGTGTCCATCACGTGCTCGCCGATCTTGCTCGACGGGATGTCGACCTCGCCGCTCGCCTCGAGCTGCCGCACGATCCCGTTGACCACGCGCTCGACGCGCTCCTCCTGCACCGGCCGCTTGCGCAGCGCGATGCTGATCGAGCGCAGCAGCTTGTCCCGGTCGAACGGCACCCGCCGCCCGTCGGACTTCACCACCGTCAGCTCGCGAAGCTGCACCCGCTCGATCGTCGTGAACCGCTGCCCGCAGCTCGGGCACGACCGCCGCCTGCGGATCGCGCCGTTGTCCTCGGTCGGGCGCGAGTCCTTCACCTGCGTGTCGTCGTGGCCGCAGAACGGACAGCGCATCAGGAAGCAAGGCCAGGGCGCTGCCCTGGACCCGCCAGGGCGAGCCGCCCTGGACCGGCACTAATGGAAAAGAACCCCGAAAGCGCCGGGGTCTGGGGGGCGGCCTCGCCCCCCAGCCTTGCCTTCACCGTCCCTGGTAGATCGGGAAGCGCGCGCAGAGCTCCAGCACCCGGTCCCCGACCAGCTTCTCGACCCGCGAGTTGTCCCCCTCGTTGGCCTGCGCGTAGCCTTCGAGCACCTCGTTGATCATCTCGCCGACCTGCCTGAACTCCGCCGTGCCGAAGCCGCGCGTCGTCCCCGCGGGCGTGCCGAGCCGGATGCCCGACGTGATGGCCGGCTTCTCCGGGTCGAACGGGATGGCGTTCTTGTTCGCCGTCATGTGCGCCCGCTCCAGCGTCGCCTCGGCCACCTTGCCCGTGACCTTCTTCGGCCGCAGGTCCACGAGCACCATGTGGCTGTCGGTGCCGCCCGTGACGATGTCGAGCCCCGCCGCCACCAGCGCCTCGCCGAGCGCGCGCGCATTGTCCTGCACGCTGCGCTGGTAGGCCCGGAACTCCGGCCGCAGCGCCTCGCCGAAGGCGACCGCCTTGCCCGCGATGACGTGCATCAGCGGCCCGCCCTGGATGCCCGGGAACACGGCCGAATTGAACTTCTTCCCCAGCTCCGGATCGTTGGACAGGATGATCCCGCCGCGCGGCCCGCGCAGCGTCTTGTGCGTGGTGCTGGTGCAGACGTGGGCATGGGGCAGCGGGCTCGGATACAGCCCCGCCGCGACCAGGCCCGCGAAATGCGCCATGTCGACGAGGAAGTACGCGCCCACCTCGTCAGCGATGCGGCGGAACCGCTCGAAGTCGATGAACCGCGGATACGCCGAGCCGCCGGCGATGATCAGCTTCGGCCTGTGCTCGCGCGCCAGGCTCTCGAGCTGCTCGTAGTCCAGCAGCCCGTCCTCGCGCCGCACGCCGTATTGGACCGCGTTGAACCACTTGCCCGAGATGTTGGGCGCAGCCCCGTGCGACAGATGCCCGCCCGCCGCCAGGCTCATGCCCAGGATGGTGTCGCCCGGCTTGACCAGCGCGAGGAACACCGCCGAGTTCGCCTGCGCGCCGGAATGCGGCTGCACGTTGGCGTACTGGCAGTCGAACAGCTGCTTGATGCGGTCGATGGCGAGCTGCTCGACCTTGTCGACCTCGATGCACCCGCCGTAGTAGCGCTTGCCCGGCAGCCCCTCGGCGTACTTGTTGGTCAGCACGCTGCCCTGCGCCTCGAGCACGGCGGCCGAGCAGATGTTCTCGCTGGCGATCAGCTCGATGCCGTCCTGCTGGCGCACCAGCTCGGCGGCGATGATCTCGGCGACCACCGGATCGGTATCGGCAAGCCGCCCCTCGAAGAAGCGGTGCAGCGAGTTCGTCCCACTCTGTTCGTTCATGGCGTCATTCCCTGCCCTGTTGTCGAGGCGGCACGTCACGCGCCCGGCGACCCGCCGTGGCGCCGGCAGCCGCATTACGCGCTGCGCTGTCCCGGCCTTGTAAAGGGTTTTCGCGTCGGCGGGAACCGTCCTGACGCAACTTCCGGAAACGCCCGCCGCCCCGCGACGGCCGAACCGCCCCGGAACGGCCGAAGCCCTGCCCCGCCGACGCGCGCCGCCTCAGGCCGCGTAGGTGGCGGCCACGTCGCTGATCTGGATCGTGGGCTGCAGGTCGGTGAAGTTCGGCACGTCGCCCATGACCTTCGCCCCGGTCGCCGCCACCGCCGCCTCGAACGCGTCGGCGGACTCGAAATCGAGGTTGACCACGATCTGGAACACCGGCTCGCCGCCGCCCGGCGCGCGCACGCCCTTGAGCACCGTGTAGCCGCGCAGGCCCACGGGGCTCCACGTCTCCGCCACCATCGTCATGTGCCTGTTGAGATAGTAGTCCATGTCGAACCTGGACCCGGGCTCTGCCGCATACATCACGCTCACGATCGCCATCGCCATCTCCCGCCTCTGAACAGCGCGCACCATCGTCCCCGCCGCGCGCGCCCGCAAGGCCGCCCCACGCCCCGGCGGGCGGAAACGCGCGGCGGACACCGGGATCACGCGGGCCGGCAGTCCGCGCCTTCCAGGAACCGGCCCGCGGCCGAGCACGTCACCTCCAGCGCCGAACTCTCGACCTCGACCCGCTCGATGACGCAGTCCCTCACCACCAGCGTGAAACGCCGCAGACGGGTGCCGATGAAGAGGTCGCGGCCCGTCGTCGTCAGGGAGCACGCCTGCGCGAACTCCAGGTTGCCGTCGGAGAGGAAGCGGAGCCGCCCGTCCGGATCGACGGCACGCGCCCAGCGGGCCATCACCCACGGATCGTTCGCCGAGACGCACGCGATCATGTCGAAGCCCGACAGACGCAGCGACCTGGCCTGCTCGACGAAGCCCCGCACATGAACGCGGCTGCAGATCGGCGAGAACGCGGCCGGCACGCCGACGAGGATCGCCCGCTTGCCTGCGAATATCTCGCGCGTCGAGCGCCCGACAGGCGCGTCGTCGACGAGCTCGGCCATCGTCGTCTCTGGCAGATGCATGCCCTGTCGGATGATCGCTGGCACGAGGATTCCGGGAACTGCCTCCCCTACCTATGCGCCACCCCGGTTAACCGCGGATGAGCGCGGCCGGCGGCGCCCGCCCGGGCAGGAACGCCGCCCGCCACGGACCAGGCCCCGCCCGACCGCGCGCCGCCCCTCAGCGCGACTGCCGCCCCTTGATCAGCGGCTCCAGCCAGTCCGGCGCCACCAGCTGGACCACCCCCAGAACCCAGGGGATCCCCACGATGGCGAAGAAGATCCAGTCGAACCAGTAATGCTGCGTCTCCACCCGAGCCCTCCACTGCGTTGATGCGCCCCTCCATGGAGGCACGGAACCGCGTGGAAGCTGAGCCACGTTCGCGTCACCGCCGAAACCGCCCGCCCCGCAAAGCCGTGCCTACCGCCCTGCCAGCGCCGCCACCGCCTGCCCCACGAGCGTGTCCAGAACCTCCGCCACCGGCAGCTCCGCCGTGACCATGCCCACCGACTGCCCCATCATCACCGACCCCGCCTCGACGTCGCCCTCGACGACCGCCCGCCTGAGCGCGCCCGCCCAGAAATGCTCGATCTCCAGCTGCGCCGCCTGCTTGTCGAGCGCGCCCGCCCGGAACCGCCCGCTGACCTCCCTCTGGTGCGCCATGAACCGCCGCACCCCCTCGTTCGCGAGCCCGCGCACCGGGATCACCGGGAAATCCTCGTCGAGCTGCACCGACGCCAGCGCATCGCGCGCGTTGGCCCGCAGGAACGCCCGCTTGAACGCCGGATGCGCCACGCTCTCCCGGCTCGCCGCGAACAGCGTCCCCAGCTGCGCCCCCGCCGCCCCCATCTCCAGGTAGGACAGCATCGCCTCCCCCCGCCCGATGCCCCCCGCCACGAACACCGGAACCTCGCGCACGTGCGGCAGGATCTCCTGCGCCAGCACGCCGAGCGACACCGGCCCGATGTGCCCCCCCGCCTCCGACCCCTCGATCACCAGCGCGTCCGCCCCCGACCGCACCAGCCGCTTCGCCAGCACCAGCGCCGGGGCAAAACAAACCAGCTTCGCCCCCCCGTCCTTCACCGCCCGAACCGCCG
>JBPBQS010000021.1:0-5009 GCA_050920955.1 Janthinobacterium lividum | reverse complement strand
GCGGCGCTGGGCGCGGTGCACGCCGCCTACCCGGTGATCGCCGGGCGCTTCAAGGACTACATCTCCACGCCGAAGTCCAACGGCTACCAGAGCCTGCACACCGGCGTGACGCTGCGCGAGCCGCGCAACCAGAAGATCGAGGTGCAGATCCGCACCCGCGAGATGCACGACGTCGCCGACAACGGGGTCGCCGCCCACGTCAACTACAAGCAGGGCGACGAGGCCGGCCCCGTGCCGCGCTTCCGCTGGGTGCAGGACCTGCTCGAGATCCTCGACAACTCCGTGGGGCCGGGCGACTTCCTGGAGAACACCAAGCTCGAGCTCTACCAGGACCAGGTGTTCTGCTTCACGCCGAAGGGCCAGCTGATCCAGCTTCCACGCGGCGCCACCCCGGTCGACTTCGCCTACGCCGTGCACAGCCAGGTCGGCGACACCTGCGTCGGCGCCAAGATCAATGGCCGCCTGCTGCCGCTGCGCCACGAGCTGCAGAACGGCGACCAGGTCGAGATCATGACCGCGCGCGGCGGCACGCCGTCCCAGGCCTGGGAGCGTTTCGCCGTCACCGGCAAGGCGCGCGCGCGCATCCGCCGCCACATCGCCCAGCAGCAGCGCCAGGGCCACCTCGACGCCGGCCGCGCCACGCTCACCCGCGCCTTCCGCCAGGAGGGGCTCGACGGCTCGGAGAAGGTGCTCGAGGCCACCGCGAAGACGCTGAAGGCGACCTCGCTCGACGACCTCTACGTCATGGTCGGCAACGCCAGCCTCACCGCGCGCGACGTCGTCCAGGCCGCCTACCCCGAGATGCGCGAGGCCGCCCGCGCGCCGCGCAACATCCCGGCGCTGCTCGCCCGTTCCGCCGCGCGCCCGATGCCGCGCGACAGCATGATGCCGGTCACCGGCCTGGTCGCGGGCATGAACCTCAGCTACGCCGGCTGCTGCCACCCGCTGCCCGGCGACCGCATCGTCGGCATCGTCGCCACCGGCAAGGGCGTCACCCTGCACCGACGCGACTGCCAGACGCTGGAGAGCTTCGCCGCCACGCCGGAGCGCTTCATCGACGTCGAGTGGGACCTCGACCACCTCGTGAGCGGCGAGTCCGTGCGCAGCGCGCGCCGGCCGGGTGGCGCCCACGTCTTCCTCGGCCGCGTCGGCGTGATCTGCTCCAACCAGGACGGCGCGCTGGCCACCCTCGTCAACGCCGTCTCCAAGCACGAGGGCTCCGTGTCCAACCTCAAGATCACCAACCGACAGCAGGACTTCATGGAGGTCCTCGTCGACGTCGAGGTCCGTGACGTCCGCCACCTCTCGGTCGTCATCGCCGGCCTGCGCGTGGCCTCGGGCGTCACCCAGGTCGAGCGGGCCAAGGCGTGAGCACAGGCAAGGCCAGGGCGCTGCCCTGGACCCGCCAGGGCGAGCCGCCCTGGACCGGCCTCCTTAAGAGACGCGTTCCAAGGGCGCAGCCTTTGGCGGAGTCCAGAGGCAGGGCCTCTGGCCTTGCTTGCTTCGGGTACGCCGCGTGATCATCGGCATCGGCTCCGACCTGTGCGACATCCGCCGCGTCGAGCGCGTCCTGACCCGCTTCCGCGAGCGCTTCCTCGAGCGCGTCTTCACCCCCGCCGAGCGCGCCAAGACCCTGCGCCGCACGCCAGAACTGCACGCCTCGACTCTGGCCAAGCGCTTCGCCGCCAAGGAGGCCTGCGCCAAGGCGCTGGGCACCGGCTTCGCGCACGGCGTGTTCCACTCCGACCTCGGCGTGGAGAACCTGCCGACCGGCCAGCCGGTGATGGTGCTGACGGGCGGCGCGCTGGAGCGGCTGCGCGCGATCACGCCGCCCGGCCTCGTGGCGCGCGTCCTGCTCACGATGACCGACGAGCCGCCCTACGCGTTCGCGCAGGTCACCATCGAGGCGCTCCCCGAGGGCTCGCCTTGACTCCGCGGGGGTCGCCCGGCTTGATCCGGCCACCTCGCGCCCGGCCCTGCCGGCCCTGGCGCACCGCACGGGCTGCCCGCACATGACACACCGACAGTCCGCCCCATGGCGGTAAGCAAGAACGCCGCCCGCCCGGCAGCCGGCGGCCTCGTCGACAACGCCAAGACCATCCTCTACGCCGTGCTGATCGCCGTCGGCATCCGCACCGTGGCCTTCGAGCCGTTCAACATCCCCTCGGGCTCGATGATCCCGACGCTGCTGATCGGCGACTACCTCTTCGTCGCCAAATACGAGTACGGCTACAGCCATTTCTCGCTGCCGTTCTCGCCGCCGATCTTCTCCGGGCGCATCTTCGGCTCTCTGCCCACGCGCGGCGACGTCGTCGTGTTCAAGTACCCCGGCGACACCTCCGAGGACTACATCAAGCGCGTCATCGGCCTGCCCGGCGACCACATCCAGATGCGGGGCGGCCAGCTCTACATCAACAACGTCATCGTCCCGCGCACCTCGGTCGGCGACGTCGTCACCAACGAGGGCGGCGTCTCGGTGCAGCGCCATGAGTACCTGGAGACCCTGCCAAACGGCGTGCGCCACTCGATCCTCAAGGAGACCGAGAACGGCCCGTACGACAACACGCCCGACTTCCTGATCACGCCCGGCCACGTGTTCTGCATGGGCGACAACCGCGACAACTCGTCCGACAGCCGTGTGCCCCTCGTGCAGGGCGGCGTCGGCTACGTCCCGGTCGAGAACCTGGTCGGCAAGGCCGAGTTCATCTTCTTCTCCGTCGACGGCCGCGACCCCTGGTGGCAGGTCTGGGAGTGGCCGCTGGAGATCCGCTGGTCGCGCCTGTTCAAGGGCATCGGGTGAGCGGCGCCGCCCGTCCCGACCAGACCCTGGCCGCCGACCCTCCCGGCGCGGCCGACGCCGCGCGCATCGCCGACGCGCAGGCCACGCTCGCCCATGAGTTCCGCCGCCCCGAGCTGCTGCGCCAGGCGCTCACCCACCGCTCCGCCGCCCACGGCACCGCGTCCGGCCGCATGCGCCCCGGCCAGAAGGGCCAGGGCTCCAACGAGCGTCTCGAGTTCATCGGCGACCGCGTGCTCGGCCTCCTCGTCGCCGAGTGGCTCGCCGAGCGTTTCCCCGACGAGCAGGAAGGCCAGCTCGGCCCGCGCCACGCCCAGCTCGTCTCGCGCCCCGTGCTCGCCGAGATCGCCGACGCCGCCGGCCTGTCGCACGCCATCTCCGTCGCCCCCAACGAGGACCGCGCCGGCGTCAAGCGTCTCGCCACCGTGCTCGCCGACACCATGGAGGCGATCATCGGCGCCGTGTTCCTCGACGCCGGCCTCGACGCCGCCCGCGTCCTGGTCCGCCGCTGCTGGGCCGCCGCCATGACCGCCCAGGTTCTGCCGCCCAAGGACCCCAAGACCGCGTTGCAGGAGTACCTCCTCGGCCGCGGCCGCGCGCTCCCGGTCTACGAGGTCGCGTCCCGCGAGGGGCCGTCGCACAACCCCAGCTTCGTCATCACCGTCACCGCGAGCGGCCAGACCGGCATCGGCACCGCCGGGTCGAAGCGCATCGCCGAGCGCGACGCCGCCCTCGACCTCCTGGCCAAGCTCGCGTGAGCGGTGGCCGGAAGCAGGCAAGGCCAGAGGCTCTGCCTCTGGACTCCGCCAAAGGCTCGCCTTTGGAAACCTGGACAAGAAAGCTGCAGGAACAGTACGGTAGCGTGCGATCCTCTCGGGTGGGTTGCGGTGCCGCGAGGCTTTGGCTGTTGCCTTCGACCCTGGGCAGGCGCAGGTCCAGGGCGGCGCGCCGGCCTTCCTTCCGCCGCCCAGACCCCCAGGATCCTCGATGACGACCACACGCTGCGGCTTCGCCGCCATCGTCGGCGCCCCCAACGCCGGCAAGTCCACGCTCCTCAACCGCCTGATCGGCGCCAAGCTCTCCATCGTCAGCCCCAAGGCCCAGACCACGCGCTTCCGCGTGCTCGGCGTCATGATGCGCGACGTGCGCATGCCTTCGGGCGCCGAGACCCGCACGCAGATCCTGCTCGTCGACACGCCTGGCATCTTCAAGCCGAAGCGCAAGCTCGACCGCGCCATGGTCAAGGCCGCCTGGACCGGCGCCGAGGACGCCGACCTGACCCTGCTCCTGGTCGACGCCAAGTACGGCAACACCGAGGCCGTGCGCGGCATCGTCGCCGGGCTCAAGGCCGCCGGCCGTCGCGCCTGGCTGGTCCTGAACAAGACCGACCTGGTCGAGCCCGCAGCGCTGCTCCCCCTGATCGACTCGCTCTCGCAGCTCGCCAGCTTCGAGGAGATCTTCATGGTCAGCGCCAACACCGGCGACGGCCTCGACCGCATGATGGACGCGCTCGCCCTCGGCCTGCCCGAGGGGCCGTACCTGTACCCTGAGGACGACCTCACCGACCTGCCGGACCGCCTGCTCGCCGCCGAGGTGGTGCGCGAGCAGATCTTCCTGCAGACCCACGAGGAGGTTCCCTACGGCGCCACCGTGGAGACCGAGAGCTTCAAGGAGAAGCCCGACGGCTCGGTGCGGATCGAGGCCACGATCTACGTCGGCCGTGCCAGCCACAAGGGCATCCTGATCGGCGCCGGCGGGGCGCGCATCAAGGCCCTCGGCGCCCGCGCACGCGAGCACCTGGGCGGGCTGCTGGAGCGGCCGGTGCACCTGTTCCTCAACGTCAAGGAGCGCGCGGGCTGGGACGAGGAGCGCGCGCGGCTCCGCGCGATCGGGCTCGACGACCCGGGCTGAAGAAAGGTCGGGCCCTGCCCGAACCCGACAAAGGCTCGCCTTTGGAATCGTTTTATAAGAATGGGTTACGAGACAAGGCTGATCTTACGATTTAAGTAGTGGTTTCCAAAGGCCTCGGGCCTTTGGCGGGTCCGGGCAGAGCCCGGCCTTGCTTCCTTCCTGCGGAGGCCCGGTGCCGATGGACTGGGACGCCCCCGCGATCATCCTCTCCGTGCGCCCTTTTGGCGAGGGCGACGCGCTCGCCACCGTGCTGACCGAGGCGCACGGCCCGCACCGCGGCCTGGCCAAGGGCGGCGCGTCG
>JBPBQS010000305.1:0-5015 GCA_050920955.1 Janthinobacterium lividum | reverse complement strand
TCGTGCTCGCTGGAGCTGCCGAAGGGCTGGAAGGCGTGCACGGCGCCGGCGCTGCCGAGCTCCTGCGCGCCGGCCTGGCGGATCGTCACGGGGTCGAGCGCGCGCAGGCGCAGCACGCGGTTGTCGACCAGGGCGGCGGCGCGGTCGTGGACCAGCAGCCGGATGGCCCCGATGCCGTCGCGGGTCGCGGGGCTGATCGCGCGCACGGCCCGGCGCAGCATGTCGGGCGTGGACACGGGCGCCTCGTCGGCGAGGGCGCGCTCCGCGGTCTCGATCGCCGGCGTGCCGTCGCCGGGGTGCAGCGTGGCGCGCCAGCCGGACTCGGACACGGCCAGGCAGAGCACCGCCTGCGCCTCGCCGGGCTGCGCGCCCGCGGCCATGCGCGCGCGCAGCCCCGCCCAGCCGGACCGCGCACGCGCCGCCAGCAGGACGCCGGCGCCGCGCGCGCTCACTGCAGCGCCCCGGGCATGTCGAACACCGGCAGGAACGAGGCGACCATCATGCCCGCGGTCGACAGGCCCACGAAGGCGGTGAGCAGCGGGTTGATCAGGCCGGTGACCGCCTCGATGCGCTGCATCAGCAGGCTGTCGAAGTAGTTCGCGGCCGACAGCAGCAGCTCGTCCAGGCGGCCGGTCTCCTCGCCCGCCGAGATCATCTGCAGCACGATGCCGTTGAACAGCTCGCGCTCCTTGAACGCCTGGGTGATGCCGGCGCCCAGCTCGATGTCGGCGGCGATGCCGTGGATCAGTCCCTCCACGTAGCGGTTCCCCGCGGCGCCGGCGGCGAGGTGCAGGGCGCGGATCACCGAGACGTGGTTGCTGACCTGCACCGCGAGCGTGCGGCTGAACCGCGCCAGCGCCGCGAGCCGCCACACCGTGCCCATCACCGGCAGGTGCAGCTTGGCGCGGTCCCAGCCCGAGCGGCCGCGCGGCGTGGACAGCGTCAGCACCATGGCCAGCGCCGCCGCCGCGGCCCCGGCGCCGAGCCCCGTCGCGTGGCCGGTCAGGCCGTGGCCGATGTCGAGCAGGAACTGCGTGGGGGCGGGCAGGTCGCGGCCGAAGCCGTGGAAGATCGTCTCGTACTTCGGCAGGATGAAGAAGATCATGCCGCCCGCGACGCCGAGGAAGGTCAGCAGCACGAAGGCCGGGTAGACCGCGGCGGCGGCCACGCGGCGGTTCACCTGCTCCACCCGGTCGAGGTAGTCGACGATGTGGGCGAGCGCGCCGCCGAGCCGGCCGGCCTCGATGCCCGAGCGCACCAGGCCCACGAACACGCCGTTGAACAGGCGCGGGAAGCGCTCCAGCGCGTCGGCGAGGTCGCTGCCGTTGGTCACGAGGCGGCCGACCTCGGCGACGGCCGCGCGCAGGCGGCGGTGCGGCGTCTCGCGCGCGAGGTTGTCCAGCACGGCGACGAGCTGCAGGCCGCTGCCCATCATCGAGGAGAACTGCTTGGCGAAGATCACGAGGTGCGCGCTGCCGCGGCCGATCACGCGCCCGCCTCCCCGGCATGGGGGCGCGTCACGTGGTGCCGTCGCCGAACACGCGCACGACCTCGGCGTGGGTGGTCACGCCGTCGGCCACCAGGGCGTGGGCGTTGTCGACCATGGACGCGTTGCCGGCGGCCTGCACCAGGCGGCGCAGCTCGTCGGCGCTGAAGCCCTTGGCGGCGATCAGGTCGCGCATCGGCTCGGTGATCTCGAACATCTCGAACACCGCCTGGCGGCCGGCGTAGCCGGTGTGGCGGCAGTGCGGGCAGCCCGGCGCGTGCGCGCACGGCTCGCGCGGGTCGATGTGCAGGCCCAGGCGCGCCATCTTCTCGTCCGACACGCCGTCCGCGCGCAGCATGCCCAGCATCTCGCTGCCGTCCACCGTGGTGCGGCAGTGCGGGCAGATCGCGCGCATCAGGCGCTGGGCGATCGGCAGCGACAGCGCGGTCGCGACCAGGTAGGGGTCGATCTGCATGTCGATCAGCCGGCTGATCACGCCCACCGCGTCGTTGGCGTGGATCGTGGAGAACACCACGTGGCCGGTGAGCGAGGCCTGGATCGCCATGCGCGCGGTCTCCACGTCGCGGCACTCGCCGACCATGATGACGTCGGGGTCCTGGCGCAGGATGTTGCGCAGCCCGCTGGCGAAGCTGAGGCCGATGCGCTCGTTGACCTGCATCTGGTGCACGCCCTTGAGGCGGTACTCCACCGGGTCCTCGATGGTCAGCACGTTGCGCCGCTGTCGGTCCAGCGCGGACAGGCACGAGTACAGCGTCGTGGTCTTGCCCGAGCCGGTGGGGCCGCTGAGCATGACCAGGCCGTGCGGCGCGGAGATCTTGTCGAGCAGCAGGCGCAGCAGGGCGTCGCGCAGGCCGAGCTGCTCGGGCGCCGGGCGCAGCGCCTTCTCGTCGAGCAGGCGCATGACGATCTTCTCGCCCAGCACGGTGGGCGAGGAGGAGACGCGGATGTCGAGCGGCATGCGCCGGATCTGCGCGGTGATGCGCCCGTCCTGCGGGCGCCGCCGCTCGGCCACGTCCATGCCGGCCAGCACCTTGATGCGCGAGGTCAGCGCGGGGTGCAGCGACAGCGGCATGCGGCACTCCTCGTGCAGGATGCCGTCGATGCGGTCGCGCACGATCGTGCCGTCCTCGGCCGGCTCGATGTGGATGTCGGACGCGCCCTGCTCGTAGGCGGTGTGGACGATGAAATCGACCAGCGTGGGGATGTCGACGGCCTCGGGGCGGTCGCGGATGCGCTGCTCCTGCTCCCAGTTGATGTCGATCGGGATCAGCGCGCGGTCGGTCTCGCGCAGCTCGACGCGGGTGCGCAGCCGGCCGATCGTCTCGAGCAGCACGTCGGGCAGAGTCGGCACCGCCACCGGCCGCAGCCCGGAGATGCGCGCGATCCAGTCGCGCGTCAGCAGGTTGCACGGGTCGAGCGTGGCGTAGGGGGCCTCGCCGTCGCGCGCGGGGCGCAGGGGGAGCACGCCGCGCTGCTCCGAGAGCGCCACCGGCAGCCAGGCGACCTCGGCGACGCGCTCCGCCAGCTCGTTCTTGCCGCGGATCAGGGGCTGGCCGCAGCGCCCGGCCAGGAACTCGAAGATCGGCTCCAGCTCGGCGGCCTGCAGCTCGCGCGCCAGCACGCGCATCAGGGTCTCGCCGGCCTCGCGCGCCTGCAGGCCGAGCGAGACCGCGCGCCGCTCGCTGAGCAGCCGGGCGGCGACCAGCTCCGCGACAATGCCGCCGAGCAGCGAGCGCGGGGCGCCGGGAACGGCGCGCGCGAGGGCGGCGGCGGGCGGGGCGGCGGCGGCAAGGGGCGGCGGCGCGGCGGGTGCGAGGATGCGCGGTGCGGCCTCGGTGCCCGCGGGCGCGAGCAGGGTCGCGTCGTCGGGCCGTGCGGCAGGCGGTGCGGCCTCGGTGCCCACGGGCGCGAGCAGGGTCGCGTCGTCGGCCAGCACGGCCGCGACGGCGGGCGCCGGCGGCGGGCGTGCCGGCGGCACGGCCCCGGAGGAGCCCGCGTTCACGGCGCGCACCGCGAGGCCGAGCGCGTCCACGGCCCTGGCGAAGCTGGCCTCGGCCGGGGCGGCCAGCAGCGTCGCGTCCGCCTGGTCGGCCATCGCCTAGGCCGTCACGACGCGGAAGCCGATGTCGGACCGGCGCGCGCCCGACTCCGCGTGGCCGCGGAAGCCGCAGCGCCCGGTCGGCGCGAAGCTGTCGAAGCTGCCGCCGCGCAGGGCGCGCAGGGCGCCGTCGCCCTGGCCGGCGGGGTCGCTCTCGCCCTCCGCGATGCGCCGGAACAGCGCCTCGTCCCAGGGGTCGGCGCACCACTCCCAGACGTTGCCGCACATGTCCCACAGGCCCCAGCCGTTGCGCCCGGCCGGGTAGCTGCCGACCGGGGTGGTGTGGTCGCAGATGCGGTCGAGGTTGGACTGCGTGGCGAGCGGCGGGCCCTCGCCCCAGGGGTAGTCCGCCGCGGGATCGCCGGCGCTGGCGGCGACCTCCCACTCGACCTCCGTGGGCAGGCGCCCGCCCGACCAGGCGGCATAGGCGACGGCGTCGTCCCAGCTCACGGCCACCACCGGGGCGTCGGGCAGGCCGAACACGGGGTGGTCGAGAAGCTCCGGCCGACGGTAGCCGGTCACGGACAGGAAGGCGCGGTACGCCTCGTTGGTCACCGGCTGCAGGGCGATGCGGAAGGCGGAGAGCAACACGCGCCGACGCGTGCGGTCGGCGCCGGCGCGGCGCGCGACCAGCGCGAAGGAGCCGGCGGGCACCTCGACGGACTCCGCCTGCGCCCGCGGGGAGGCGGACGCGGTGACGGCGAGGCGCAGCTCCACGTGGGCGAGCACGTCGCACACCTCCTGCGCCGAGGCGGGGCGGCTGTCGGGGTCGCTCTGCACGAGCTGCAGCACCAGGCGGTCCAGCACCGCGGGGATCGCGGCGCAGAACCGGCTGGGCGGCGTCAGCTCCGTGTCGGCGACGCGCGGCACCACGCCGGTGCGCGGCAGGTGCTGCAGGCTGGTCTCGGGGATGTGCCCGTCGGTCAGCATCTCGTAGGCGCACACGCCGAGCGAGAACAGGTCCGCGCGGCGGTCCACCGAGGCCGGCGCCAGGTACTGCTCGGGGGCCATGTATTTCGGCGTGCCGCCGGCGAACTCGCGCCCGCCCGACACGCCGTGCAGCGACAGGCCGAAGTCCATGATCAGCGGTCGGCCGATGTCGCCCGCGGACAGGAAGATGTTCGCGGGCTTGAGGTCGCGGTGGATGATGCGGCCGTGGGCGATCACCAGCGCCTCGGCCACGCGGCGGAACGCCGTCAGCCGCTCGGGCAGGGTCTCCAGCAGTCGGCCGCGGCTGGCGGCGAGCCACTGCTTGAGGTCCTGGCCCTCCAGCAGGTCCATGATCACGCCCACGCCCTGCGGGCCCTCGTAGAGGTCGTGGATCGGGCAGATGTTGGGGTGGCGCAGCGCGCGCGAGATCAGCACCTCGCGCCGCATGGCGTCGATCTGCGCGCTGTCGGCGCACAGCTC
>JBPBQS010000304.1:0-5137 GCA_050920955.1 Janthinobacterium lividum | reverse complement strand
AGAACCTGGAAAACCGCCAGCGCGTGCTCGCCCGCGCGCGCGGCGCCATCGTCCGTGCCGCGCGTGCCGCCATCGACCAGGGCACGCTGCGCGAGACGGCGGAGGGCACCACCGTCACCATCCCTGCCGACGTGCTGCACGAGCCGTCGTTCCACACCGTCTTCTCCGGCGGTGAGCGCCACATCGTGCTGTCCGGAAACAAGGAGTTCTCCACCGGCGACCGCCTCGCCAAGCCCAAGGGCGGGCAGGGCGGCGGCGGCGCGGGCGACGGCTCCGGCTCGGGCGAGTCGCAGGACGGCTTCCGCTTCGTGCTCACGCGCGACGAGTTCCTCGACCTGTTCTTCGAGGACCTCGAGCTGCCCGATCTGGTGAAGAGCCAGGTCGTCGCCACCGACACGACCTCCCCCGCGCGCGCCGGAGTTTCTGTGGACGGCACGCCGTCGCAGGTCGACATGTCGCGCACCATGCGCCAGTCCATGGCGCGCCGCATCGGCCTGCGCCGCCCCAAGACGCCCGACATCCGCGCCCTGGAGGAGGAGGTCGCAGCCCTGGAGGCCAGCGGCGCCGACCCCGACCGCCTGCACGCCCTGCGCGCCGAGCTGGAGACCTCGCTGCGCAAGCTCGCCCGCGTGCCGTGGGTCGACCCGATCGACATGCGCTACCGCCGCTTCACGCCCACGCCGAAGCCCTCGGCGCGCGCCGTGATGTTCTGCCTGATGGACGTCTCCGGCTCGATGTCGGAGAGCATGAAGGACCTCGCCAAGCGGTTCTTCCTGCTGCTCCACGTGTTCCTGGAGCGCCGCTACAAGCGCGTCGACCTCGTGTTCATCCGACACACCGAGGTCGCCGAGGAGGTCGCCGAGGAGGTGTTCTTCACCGACCCGCGCACCGGCGGCACCGTCGTGTCCACGGCGCTCGCCGAGTTCACCCGCATCCAGCGCGACCGCTACCCCGCCGGCTCGTGGAACATCTACGCCGCCCAGGCCTCGGACGGCGACAACTCCGGCAGCGACACCGCGCGCTCCGTCGCCATGCTGGAGACCGACATCCTGCCGGTGGTGCAGCACTTCGCCTACATCGAGGTCTCCATGTCCGCCGCCATGATCCGCGGCGAGACCGACCTGTGGCGCGGCTACGCTCCCCTGTCGCAGCGCGCGCCGAAGCTGGCGATGCGGCGCGTCGCCGAGCGGCGTGACATCTTCCCGGTGTTCCGCGACCTGTTCGGGCGGAAGGTGCCGGCGTGAAGAAAGCAAGTCCAAAGGCTCCGCCTCTGGACTCCGCCAAAGGCTCGCCTTTGGAAACCCATACTTAAGTGAAGCCGGTCCAGGGGCGGCTCGCCCCTGGCGGGTCTGGGCAGAGCCCAGGCTTCCTTCCTTCCTGACGGAGCCCGCCCCGATGGACCTCCTCTACACCGGCACCGACTGGGACTTCGGCACGCTGCGCCGCTCCTACGACGCGATCGAGCGCATCGCGACCGAGGAGCTGGGCCTGGAGCTGTACCCCAACCGCATCGAGGTGATCACGTCCGAGCAGATGCTCGATGTCTACACCGCACACGGCATGCCGCTGAGCTACCGCCACTGGTCGTACGGCAAGCGCTTCCTGCAGCACGAGAACAGCTACCGGAAGGGCTACACGAGCCTGGCCTACGAGGTGGTCATCAACTCCAGCCCGTGCATCTCCTACCTGATGGAGGAGAACACCGCGACGATGCAGGCGCTGGTGATCGCCCACGCCGCGTTCGGCCACAACCACTTCTTCCGCAACAACCACCTGTTCCGCCAATGGACGGAAGCATCGGGCATCCTCGACTACCTGGCGTTCGCGCGCAGCTACGTCGCGACCTGCGAGGACCGCCACGGCGTCGCGGCCGTCGAGCGCATCCTGGACGCGGCGCACAGCCTGTCGCGCCACGGCGTGCACCGCCACGGCGGCTCGCGCCCGATGAACCTGCGTACTGAGGAGCGGCGCGAGCGCGAGCGCCAGGAGTACGACGAGCGCGTGTTCGACGACCTGTGGCGCACCCTGCCAGACGCGAAGGCGGGCCCTAGCCCCGACCGCCTCGCCGAGCAGCGCCGCCGCCTCGGCCTGCCCGAGGAGAACCTGCTCTACTTCCTGGAGAAGACCTCGCCGAAGCTCGCGTCCTGGGAGCGCGAGATCATCCGCATCGTCCGGCTGATCGCCCAGTACTTCTACCCGCAGCCGCAGGTGAAGCTGATGAACGAGGGCTGCGCCACCTGGGTGCACCAGCGCATCATGACCCGCCTGCACGAGACCGGGCAGATCGACGACGCCGCCTTCCTCGAGACCCTGCATTCCACCAGCAACGTGATCTACCAGCCCGGCTTCGAGCAGGCGGGCCCGGGCTTCAACCCCTACGCGCTGGGCTACGCGATGATGACCGACATCGCCCGCATCTGCGAGACGCCCACCGCGGAGGACCGCGCCTGGTTCCCCGACATCGCCGGCAACGGCGAACCCAACGCCACCCTGCGCCACGCCTGGGCCAACTACCGCGACGAGAGCTTCGTCCTGCAGTTCCTCTCGCCCAAGGTGATGCGCGACTTCCGCATGTTCCGCCTGCTCGACGAATCCGCCGAGCCCACGCTGCTGGTCGACGCCATCCACGACGACGAGGGCTACCGCGCCATCCGCCGCAGCCTCGCGCGCACCTACGACCCGGGCCTCAACGACGCCGACGTCCAGGTCGTCGACGTCGACCTCGCGGGCGACCGCCGTCTGGTCCTGCAGCACCGCACCCGCCCGGGGCAGAAGCTCGCCGCCAAGGACGCCGAGGCCACGCTGCGACAGCTCGCGGTGCTCTGGGGCTACGAGGTACGCCTGCAGGAGGTCGACTCGGAGACCGAGGCGGTCCTGGCGACACACGCCGCCAGTCCGCCGAAGTAGCAAGCTAAGGCCGGGCTCTGCCCAGACCCGCCAAAGACCAGAGGCCTTCGGAAACCCGTCCCACAGGGCAGGGCGTTCGGACGCAGGCGCCCGCCTACGCCTTCCAGGTCGTGTGCCGCGTCATCTCGCACCCGTCCGTGCGGTAGACCGCCGAGCACGCCGGCGCGAACAGCGGCCGCCCGTGCGCAGCCATGGGCAGGGGGGCCGCGATCTGCGCCACGGCCGCCCGCGGCAACTGCGCCGGGCTGCGCGCGAGCACCGCGCCCCCGACCATGACAATGCCGGCGAGCCCGCCGATCCAGCCTGAACCATGTTGCACGAGCGCCTCCTGCATCTCTGGTCAGCATACCGATGTTCTCGAACAAATAAAGAACAAATCGTTAATGCGTCGACCATGGCCCCGAGCCGGAACGGGAACATGCCCTGACCCGGCCCTCGCCTGCCGAACGCGACCCCCCGGATCTCGCAGACGGTGGCCGTGCCAAAGTGACCCTCCCAAGGCATTTGGAACAGCTGTATCGGGCGACGCCGACCTTCTCGCGAGCGCCGGCCCAGGTGCCACCAGGAGCTTTCCCGGGTACAGGACGATCGGCCCGAGCCCTGCTGCACGCCGGCGCGGCCGGGAACGGTGGGGCAGGGGACCGACAGTCCGCCCTGGCGACGTGCGTTGCCCGCCGCATGCCCCACGCCCGGCCCCAGCAGGAGCGCCCCATGAGACCCGTCGTCATCGCCGCCGCCATCACTGGCTCCGTGCCGCGCAAGCGCGACAACCCCGCCGTGCCCACCACGCCCTCCGAGCAGATCGAGAGCACCCACGCCGCCTTCGAGGCGGGCGCCACCCTGGTGCACATCCACGTCCGCAACCCCGACGAGAGCCCGTCCAGCGACCCCGCCCTGTTCGCCGCCGTGCAGGAAGGCGTACGCCGCCACTGCCCCGGCATGGTCGTGCAGTTCTCCACCGGCGGCCGCGGCCGCGACCCGGCATCGCGCGGCAACGCGCTGGACCTGTGCCCGGACATGGCCTCGCTCTCCACCGGCTCGGTGAACTTCCCCTCGATCGTCTACGAGAACCCGGCGTCCCTGGTCGCCGACCTCGCGACCCGCATGCAGACGCACGGCGTGCGCCCGGAGATCGAGATCTTCGACCTGTCGCACCTGCACGGCGCCCGCCGCCTGGTCGATGCCGGGCTGATGGACGAGCGCCCGCACGTGCAGTTCGTCATGGGCGTGCGCAACGCCATGCCCGCCGAGGAGCACCTGCTCGACCTCATGCTCGGCGAGCTGCGCCGCGTCCTGCCGCACGCGACCTGGACCGCGGCCGGGATCGGCGCCGCCCAGGCGCGGGTCATGGGCTGGGCTCTGGCGCGCGGCGCGGACGCCGTGCGCACCGGGCTCGAGGACAACGTCCGCATCACGCGCGACCGCCTCGCCGCCAGCAACGCCGAGCTGGTGGCGCACGCGGCGGAGGCACTGTCGCGCCACGATGCCCGCCCCGCGACAACGGCGGAAGCGCGCATGGCGCTCGGCCTGACGGCCTGACCGGGCTGCCCCGCCGCCAGCCCGGCGTGTCCCTGGTGCGCCCGAAGGACAAGGCGCCGTAGGACCGTCAGTGCTCCCGCTGCGCAACGGCCAGAGGAGCCTCCCGGGCCAGGATCACCGCCCGGCCGTGGAACAAGGCTTCATTGCAGGCCGGGCATGAGCGCCATCCTGGCGGCGGACTCATGCAGCCGGGCGCTGATGGTGGCCGAGATCACGTCCGGCGTGCAGGGCCGGCCGAACAGGAAGCCCTGCACCTGGGTGCAGCCGGTGTCCTGCAGGAGCCTGGCCTGTGCCTCGGTCTCGACGCCCTCTCCCGTGGTGCGCATCCCCAGGCTGCTCGCCATGCCGACGATGGCCTGCACGATGGCGCAGGCATCGTCGTTGACGCTCAGGTCGCGGATGAAGGACTGGTCGATCTTGACCTTGTCGAAGGGAAAGGAGCGCAGATAGCTGAGCGAGGAATAGCCCGTGCCGAAATCGTCGAGCGCGATGTGGATGCCACGCGAGCGCAGGGCATGCAGGCAGGCCAGGGTGGCGTCCACCTTCTCGAGGAACACCGACTCTGTGATCTCCAGCTCCAGACGCTGCGGCGCCAGCCCCGTCTCGGCCAGCACCTGGTCGACGAGCGCAAGCAGGCCGGGATCGCGCAGCTGGATGGGGGAAAGGTTGACGGCCACGCGCACGTTGCCTT
>JBPBQS010000341.1:0-5259 GCA_050920955.1 Janthinobacterium lividum | reverse complement strand
GGTGGAGGCGGCGTCGTGGGGGCTGCGCGACGGGCTGGCGCGGGCGGAGGCGGCGGCGCTGGAGGAGGCGCGGCGCGGAGGGAGGGCGCGGGACGAATACTGGCGGGCGGAGGCGGAGGCGACGCGGCGGCTCGATGCGCTGGGGACGCTGGCGCTGGCGCCGGGGCTGGGGTGGGTGGCGGCGCAGGCGGGGGGGCTGCGCGAGGCGGTGCTGTCGCGGATGGCGGCGACGGACGAGGCGATGCGGCAGGCGGGCGGGGCGGCGCCGGACGTGGCGTTCGACGCGGGCGTGCGGGCGCGGGTCGAGGCGCTGGCGGAGGCGGCGGAGGCCTGGCGGCGGGGCGTTGCGGCGGTGGCGGTGGCGGGGGCGGCCGCGGACCGGCGGGCGATGGGGGCGGTGGCGGCGGTCGGGGCGGCGGTGCTGTCGGCGCTGGCGCTTGGGGGGCGGCGGACCCGGCCGGAGGGGGCGGCGGTGCCGTCCGTGCCGGCGGCGGAGGAAGCGGGGGTGGAGGGGGATGCGGACCGGGCGGCAGAGGCGCTGCGGGTGCTGCTCGTGGAGGACAACGAGATGGTGCGGTTCAGCATGGACGCGATGCTGTCGGACCTGGGCTACGTGGTGGCGGCGGCGGGGGATGCGGACGAGGCCATGGGGCTGGCGAAGGACAAGCCGGACGTGCTGGTGACGGACCTGGGGCTGCCGGGCATGGACGGGGTGACGCTGGCGCGGCGGCTGCGGGCGGCGCGGCCGTCGCTGCGGGTGGTGGTCGCGTCGGGACGGCCGGGCGAGGAGCCGGGCATGGTGTGGCTGCAGAAGCCGTTCGACCTGGAGCGGCTGCGTCGCGCGGTGGAGGCGAGCGCGGCCCGTACGGGGTGACGGGCCGCGCGGTGCGCCTCAGCCGGCGTTGCGCCAGCGCTCCAGGGCGGCGTCGAAGTGGTGCGGGTTGGCGGCCTGGATGATGCGGATCGCGTCCTCCACCTGCGCGGCCTCGGGGCGCAGGGTCAGCACGGTCTCGTCGTTGGAGGCGGCGTCGCGCAGGGCGGTGGTGCTGTCGTCGGGCAGCACGGCCTCGCGCAGGCGGCCGAGCAGGCTCTGGTCGGGGGCCGCGACCGCGTGCTGCACGCCGCCGCTCGCGCCGCCGGCGAGGGTGACGCTGCCGTCGGCGAAGCCCGCGGCGAGGAGGGCGGCGCGGGCGGACTCGGCGTCGGCCATGCTGCGGAAGGTCGCGGTCATGGAGCGGTCGTCGAGCGTGGCCTCCGGCGTGTGCAGGGGTCCGTTCTCGGTGGTCGGGCCTTGGGTCATGGGAGCGCCTTTGCTGTATGGCGTTCCTACGGGGCGCGGGGCCGGCGGTTGCATCGCGGCGCGCGCGCTCAGCCGGCCTTGGTGATCGCCCACTTCACGGTCTGCGCGCCGTCGGCGTGGCCGCTCAGCACGACCTGCTCGGCGCGACGGGGCTCGGAGCCGCCGAGGTAGACGCTTTCCTCGAGCGAGAGCTTGGCGCCCTCGGCCCGGAGGCGCCAGCTTCCGGAGGGGATGCGCAGGAGCACGGCCTCGCCCTCCTGCTGGACGGCGGCGGTCACGCCGGGGTGGAGGTGGAAGCGCAGCGTGTAGGCGCGGGGCACGTCGCCCTCCACGGTGTCCTCGCCGCGGACGTCCTCGCCGCTGTCGGCCATGTAGAGGCGGCGGCGGTGTAGCACGCCGAACGGCTTGCGGTAGCCGTCGTGGCTGGCCTCCAGCCAGTGCGCGCCGTTGGCCTCCTGGCGCTGCACCTCGACCTTCTCCGGGCGGCGGCCGAGGCCCGCGGGCTTCAGCTCCGCGGAGTTCATGTCGCCCACGGTGAGCGTGGAGTGCGCGGCGGTGGAGCGGCTGGCGTCGTGCCATTCGCCCGAGGCGGCGGGGCTGGCGCCGCAGTTCACGATCAGGCGGTCGCGGCCGACGGACATCTCCATCGAGAGGGTGCCGGCGTGGGCGAGGCGGTCCAGGCCCGGCGGGGGTGGCGCCCCGGCGTCGACGATCACCACGGAGCGGCCGGCCTGGAGGCGGTGGAAGCCGCCCTCGGCGAGGCCGGCGGGGGCGCGGCCGCCGCGCCCGGCCTGGCCGAGCACGAGGTCGATCAGGCTCGCCGGCTCCTCGCGCGCGCCGTTGAAGAGGACCAGGCCGCCGTCGCCGTGGCGCAGCGCCCGCAGCGCCGGGGCCATGCGCTCGATCGCGGCGGCGAGCGCGGGCGGGGGCGAGGCCTGGGCGGCGTGCAGCAGCGTGCGGATCTCGATGAGGTCCTGCAGGGCGGCGAGCTGGGCGGCGGGGCTGCGCTCGGCGTGGCAGCCGTCGGGGAGCACCTGTCGGCCGATCTCCTGCGGGAGCTGGCGCAGGGCCTTGGTGAGGAAGGCGGCGTGGTCGGGCAGCGTCACCGCGGCGGCGACCAAGCCCTTGAGCGCGGTGAGCGCTCGGCCGTCGATCTCGTCGCCGGGCAGCAGGGCGGCGAGCCAGCGCGCGTCGGTGACGAGGCGGGCCATGAGGCGCTGGCGGAACGCGTCCTCGGCGGAGGCGGCGAAGAAGTCGTAGTGCCCGAGCCAGGCGGCAATGCGCGCGCCGGCCACATCCGGGCGGCGCGACACCGGGTCCCCGCTGCCCTGCGCGATCCATTCCTGCACCAGGGCGCGCGCGCGCAGGCGGGCGCCGTCGGTGCCGAGGGCGCGCAGGTCGCGCAGCCAGGTGAAGCCGTGCGCCTGGGCGCGCAGCGAGGCGGAGCCGCCGGCCTCCGCCCAGCCGCCGGGGCGCAGAGGCGAACGGGCGCCGGACATCTCCAGCTCGCCCTTCATCAGGAGCGCGCCGCGGCCGGGGTCGCCGGGCCAGGGGTCGCGCACCGCCAGCGCCGGGGCGTCGGGGATGCGGCCCATGCGCAGGCCGGGCAGGCGCGCGAAGCCGACACGGGCGCCGCGGAGCCAGCGGGCGGGCGGGCTCACGGGCGGGCGGGGGGGTGCGGGGGCATCGGGTGTGTGTAGAGGGGGCGGTCGGGCGGGGGCAAGGCCGCAAGGAAGGACGGGCTCTGCTCGAACCCGCGAAGGGTCCGAGGACCCTTCGATCCCTTCACCTAAGGGGTGCGTTCCAAGGGCGCAGCCTTTGGCGGAGTTTGAGGCGGAGCCTCAACCTTGCTTGACGAACCTTGCCGCGAAGAACCCGTCCATGCCGCCGCGCTCGGCCCAGAGGCCGGGGTGCGTGCGCAGCCAGCCTTCCGGGGTGCGTGCCTCGGGGAGGTCGGCCAGCTCGTCGGGGGTGAACGGCTCGGGGCGCAGGCCGAGGCCCGCGAGGGTGCCCACCCTGCCCGGCCCTTCCTCGAACTGGAGCGAGCACACCGCGAAGACGAGGCGGCCGCCAGGGCGGAGCATGGCGGCGGCGGCGGCCAGGAGGCGGTCGGACTGCTGGGCGAGGACGGCGACGTCCTTGGGGCGCTTGAGGTGGGGGACGTCGGGGTGGCGGCGGATGGTGCCGGTGGCGCTGCACGGGGCGTCGAGGAGGACGGCGTCGAAGGGAGCGTCGGGGGCCCAGGACAGGGCGTCTGCCTGGACGACCTCGGCGTCGAGACGCAGGCGGGCGAGGTTCTCGCGCAGGCGCAGGATGCGGGCGGCGTCGCGCTCCACGGCGACCACGTGGGCGCCGGATGCCGCGAGCTGCGCCGCCTTGCCGCCCGGTGCGGCGCAGAGGTCGGCGACGCGTTCGCCCGGTTGTGCGGCGAGGAGGCGGGCGGGGAGGGCGGCGGCGGCGTCCTGGACCCAGAAGGTGCCTTCGGTGAAGCCGGGGAGCGTCGTGACGCGGGTGCCGGGGGGGAGGCGCAGGGATCCGGTGGGAAGGCGTTCGGCGCCCTCGAACTCGGTGGTGGCGCCGGGGCGCAGGGTGAGGTCGACGGGGGCCTCACGGGCGTGGGCGGCGGCGATGTCGCGGGCGGCGGGGCCGAAGCTCGCGGTCCAGTCGGTCCAGAGCCAGGCGGGGGTGTCGAGGCGCGCGCCGTCGAGGCCGTCCAGCGCGGAGGCGCCGGCCTCGGAGACGCGGCGGAGGACGGCGTTGACCAGGCCTGCGAAGGGGGCGAGGCCGTGGGCGCGGGCCAGGGCGACGGCGGTGGCGACGGCGGCGTGCGGGGGGGTTTCGGCGAGCAGGAGGCCCGCGGCGCCGAGGCGCAGGATGTGGCGCACGGGGATGGGCGGCGCCTTCTTGAGGAAGGGCTCGAGGACGGCGTCGAGCGAGCCGAGGCGGCGCAGCGCGAGGGCTGCGAGGCGGTGGGCGGCGGCGCGGTCGCGGGCCTCGCCGGTGGGGAGGGAGTCGAGCGCCTCCTCCAGCGGGCGGTGCCGGTCGAGCACGGCGCAGAGCAGGGCGTAGGCGATGTCGCGGGTCGGGTCGGCCATGGCGGGCGTGGTCTCGGAGGTGATGGGGGCTTCATGGCGCGTCGCGGGCGCGCGTGCTAGGGGGTGCCGCGAATCGGCGGCCCTAGCCCCTGCCCTGCGCAAAGGAAAGAAAGCATGTTCTTTCTTGAAAGAAAGAACCAAAGAACTTTTGCGACCTGGGTTCGTGCCAGCCGTTTGGCGCAGGTGCCAATTTGCAGAAGTCTTTTTGCTTCTTTTTCTTCAGAAAAAGAAGGCCTTGCTTCCCTGATGCTTTCTGCGGGCCGCAGGCCGCGCGTGGTGCTGGTGGTGTTCTGCCTGGCGCTGTGGCTGCCGGGGCTGTTCGCGCTGCCGCCGGGGGATCGCGACGAGAGCCGGTTCGCGCAGGCCACGAAGCAGATGGTCGAGACCGGCGACTACGTTCGGATCATGAACGGGGCGGAGGCGCGCAACCGCAAGCCGATCGGCATCCACTGGCTGCAGGCGCCGTTCGCGCTGGCGGCGCGGGCTGCGGGGGTGGCGGGGGGGAACCCGATCTGGCCGTACCGGGTGCCGTCGGTGCTGGGGGGGCTGCTGGCGGTGCTGGCGACGCATGCGCTGGGGCGGCGGCTGGCGGGGGAGCGGGCGGGGCTGCTGGCGGGGATGATGCTGGGGGCGAGCGTGCTGCTGGCCGTGGAGGTGCACATCGCCAAGACGGACGCGGCGCTGCTGGGGGCGACGACGCTGGCGATGGGGGTGCTGGGGCGGGCGTACCTGGGGGAGCGGGTGGGGGCGGGCGAGGCGGCGGTGTTCTGGCTGGCGGTCGGGGCGGGGGTGCTGCTGAAGGGGCCGATCACGCCGATGGTGGCGGGGCTTTGCGTGGTCGTGCTGCTGGCGTGGGACCGGGCG
>JBPBQS010000189.1:0-5265 GCA_050920955.1 Janthinobacterium lividum | reverse complement strand
GCGCTGTTCATCGCGCTCTCGGCGGCGGCGCTGGTGCCGGTGGACGAGGTCGCGGTGGGGGTGCTGGAGGCGCGGTTGGTGGCCGCCTGGAACAGCTCGACCGTGGCGAAGGCGCCACCATCGTTGCCGGTGGCCGGGGTGCCCGCGAGGTTGGACGTGTCGACCGCGTTGCCCACGAGCGTGTAGGTGTAGGAGCCAGAACCAGCCGCGGTGAGGTCAGGCCCCTCCACCATGACCACCGAGTGCGACACGGCGCCGCCCGAGCCCGTCGTGGTCAGCGTCGTCGCGTTGATCGCGTCGGCGTACTGCATGAAGTTGGCGACGGTCTGGGTCTGCCCCAGGACCAGGTCGAACTTGATCCCGCCGGCCGCCAGCGTCTCCAGCGCGCTCGCCTGGGCCGCCGTGGTCACCGTGGTCCGGATCGTGCCGATGCCCAGCTCGGTGAGCTGCGTCCCGGTGAGCGTGCCCACCGTCGCGACGTTGACGCCAACCGCCGTCGCCAGGCTGGCGGCCGACTGCACCGTGTAGGTGCCGGCGGTCGGAAACGACGACATGGCCGTGCCGGTCGCGGACGGGCTGCTTGAAGCGCTCATGACATTCCTCACATTGGTCCTGGCAGCCGGGCCGGCGGCCGGGTTGTTGCAGCTCGGGTCGCTCCGGCACGCCGCCGGATCACGCCCTCGCCGGTCGTCTCGACGCCAGCCTGGCATCGCAGCACGCGCCACGCGGGAACGATCCCGTGCGGCACGTCATCCATCGCGTCGTCGTCCGGGAGTGCCGCGTGCCGCTGCGCGATGCCGCAAGGCACCGCACGGTTCAACCGGCAGCATCCTCGGGTCGGCACGCTATGCTAGAACATCGGTGATTTGCACGTCACCCTGATACCCTGGGCACCCGGCTCACACAACCTGCAAACGCCCAAAAGCCCCGGTCCTGCTCAAAAAGTCAGACCAGTTACAACCATAAGGCGAGCACTCCGCGCCTTAACACTCGCCGATTGGCCAGCGCCCGCCCTCCGGCCGTGTCCCCCGCCAGGGCCGCCCCGGCGGCACGTCCGCCCGCGCCGCCACCATCGCCGTCCTGCCGCGTTGCATGCCCGGGCCGCCCGCGCGCCGCCCGCACAGCAGCAAGGACCACCATGGAACATCGTCGCCTCGGCGGATCAGGCTTCAGCGTCCCCGTGCTGAGCCTCGGCACCGGCACCTTCGGCGGCAAGGGCGAGTTCTTCGGCGCCTGGGGCTCCACCGACGTCGCCGAGGCCACCCGCCTCGTCGACGTGTGCCTCGAGCACGGCCTCACCCTGTTCGACAGCGCCGACATCTACTCCGCCGGCGCCGCCGAGGAGATCCTCGGCGCCGCCATCCGCGGCCGCCGCAACGACGTGCTGATCTCGACCAAGGCCACCTTCCGCGCGGGCGACGACCCCAACGCCGTCGGCTCCTCGCGCTTCCACCTGATCCGCGCCTGCGAGGCCGCCCTGCGCCGCCTCGGCACCGACCACATCGACCTGTTCCAGCTCCACGGCTTCGACGCGCTCACGCCGCCCGAGGAGACCCTCTCCGCGCTCGACGACCTCGTCCGCGCCGGCAAGATCCGCTACATCGGCTGCTCGAACTTCTCCGGCTGGCACCTGATGAAGTCGCTCGCCGTCTCCGAGCGCTACAACCTGCCCCGCTACGTCGCCCACCAGGCCTACTACTCCCTGATCGGCCGCGAGTACGAGTGGGAGCTGATGCCCCTCGCGCTGGACCAGAAGGTCGGCTGCGTCGTCTGGAGCCCCCTCGGCTGGGGCCGCCTGACCGGAAAGATCGGCCGCGACAAGCCGATCCCCGCCGGCTCGCGCCTCCACAAGACCGCCGAGCAGGGCCCGCAGATCAGCGACGAGGCCCTGTTCCGCGTCACCGACGCGCTGGACGTCGTCGCCGAGCAGACCGGCAAGTCCGTCACCCAGGTCGCCCTGAACTGGCTGCTCGGCCGGCCCAGCGTCGCCAACGTCATCATCGGCGCCCGCAACGAGGAGCAGCTCCGCCAGAACCTCGGCGCCGTCGGCTGGACCCTCACCCCGGAGCAGGTCGCGACGCTGGACGCCGCCAGCGACACCACGCCGGTCTACCCTTACTGGCACCAGCGCGGCTTCGCCGAGCGCAACCCGCCGCCCGTCTAGTAAGCAAGGTTGAGGCGCTGCCTCAAACTCCGCCAAAGGCTGCGCCCTTGGAACGCGTCCCTTAAGCAAGGCCGGTCCAGGGGCGGCTCGCCCCTGGCGGGTTTGGGCAGAGCCCATGCTTGCTTGGGCGCGTGGCTGGGGCGGGAGGATTCGAACCTCCGCATGGCGGAATCAAAGTCCGCTGCCTTACCGCTTGGCGACGCCCCACCGGCGCTCCTGCTGAATAGGTCCCGCCGCGCGCGCCATCAAGGCCTGCGCCGGCGCCCGAGCCACTCCGCCGCCCCCAGCCCCGCCAGCGCGAGCCCCACCGACACCAGCGACAGCCGCGCCGCGACCGCCTCGCCCCCCGGGCTCTGCAGCGCCGCGTAGATCGCCAGCGGCAGCGTGCGCGTCTGCCCGGGGATGTCGGCCGCGAAGGTGATGACAGCGCCGAACTCGCCGAGCGAGGTCGCGTACGCCAGCGCGGCGCCCGTCAGCACGCCCGGCAGCGCCAGCGGCACCGTGATCGTGCAGAACCGGTCCCACCGCCCCGCGCCGAGCGTGCGCGCCGCCTGCTCCAGCCCCGGGTCCACCGCGTCCAGCGCGAGCCGGATCGAGCGCACCATCACCGGGAACGTCATCACCGCGCACGCCAAGCTGGCGCCCGCCGTGGTGAACGCGAGCCGCACGCCGAACCAGGCCAGCAGCCAGCGCCCCGCCGGCCCGTGCACCCCGAACACCAGCAGCAGCAGCCACCCCGTCACCACCGGCGGCAGCACCAGCGGCAGGTGCAGCACCAGCTCCAGCGCCGCCCGCCCCGGGAAGCGCCGACGCATCGCCGCCGCCGCCAGGATCGCCAGCGGGAGCCCGAGCCCCACGCTGCGGGCGGCCACGACGAGCGTCAGGCGCACGGCCTCCCACTCGTCGGGAGTCAGCAAGGTCGGGCTCTGCCCGAACCCGCCAAAGGGCCGAGCCCTCTGGAAACCCTTGACTCAAGTAGTGGATTCCAAAGGCGAGCCTTTGGCGGAGTCCAGAGGCAGAGCCTCTGGCCTTGCTTCCTCCTCAAGGCGCCGAGAACCCCCGCGCCCTGAACAGCGCCGCCCCCTCCGCGCCCTCCATGAACGCGAGCAGCGCCATCGCCTCCTCGCCCGCGCTGCGGAGCGCGGCGAACGGGTAGGTGATCGGCGCGTGGCTCGCCTCGGGGAACACGCCTGCGACCACGACGCCTGGGCTGACCGCCGCGTCCGTCTCGTAGACGATCCCGGCCGGCGCCTCGCCGCGCTCGACGAGCAGCAGGGCCGAGCGCACGCTGTCCGAGCGCGCGAGGCGCCCCGACACCGCGTCCCACGCGCCCAGCTTCCGGAGCGCCTCCTCGGCGTAGATCCCGGCCGGCACCGACGCCGGGTCGCCGACCGCGAGCCGCCCGCCCGCGCCGAGCACGCCGGCCAGCACGCCCGCGAACCCGTCCTGCGCGATCGCGACCGGCGCCGCCGTGGCCTTGGGCTCCACCAGCACCAGGCGGTTGCCGAGCACGTCGCGCCGGCTGCCCGCGCGCAGGGCGTCGTGCTGCGCGAGGTCGTCCATCCAGCGCTCGTCGGCGCTGGCGAAGAGCTGCGCCGGAGCGCCCGCCTCGACCTGGCGCGCGAGCGCCGCGCTCGACCCGAACGAGAACACCGGCTTCGCGTGGCCCTGCGCCACCCAGGCCCTGGCCACGTCGCCCATCGCGTCGGTGAGGCTGGCGGCGGCGAACACCACGACCGGCTCCTCCGCCCGCGCCGGCCCCGCGGCCAGCACCGCCGCAAGCCAGACCCCCGCCAACCCCGAAGCCTTACGGAACCGCATCGAACCAACCCCGCTCGCCATGGCCGCGCGGACCGCCGCGCCCGCCTCGTGCTGTAGCCGCTGCCGCCCGCCAGGGCGAGGACCCGACGCCCGCCGCCGTGTCAGCCGTGCTGCCGGCCCTCGCCCGCGGCGCCGCCCCGGCATGCGCGCGCCAGACGGTCCAGCTCCTCCTCCGCCGCAATCGCCGCCTCGATCAGCCGCAGCAGCCCGTGGTGGAACGCCTCGGTCTTGCCCGTGGCCGCCGGCGGCACCGCGAGCGTGGCCGCCCGCGCCCGGCGCAGCACCTCCAGCGTCAGCCGCCCCGACGGCTCGCTCACCGCTGCGCGCTCCGGCGCACGCCCTGCCGTGCCGCGCGTCCCGCGCCCCGCCGGTCGCGGCGGGCCCGCCCGTGCTGCGGGCCGCCTGTGGGCGCGTGGGGCGTGGGGCTGGCCATGGCGGCGTCTCGCTGCTGCTGCGCCCGCCAGCCTAGGTCATGTTCCCCATACGTTCCAGAGATATCGCGCCCGCCGGTAACGCTTCGGCAAGGAAGCGCGCCCAGGATGGCGTTCCCTCGCGCAAGGTGCCCCATGCCGGTCCAGGCCGTGCCCGGCGCGGCGGTGCCGGCCCCCGCTGCCGCCACGGCCGCGGCCTCCCCCGCCGCCACGGCCCCGGCCGCGGCCACGCCCCGGCCCGCCGGCCCGGTGGACCAGGTGTCGCTATCGCCCGCCGCCCTGCTGCGCCAGGCGCTGGACGCCCCCGTGCTCGCGATGCGCCAGCTCGGCGCGCTGCTGCAGGAGTTCGACCAGATCGCCGGCCTCGCCCGCGCCACGGCCCCGCGCACGCTCGGCACGCTGGCCGGCGACATCGGCGCGGCCGCGCACGACGTCGGCGCTGGCGTGCGGCCCCTGGTCTCGGCCGGCGACGCCCCGACCCCGCTCCAGCTCGGCGCCACCGCGGCGCTGCGCGTGCTCGCCTCCATGGCCCCCGCCGACACCGCGCCGCCCGACGCGCGCGCCCCCGACCCGCGCGCGCCTGCCCCGTCGCCCGACGGCCGCTCCGCCACCCCGCCGCCCGCCGCCGCGCGCCCTGCCCCCGCCGCCGCCACGGCCCCGCCCGGCACCGCCGCCACCGCGCTGCTGCGCGTGCTCGCGTCCCTGGCGCCCGCCGCCACCGCGCCGCCCGACGCGCGTGCCCCCGCCCAGCAGTCCGACGCCCCCCCCGCCGCCCCGTCGCCAGACCCCGCGCGCCCCGCCCCCGGCGCCGCCCCGCAGCCTGCCGAGGCCCCGACGCCGCTTCAACCC
>JBPBQS010000258.1:0-5286 GCA_050920955.1 Janthinobacterium lividum | reverse complement strand
CCTGCGGCCGGTTGATGGTGATGCCCTCCCAGTACGACGTGGGCGCCACGGCGATGTGGAAGTTCTCGAGGTCCGGCGACTCGATGCGCACGGCGCGCGTGTAGCCGCCCAGCTCGATCCCGTAGGTGTCGGGCACGCCGCCCGGGTTCGCGGTGGCGACGAAGTCGTCGATCAGGCACACGGTCGCGCCGTACAGCCGCAGCGCGGTTCTGAAGCTCGCCGCCGCCGAGCTGCCGTCCTGGTTGCTGAGCACCTTGACGCGGCGGAGCATGACGCCGGGCTTGGCCTGCTGCGTCGAGTCCGAGGCGCTCTTCCCCGTGGGCGAGGAGGCGCCGTCGCGCGCGAAGCCGCGGTTGCCCTCGCGGTCGGTGACGATGGCGGCGTCGACCGGATACTTGACGTCGATGCCGAAGCGCGTGGGCGTGGGCGCCGCGCTGCGCACCGAGAAGTCCTCGCCGAACAGCACGCCGAGCAGGTTGTCCGCCGCCGGCCGGTGGGCGATCACCGCGTCGGTGCTGGTGCCGATGAAGCCGCACACGTCGGCGCCGTCGCCGTGGATGAACACGCTGTAGTCGCCGGTCAGGATCGGCGAGGCCACCAGGTAGAACTGGTCGCCGATGTCGAGGCGCCCGCGCCTGTCGTTCAGCGCCGCCAGGGCCTGGGCGATGTAGGGCGAGCAGTCCACGGACGCGGTGTCGGTCACGCTCGCGGGGATGAAGGCGCGCAGGTCGAGGCGGTGGCCGAACTCCTCGCGGATGCGGCGCGACACCGCCTGCGGCATCTGGGCGGCGGCGAGGCTGGCGGACGGCCCGGCAGGCGGCGGCGACGCGGCGGCGCGGCCGGGCACGGCGGCCTCGGCCCCGGCAGCGCCGAGCAGCAGGCCGCCGGTGGCAACGCCGGCGTGCAGGAGGCCGCGACGGGTGGGCTGGCTGCCGCTCATGCGGATCTCCTGGTGGTGCCGGCGCGGCACGGCCCGCACCATCCCGCAGCGGGCACGGGCAAGGCAAGCAAGGTCGGGCCCTGCCCGAACCCGCCAAAGGCCTGAGGCCTTTGGAAACCCACGACTTAGGCCTTTCCCGGCGACGCCCGGTCCCGACCCACTATCGGGAAAGAACCTTAAGTGCGGGTTTCCAAAGGCGAGCCTTTGGCGGAGCTCGAGGCAGCGCCTCGACCTTGCCTGGCTCTACCGCCCCTGCAGCACCGGGGCCCGCGCGGTGGTCAGGGCGCTCACGCCCGCGAGCACCGCGACGTTCAGCGCCATGGCGACGATGCCGACGTTGAGGTCCTGGACCACCCCGGGCAGCCCTGGGAACATCCCGCCCAGGGTCAGGTGGTAGGCCGTCATCACCGCCACGGTCGCGACGCCGGCCACGATGCCCGCGATGGCGCCTTCCGCGGTGGCGGGGTTGCGCGGCGCCAGGCTGAGGATGAGGGCGGGGAAAAGCTGGGTCACGAAGGCGTACCCCATGAGCAGCAGGGCGACGATGGTGTCGCCGCCGTTCAGCGTGAACCAGACGCAGACCAGCGCCAGGACCGGCACCATCAGCCTGGCGACGCGCGAGATCTCGGCCTCGGTGGCGGCCTGCCGGGCGGGGCGGTACAGGTTGTTGGCGACCAGGGTGGCGCCCGCCATCAGGATCATCGAGCCGGGCACCAGCGCGGTCAGCACCCCGGTCGCGCCGATCACGCCGACGAACCAGGTCGGGAAGGCCTGGATCGAGACGCGGAACAGCGACAGGTCGACGGCCGCGCCGGTGAGGCCCGGCACCTGGAGGATGGCCGCGAAGCCCACGAAGAACACGAACAGGTTGATGAGCTGGTAGATCGGCAGGATCACCGCGTTGCGGCGGAACACGCCCTCCTCGCGCGCGGTGTAGAGCGAGGCGAAGGTGTGCGGCCACATGTAGAAGCCGAACGCCGTGAGCAGCACCGTGGAGCCGAACCAGGCCGGGCTCTGGCCGCGCTCTGGCAAGGCGAGGAAGCCGGGGTGGGCCGTGTCGATGGCGGTGAACATCGCGCCGTAGCCGCCATAGAAGTGCACGGGCAGGTAGATGCCGAGGAACACCACGACGACCAGGATCATCGCGTCCTTGAGCACCGAGGTCCACGCGGAGCCGCGCACGCCGGAGACCATGACGTAGATCGTGAGCACCGCGACGCCGATCCACACCGCCACCGTCGACGGGATGGTGCCGTAGGAGGCGGTGGCGACGATGATGCCCAGCCCCTTGAGCTGCAGCACCATGTAGGGCACCAGCGCGATGAGCCCGACGACGGCGACCACCACGCCCAGCGCCGGGCTCCGGTACTTGCGGGCGAAGAAGTCGGGCTGCGAGTACAGCCGGTTCTCGGTGGCGAAGCGCCAGATCGGCGGCAGCATCCAGTACGAGATGACGTAGGCCAGCGTCGAGTAGCACAGGATGTAGTACGCCGGCCCGCCCTTGCCGTAGGCCCAGCCGCTGCCGCCGAGGAAGGTGAAGGTCGTGTAGATCTCGCCCGCCATCAGCAGGAACACCAGCGCCGTGCCGAAGCCGCGGCCGCCGACCGCCCACTGCTCCAGGCTCATCTCCTGCCCGGAGCGCGCCCGCAGGCCGAGCGCGAGGGCGACCACCACGGACGCCGCGATGATGAGCAGCGCGGCGTTCACGGGCGAGGCCCCCCGTCGGGGGCGTGTGCCGCCGCGCGGTTCGCCGGGTCGCACAGGTAGATCACCCCCATGATCGCCGAGGTGAGCACCACGCACAGCACCAGCCAGGCGAGCAGCAGCGGCATCCCCATGACCAGCGGCGTGGCACGGTTCAGGACGAACGCGCCGCCCAGCACGCCCGCGAAGGGCAGCAGGGCAAGCCATTTCACATGCTGCATCGTCGGCGTCCTGCTCTGTTGCACCTGGGATGACCAGCATCGGGAACAGGGCGGGCCGGCGCAAGCCCGGTGCCAGGAAACAAGCATGAGCTCTGCCCAAACCCGCCAAAGGCCTGGAGGCCTTTGGAAACCCGCTACTTAAGAGAAGGCGATCCAAGGGCCCAGCCCTTGGCGGAGCTCGAGGCAGAGCCTCGACCTTGCCTAGTCCTCCGGCGGCCCCCCGTGCGGCGGCGCAGGGTGCCACTGCAGGTGCTGCCCGCCGTCGAGCGCCAGCATCTGCCCCGTCACCGACGGCAGCGACAGCAGCGCGAGCGCGGCGCGCGCCACCTCCTCCGGGCTGGTGCCGTGGCCGAGTGGCACGGACGCGCACTGCCGGGCGAACTGCTCGGCCGTCTGGCGGTCGCTGGGCAGGGTCGGGCCGGGGCCGATGGCGTTGACGCGGATGTGCGGCGCGAGCGCCAGGGCGAGGGACTGCGTCAGCGCCCAGAGCCCGGCCTTGGACACGGTGTAGGACACGAAGTGGGGCGTCAGCGACCAGACGCGCTGGTCGGCCAGGTTGAGCACCATGCCCTCCGCCCCGTCCGGCAGGGCGCGCGCGAAGGCCTGGCTCAGCACGAACGGCGCCCGCAGGTTCGGCTCGAGATGCGCGTCCCAGCCGCCGCGCGTGGCATCGTCCCACTCGTCGCGCACGAAATGGCTGGCGTTGTTGACGAGCAGGCCGAGCGGGCCGAGCCCCTCCGTGGCGCGTGCGACCAGCGGCACGACCTGCGCCTCGTCGGCGAGGTCCGCCTGCAGGAGGAGCGCCCTGCGCCCCAGCGCCTTGACCTCGCGCGCCGTGGCCTCGGCCTCGTCGCGGCTGCCGCGGAAATGCAGGGCGACGTCGAAGCCCGCGCCGGCAAGGGCGAGAACGATGGCACGGCCGAGACGCCGCGCTCCGCCGGTGACCAGGGCGACGCGCGGGACGGTCTCCGGGATCATGCAGCAGCCGTCACGGGCGGGACGCCCCGCCCGGCCGCTCCACCGTGGACACGGGGGTCAGTGCGCCGCGGGCGAGCCTGCGGGCGTCTGGTTCTGCACGGCGCTGGTGACGCTGGTCTGCGCGCCGGTCGTATTGCCGGGGCCGGTCCCGGTGTCGGTGGCGCCCGAGGTGGTGCTGCCGCCGGAGCCGGTGGGCGCGCTCATGGACGAGCCGGACGCCGCCTTGTCGTGCACCGCGCTCGGCACGCTGGTCTGCAGGCCGGTGGAGTCGCTGCTCGTGGTGCCGGTGCCCATGCTGCCCGCGGACTGGGCGAGGACAGGGGTGGCGGCCAGGACAAGCGCCAGGGTCAGGAACGGACGGATCATGGAGGTTTCCTCGGTTTCTTGTGGATGCTTGACGACCGGGCGGCCCGATAGTTGCCCTCGCGCAATGGCGGGGCAGGGACCGCCCTCAGGCGAAGGCCTGCCGCAGCGCCCGCCCGGCCTCGGCGAGCGCCTGCCGCCCCTTCGGCATCATCGGGTAGAAGCTCACGAAGCCGTGGATCGTGCCCGGGTAGCAGTGGTGGCGCGCGGGGACGCCGACGTCGTTCAGCAGGGCTGCGTATTGGAGCCCCTCGTCGTGCAGCGGGTCGAACTCCGCGGTGACGACCAGCGCGGGCGCCAGGCCGCGCAGGTCGCCCAGGGCGGGGGCGAAGGCGGGGTCGTCGTGGTGGCGCTCGTGGTCGAGGTACTGGTCGCGGTACCACTCCATCAGCTTCGCGGTGAGGAAGTAGCCGCAGGCGTAGGTCGTCCGCGAGGGCACGTCCTCGATGCCGTGGGTGGAGGGGTAGAACAGAAGCTGGAAGCGCAGCGGCGCCAGGCCGAGGGCGTGCGCGGACTGGCAGGTGACCGCCGCGAGGTTGCCGCCCGCGCTGTCGCCGCCCACCGCGACCAGCGGCTGCCCGGAGGCATCGCGCCCGCCCAGCGTGTCCGCGTGCTCGATCACCCAGCGCAGCGCGGCCAGGCAGTCGTTGGGCGCCGCCGGGAACGGGTTCTCCGGCGCCAGGCGGTAGGACGGCGCCACCACCACGCAGCCCGCGGCCCGCGCCAGCCGGCAGCACACGCCGTCGTGCGAGTCCAGGCCGC
Source organism: Janthinobacterium lividum (assembly GCA_050920955.1). Taxonomy (GTDB): domain Bacteria; phylum Pseudomonadota; class Alphaproteobacteria; order Acetobacterales; family Acetobacteraceae; genus CAXSEF01. Next base: position 318 of record JBPBQS010000258.1, on the reverse strand, counting down.
AGTGCACGAAGCCGCCGCCGTGCAGGTAGAGCAGCGTGCCGCGCACCACGCCCCGCGGCGTGTAGACCCGCGTCGCCAGCGGTCCGGCCGGCCCGGGGATCGTGGTCTCGCGCACCGACGCCAGCGGCAGGCGCGAGAGCCAGATCGGCGACATCGGCATGTTGGTCATGGCGCGCAGCGGCGCCAGGTCCGTGGGCATCTGCCCGCCGTTGGTCTTCTTCTCCAGGATGCGCAGCATGACCCGGCTGGGCAGGTCCGGGAGCGCGGAGGGCGCGGGATCGCGCGGCGCGCCCGGCGGTGCGGCACTGCGGCGCGAGG
>JBPBQS010000020.1:0-5336 GCA_050920955.1 Janthinobacterium lividum | reverse complement strand
TGCGCGCCGCCGGCCTCGGGGCGGTAGGTGAACTCCGAGCCGAGCAGCACCACCAGCGAGGACGAGGTGACGTAGCGCGCCGGCACCAGGGCGGCGGCCAGCACCGCGAGCGCGAGGGTGGCGCCCATCGCGCGACGGATGCGGCGGCGGTCGGCCCAGGCGGAGGTCGCGATCTCGCGCAGGGACGGCAGGCCGGCGGCGGGGGCGTCGCTCATGCGGCGTGCGCCGGGCTGCGGGGCGCGGGCGCGCGTGGTGCCGGGCCGGGAAGGGCGGCGTGGGGGCGCAGCGCGGCGGCGGCCTCGCGCAGGGCCTCGTCCAGCGTGGTGCGGCGGATGCCGAGGCGCGCGTCGGTGCGTCGGTGGTCGAGCACGATGTCCTGGCGCATCAGGGCCAGCAGCGACGGGGTCAGCGCGTCGGGCACGCGCGCCGCCACCCGGGGCGCCGCGCGTCGCAGCAGCAGCGAGGCCACGTGCAGCGGCGCGGCCAGGCGGGACTCCAGGCGCAGGCGGCGCGCGGGGATGCGGGCCACGGGGGTCGCGCCGAGGGCCACGGCGTAGCGGGTGAGGAAGGCGTTCCAGCTCGGCGGGTCGGGCAGCGCCAGGTTGAAGGCGGCGCCCGTGACCGGCCGGTGGAGTGCGGCGAGCACGGCGGCGACCACGTCGGCGACCGGGGCCAGGTTGCACGCGCCGTCGCCGGCGGCGCCCAGGTCGCCGAGGCGGCGGGCGAGCAGCAGGCGGGCGATGCGCGCGGTCCACTGCTCCGAGCCGGGGCCGAAGACGCAGCCGGGGCGCAGCATCACCGCGCCGGGGTGGGCGGACAGCGCGCGCTCGGACGCGACCTTGCCGCCCGCGTAGCCGCCGAGGGCGTCGGGCAGCGGCGTGTCCTCGCCGACCAGGCCGTGCGCGTCGCCGTACGCCGCCATGGAGCTGACGTGGACGATCCGGCAGGTGGACGGCGCCTGCGCCAGCGCGCGCGCCACGGCGAGCGTGGCGGAGGGGGCGCCGGCCGTGCAGTTCACCACCGCGTCCGCCGAGGCGAGCAGGCGCAGGAGGTCGGGCGCGTGGGCGGCGTCGCAGGCCAGGCGCTCGGTGGGCGGGGGGGCGTCGCCGTCCGGCGCGCGCGCGGGGCGGAACGGGTTGCGCGACACGGCGACCGGGGCGGCCCAGCCGCTGGCCGCAAGGGCCGCGAGCACGCGGCTGCCGAGGAAGCCGCTGGCCCCGAGCACGACGACACGCTGCATGGCGGCACTCCGTTGACGCGGGCGGCGCCACGGCGGCGCAGCGGTTGTTGTAGAAAAACCGTTAACGCAATGCTACTGCGGATTGCAGGATCGTGGGGCATTGCACCTTGATGATGTCGGGACGGGGACTGGCCGGTCCGGCGCCGAGAATGGCGCAGGCGGGCTTCGGCGGCGCGGGCCTGGTCGGCGTGCGCGGCGACGGCGGCGCGGCGGCGCGGCCGGAGCCTGCGCGCGTGCGGCTGATCGCGGCGCCGCAGGGGCAGGCGGGCGGCGGCATGGGGCGCGTCACCGCGTACCTGATGCAGGAGCAGGCGCGCCGGGGCGACCTGGCGCCCATGGAGGCGCTGGAGAGCCGCGGGCCGGGGGCGGCCGCGCTGTCGGCGTTCGCGGTGGCGCGGGCGGCGGCGCGGGTCGCCGGGCTGGCGCTGCGGGGGCGGGCGTCCGTGCTGCACCTCAACGTGGCGGAGCGCGGCAGCGTGGTGCGCAAGGGCGCGCTGCTCGGCGTGGCGCGGCTGTTCGGGGTGCCGGTGGTGCTGCACCTGCACGCGGCGCAGATCGTGGCGTTCCACGCGGCGCTGCCCGGCCCGGCGCGGGCGCTGGTGGGGCTGGTGTTCCGCTCGGCGCAGCTGGTCGTGGTGCTGGGCGAGCCTTGGCGAGTGTGGGTGGCGTCGCTGGGCGTGCCGGAAGGGCGCATCCGGGTGGTGCGCAACGGGGTGCCGCGGCTCTCGGGCTGGCGGGCGCGCGAGGCGGGGGCGCCGTTCCGCCTGGTGTTCCTGGGCAACCTGTTCTGGCGCAAGGGGATCGCGGACCTGCTCGCGGCGCTGGCGCGGCTCGGGCCGGGGGATGCGCCGTGCACGCTCGTGGTGGCGGGCGGCGGCGACGTCGCGGGGCACGAGGCGCTGGCGGAGGGGCTGGGGATCGGCGGGCGGGTGCGCTTCGAGGGGTGGGTGGACCAGGCAGGGGCGGCGGCGTGCCTCGCGGAGGCGGACGCGCTCGTGCTGCCGTCGTACGACGAGGGGCTGCCGCTGGTGATCCTGGAGGCGCTCAGCCTCGGCGTGCCGGTGGTGTGCACGCCGGTGGGCGCGATCCCCGAGGTGCTGGAGGACGGGGACACGGCGCTGCTGGTGCCGCCGGGCGACGTCGCGGCGCTGGCGGGGGCGCTGCGCCGCATCGCGGGGGACCCGGCGCTGGCGGCGCGGCTGTCGGAGCGGGGGCGGGCGCTCTACGAGCGCGAGTTCACGCTGCCGGTGTTCGCGGAGAGGGTCGCGGCCTTGCACGCGGAGGTGGGGCTTTGAAGCAGGCAAGGCCGGGCTCTGCCCGGACCCGCCAAAGGCCTCGGCCTTTGGAAACCATCTGCTTAAGAAAGTGGATTCTCAAGGCAGTCGCCTTGAGCGGAGTCCAGAGGCAGAGCCTCTGGCCTTGCTTCCTGCCTTGATCCTGCGCGCGGAGGCGATCGAACCGGGGGTTCTGCTGCGCGCCGACGTGTGCATCGTGGGCGGGGGGGCCGCGGGGATCACGCTGGCGCTGTCGCTGCGGGGCAGCGGGCTCGACGTGCTGCTGCTGGAGGCGGGCGGCGAGCGGGCGGAGCCAGGGTCGCAGGCGCACTACCGCGGCGAGGTCGCGGACCCGGCGCTGCACTCGGCGCCCGACCGCTACCGGCAGCGCAGGTTCGGCGGCTCGACGACGATCTGGGGCGGGCGCTGCGTGCCGTTCGACGCGATCGACTTCGAGCGGCGCGACTGGGTCCCGCACAGCGGATGGCCGTTCGGGCGCGACGCGCTGCTGCCGCACTACGCGACGGCGAGCGCGCTGTGCGAGGCGGGGCCGTTCTCGTTCGACGCGGACGCGGTGGCGGGGGGCGTGCCGGAGATGCTGGACGGCTTCGCGCCGGAGCACTTCGACACGGCGACGATCGAGCGGTTCTCGTGCCCGACGGACTTCGGGCGGCGATACCGGCACCGGCTGGCGGCGCAGGCGGGGCTGCGGGTGGTGCTGGGCGCGGGCGTCACGCGGATCGTCATGGACGCGGGCGGGGGGGCGGTGCGGCGGCTGGAGGTGGCGCGCGCGAGCGGCGCGGGGTTCGCGGTGGCGGCGGGGCGGGTGGTGTTGGCGACGGGGGGGCTGGAGGTGCCGCGGCTGCTGCTGGCGTCGCGCGCCGAGGGCGGGGCGCACTCGGAGGGCGTCGGCAACGCGCACGGGCTCGTGGGGCGGTTCTACATGTGCCACGTCGCGGGGACCTACGGGACGGTGCGCTTGGCGCCGGGCGCGCGGGTGTTCCACGGCTACGTGCGCGACGCGGACGGGAGCTACTGCCGCAGGCGCTGGGCGCTCGGCGAGGCGGCGCAGCGGCTGCAGGGCGTGGGCGGGTTCGTGGCCAGGCTGCACCACCCGCGCATCCCGGACCCGGCGCACCGCACGGGCGCGCTGTCGGGGATCTGGCTGGCGCGGCGGCTGATCCGCTACGAGTACGGGCGGCGGCTGTCGGGGGAGGCTCCCGGTCGGGCGGCCTGGCTGCGGCACGCGGCGAACCTGGCGGGGGACGTGCCGGCGACCGCGGGGTTCCTGCTGCACTGGCTGCGGGCGCGCACGCTGGCCGAGCGCAAGTTCCCGTCGGTGGTGATCCGGCCGCGCGCGGACCTGTTCAGCCTGGACCTGCACGCCGAGCAGGTGCCCAACCCGTCGAGCCGGGTGACGCTGGGGCAGGGGGTGGACGCGCTCGGGGTGCCGGTGCTGCGGGTGGACTGGCGGCCGGACGCGCTGGACCTGCGCACGGTGCGCGTGGGCGTGCGGCTGCTGGCGCAGGACCTCGGGCGATCGGGGCTCGCGGCGCTGGAGGACGAGGTCGAGGGCGTCGAGCACGCGATGCTGCGCGACGGGGCATACGGCGGGCACCACATCGGCACGGCGCGCATGGCGGACGACCCGCGGCAGGGCGTCGTGGACGCGGACGGGCGGGTGCACGGGGTGCGCAACCTGTACGTCGCGGGCAGCGCGGTGTTCCCGACGTCGAGCCAGGCGAACCCGACGCTCACGGTCGTGGCGATAGCGGCGCGGCTGGGGGCGCACCTCAGGGCCGGGGCGAGGGTGCTCGCGAAGGCCTGAGGCTCCAGCTCAGACTTTCTCTGGGCGGGCAGAAAAGTTCAGTCGTTATGACGCTAAAGTGCGCTCTTCTCGTTCTGCTCCTTATCATTCTCGAACTCACGCGCTCCAGCCTTAGATTTAAATATTATGAGATAAAAAGCACTGTTGTTGTCGACAGCACGAATAGAAAGTTCAACATAAATCCCGGGAGTTTTGAACTCGGTATAACGACTTGCTCGTCCTTGTTTGATAGACATCACATATTCATTCGGTTCCTTCCACATTTCGTGGTCGCGAGTGTCAGTTTCCATGCCGTAACCGTATCGTTGTGATAGAGAAACTGCGAGTTCCTGATATCTAGCTACAACACGATTTCCATAAGGATCAGATTCGACCGTTTTGCCAGCGGCCGCCACCCTCCACAGGCTATCTTTGAATCCGAATGAGAGCACTGGTGGTTCCATATCGCTGAGAACTTTAGAGAGACCACTGGCCACAAATGTCTTACCCCAATCAGATTTAGCCGACCATGGTTCTAGACTAACACCGTTCTGGCGAACGATATCGGAGGAGGAACCGTATATTAACCCAAAAGGACCGTGATTATCTTCCACTTGATCGGCGACCGCTGTGTAATTTATTAACATTACAGTTCCTCCCAAAATGACGGCGCGGCGACCTACTGACATTATAAAGCGTCCTTGTCTGAGGTAATTTTTCCCGAGGGAGGAGTTTTCTTTTCAGGAGCTGACAACGGAGCAGGCATAGTTATACCTGAGCGCTCCAACTCTAACCTCTGCTCTATGCTTGCTTCCGTAAGTTTTGCGGTCGCTTCTCTCATGAGAGCCATAGTTTGAAGAGAGTTCTAACCAAAGATAGACGCAAATTTCTTGGCGTATGCGGCGTAGTTGGTGGGGTCTTGCAGGTGGTGCAGCAGGCGCAGCGATAGATCGACCATGGTGCGGCACCTGGACACGACCTTGGTCCTGCGATGGAAGCGCGCGAGGTAATGCCG
>JBPBQS010000148.1:0-5354 GCA_050920955.1 Janthinobacterium lividum | reverse complement strand
GCGGCCTGGACCTGCTCGACAGCCGCACGGCGCACTGGGAGACGGAGGAGGCCAACACCGTGTTCTCCACGATGCTGACCGCGCACCACGACATCGCCGGCGTGATGGCCGCCAACGACTCCATGGCGCTCGGCGTCGTCAAGGCGATCGACGCCGCCGGCCGCGCGGGCAAGATCAAGGTCGTGAGCTTCGACAACGTCCCCGCGATGCAGCCCCTCCTGCGCGACGGCAAGGTCCTCGCCACGGTCGACCAGTTCGGCGCGCAGCTCGCCTCGCTCGGCATCGACAACGCCATGAAGGAGATCGCCGGCGAAACCCTGACCGGCTGGATCAAGACCCCTCTGAAGCTCGTCACGGCCACCCCGTCCTGAACACGGAGCCGCCGCCGCCGATCCTGCGCCTGGAGGCCGTCACCAAACGCTTCCCCGGCGTGCTCGCGCTGGACCGCGTCGACCTCGACGTGGCCGACGGGGAGACGCACGCGCTCGCCGGCGAGAACGGCGCCGGCAAGTCGAGCCTGATCCGCCTGCTCGCCGGCATCCACCGCCCCGACAGCGGCCGCATGACCCTGGCCGGCGCCCCGTACGCGCCGGCCCGCCCGCTCGACGCCATCGCCGCCGGCGTCCGCGTGGTGCACCAGGAGTTCAACCTCCTCCCCGCCCTCACGGTGGCCGAGAACCTCCTCTTCGAGCACCTGCCGCGCCTGCGCCTCGGCCTCGTCGACCGCCGCGGTCTGGAGCGCCAGGCCGAGGCCCTCCTCGCCCGCGTCGGCCTCGACGAGATCTCCCCGCGCACCAAGGTCGAGCGCCTCGGCATCGCCCAGATGCAGCTCCTGGAAATCGCCCGCGCCCTGTCCAGCCGCGGCCGCGTCCTCGTCCTCGACGAGCCCACCGCGACCCTCACCCCGCGCGAGGCCGGCCGCCTGTTCACGCAGATCCGCGCGCTCCAGGCCGAGGGCCTGACGATGATCTACGTCTCCCACCACCTCGGCGAGATCTTCGACCTCTGCGCCCGCGTCACCATCCTGCGCAACGGCGCGAAGGTGGAGACCGCCCGCACCGCCGACACCACCCCCGCCGAGCTGGTCCGCCTCATGATCGGCCGCACGCTCGCCGCCCAGCCCCCTCTCCCCGGCCAGCCCCCCGGCGCCGAGGCCCTGCGCGTCGAAGGCCTGCGCCCCCCGTCCGCCCCCCCCGACGCCGCGCTCGACCTGTCCCTGCGCTACGGCGAGATCGTCGGCCTCGCCGGCCTGGTCGGCGCCGGCCGCACCGAGGTGGTGCGCGCGATCTTCGGCGCCGACCGCCCCCGCGCCGGCCGCATCCTGCGCGACGGCGTCCCCGTGCGCATCCGCTCCCCCCGCGACGCCCGCCGCCACGGCCTCGGCCTCCTCACCGAGAACCGCAAGGAGGAGGGCCTGGTCCTCCCCATGGCCGCCTCCGTCAACGTCACCCTCGCCCGCCTCCGCCGCTTCGCCCGCCTCGGCTTCCTCCGCCCCCGCGCCGAACGCGAAGCGACGCAGCGCCTCGCCGCCGACCTCGCTATCCGCCTCTCCGGCCCCCGCCAGCCCGTCGTCCAGCTCTCCGGCGGCAACCAGCAGAAGGTCGTCCTCGCCCGCTGGCTCCTCGGCGACCAGACGCAGGTCCTCATGCTCGACGAGCCCACCCGCGGCATCGACGTCGGCGCCAAGGCCGAGATCTACGCCCTCCTCGGCTGCCTCGCCGCCGAAGGCCGCGCCATCCTCGTCGTCTCCTCCGAGCTGCCCGAGCTGATGCACCTGTGCGACCGCATCCTCGTCCTCTCCCGCGGCCGCCTCGCCGGCGAGGTCGCCCGCCCCGAGTTCTCCGAGGAACGCATCCTCTCCCTCGCCTACAGCCAGTTCCTCTGAGGGAGAAAGCAAGGCCTTCTTTTTCTGAAGAAAAAGAAGCAAAAAGACTTTGCCACAAAGAGACTAAGCCCACCCGGCTGGCACCGAACCAGACGGGCAAAGTTCTTTGGTTCTTTCTTTCAAGAAAGAACTGCTTCCTTCCTTCGAGGACCCTGCCATGCCCGACGCCACCCCCCCGCCTGCACCCCGCTCGCGCGCCGGCGCCTGGGGCCGCTGGGCGCTGCGCGAGGCCGGCATCGGCCTGGCGCTCCTCGCGATGGTGCTGTTCTTCGCCGCGCTCGCCCCCGAGTTCACGAGCCCCGAGAACGTCGCCAACATCCTCACCCAGATCACGATCAACCTGATCCTCGCCACCGGCATGACCTTCGCGATCCTGGTCGGCGGCATCGACCTGTCCGTGGGCGCGGTGATGGCCCTGTGCGCGGTGGTCTCCGGCAGCGTCCTCACCCTCGACGCCCTGCCCACGCCGGTCGCGATCGTCCTGGCCGTGCTTGCGAGCCTGGCCACCGGCATGGCGTGCGGCGCCGCCAACGGCTTCGTCGCCTCCTTCTGGGGCGTGCCGTCCTTCATCGTGACGCTGGGGATGCTCAACATCGCCCGCGGCGGCGCGCTGGAGGTGACCAACGCGCGCACGATCTACGACTTCCCCGACGCCTTCAACGCGTTCGGCACCGCAACGGTCCTCGGCGTGCCGGCGATGTTCGTCCTCGCCCTGGCGCTGCTCGCCGCGTGCTGGGTCGTCCTGACCCGCACGGTGTTCGGCCGCATGATCTACGCCATCGGCAACAACGAGGAGGCGGTCCGCCTCTCCGGCCACCGCCCCTTCGTGTTCAAGCTCCTCGCCTTCACCGTCACCGGCCTGTGCGTCGGCATCGCCGCCCTGGCCTACATGGCTCGCCTGACGATCGCCAACCCGATCCTGGGCATGGGCTTCGAGCTGAACGCCATCGCCGCCGTGATCATCGGCGGCACCAGCCTCTCCGGCGGCCGCGGCTCCCTCGTCGGCACGCTGCTGGGCGCCGCCATCATCGGCGTGCTGGCCAACGGCCTGATCCTGATGGGCGTGACCGACTTCGTGCGCCAGATCATCACCGGCCTCGTGATCATCCTCGCCGTGATCCTGGACGCCGTCCGCGCCCGCCTCTCCGCCCGCACCCAGCCCTAGGCCAGAAGGAAGAAAGCAGTTCTTTCTTGAAAGAAAGAACCAAAGGACTTTTCCACGAAAGACCCCCGCCGAAACCGGGATCCTTCGTGGCAAAGTCTTTTTGCTTCTTTTTCTTCAGAAAAAGAAGGCCTTGCTGCCCTCCCGGCCCCCACCGCAAAGCCCTGGCCGGGGCAGGGCCGGGGCCTGAGCCTCACCCCGCGCGCCGCAACCCCGGAGCCTTCCCCCATGAGCACGCCCCCCGCCGGCCCGATCGTCAGCTTCGGCAGCGTCAACGTCGACGTCACCGCCTACCCCGACCGCCTCCCCGCGCCGGGCCAGACGGTGCACGCCGCGCGCTACGCCGTGGGCCTGGGCGGCAAGGGCGCGAACCAGGCCGCCGCCGCCGCCCGCCTCGGCGCGCACGCCGAGCTGGCCGGCCGCACCGGCGACGACGCCTTCGCCGCCACCGCCCGCACGGCGCTCGCCCGCCTCGGCGTGGGCACGTCCTGCCTCGCCGCCGACCCCGCCCACCCCACCGGCATCGCCCTGATCGGCGTAGAATCCTCCGGCGAGAACGCCATCATCGTCGCCGGCGGCGCCAACGCAGCGCTCGACGCCACCGACGCCGCCCGCGCCGCCCCGATCCTCGACCGAGCCGCCATCCTCCTCCTGCAACTGGAAATCCCCGTCGAAGCCTGCCTCGCCGCCGCCGAGCGCGCCCGTGCCGCCGGCGCCCGCGTCATCCTCGACCCCGCGCCCGCCCCCGCGACGCCGCTCCCCCCCGCCCTCTGGCGCCTGGTCGACGTCACGACCCCCAACGAGTCCGAGACCGAGGCCCTCGTCGGCCTGCGCCCCCACACCCCCGAGGACGCGCACGAGGCCGCCGGCCGCCTCCTCGCCCTGGGCGCCGCCTGCGCCGTGGTCAAGCTCGGCGCCCGCGGCGTTGCCTACCGCACCGCGACCGAGTCCGGCTTCGTCCCCCCCTTCCGCGTCCACCCCGTGGACACGGTCGCCGCCGGCGACTGCTTCAACGCCGGCCTCGCCGTCGCCCTGGCCCGCGGCGAACCCCTCGCCTCTGCCGTGCGCTTCGCCGCCGCGTGCGGCGCCCTGGCCACGACCCGCCCCGGCGCCGCCGAAGCCGCCCCAACCCTGGACGAGGTGGCCCCCCTGCTGGCCGCGCAGCAGTAGCAAGCAAGCATGGGCTCTGCCCAAACCCGCAAAGGGCCCGAGGCCCTTTGATCCCTTCACTTAGAGGCTGTCTCTGATCGCTATCGCAATGGAGCTGGCTGGCTGCGGCGGGATGTGACTCCAACAGGTTGTCGAGACCGCGTTGGACCAGCAGCCGATGTGGACCGCAACCAGCCGTGCGCAGCATAGCCGCGCCGGACTTCGCTTTTCCAAGTGACCTGACAGATGCCGAGTGGGCAGTCCTCCAGCCGTTGCTGCCACCTCGCTCGCTCGTCGGGCGCAGGCCGAGCTGGCCTTTTCGCGAGATCGTCGATGCCATCTTCTACGTGCTGCGCGGCGGGGTGCCGTGGCGGATGCTGCCACCGTGCTTTCCGCCTCGGCAGACCGTCTACGGCTGGTTCGCCGCCTGGCGCGACACAGGCGTCTGGTAGACGATCAACCACCACTTGGTCATGTTGGATCGTGAGTGCTGTGGGCGCGAGGCAAGCCCACTGCCGCCGTGATCGACAGCCAAAGTGTCAAGACGACCGAGGCGGGTGGGCCACGGGGCTACGATGCAGGCAAGAAGATCAAGGGCCGCAAGCGGCATGCGATGGTGGATACCGACGGTCGCGCCCTCATGCTGCAGGTCCATCCGGCCGACGTGCAGGACCGCGACGGGGCGTGCCCCTGCTCAAGGCGTCCAGGGCGCGTTTCCCGTTCGTCACCTTCGCCTTCGCAGACACGGCCTACGCGGCTGCGCGTGTCTCGAACGCGGCCAGCATAGCCATTCGGATCGTGCGCAACATCCCGGGGCAGGTCGGTTTCGAGGTCCACCCAAGGCGCTGGGTCGTCGAGCGCTGCTTCGCCTGGCTCAACCGCAAACGACGGCTCGCAAAGGATTTCGAGGCAAGCATCGCCTCCGCCACCGCCTTCCTCTACGCCGCATCAGCCATGATGCTGATCAGGCGCTTGGCTCGTTCCGGATGAGTTCAGAGTCAGGCTCTTAGCGGAGATGTCATGCCTGACTGGAGCCGCACTTGCTCCCGCTCATCAACGCGTCTGCTCATCCGGCAACTAGCTGCAGCATAAACCTGTATCGCCTCCGGTAAGCAGGGTGTTATCGTGTGTAAGTCGTCGGGTGATTGCGCCTTGGAC
>JBPBQS010000303.1:0-5360 GCA_050920955.1 Janthinobacterium lividum | reverse complement strand
ACGAGAACGCCGCCAGCATCGCCCGCTGCCCCTCCGGCGAGCGCAGGATGCGCACCGTGACCTCGGTGACGAGCACGAGCTGCCCCTCGCTCCCCGTCAGCAGCCCGAGCCAGTCCAGCCCCGCCGCGTCGAGGTGCGCCCCCCCGATGTCGAGAACCTCCCCGTCCACCGTTACCACGCGCAGCCCCAGCAGGTTGTTCGCCGTCACCCCGTAGCGCAGGCAGTGCGCGCCCCCGGAGTTCATGTTGACGTTGCCGCCGATCATGCACGCGAGCTGGCTCGAAGGATCGGGCGCATAGAAGAACCCGTCCTGCGCCACCGCCTGGGTGATGCCGATGTTCGTCACCCCCGCCTGCACCACGGCAAGCCGGTCGTCGTAGTCGACCTCGAGGATCGCATTCATCCGCATCAGCCCGACGACCACCGCGTCGGCCAGCGGCAGCGCGCCCCCCGAAAGGCTGGTCCCCGCCCCGCGCGGCACCACGCGCACGCCCTGCGCGTGCAGGTAGCGCATCACCGCCGCGACCTGCTCCGTGGTCTCCGGCAGCACCACCGCCATCGGCGGCTGGCGATACGCGGACAGCCCGTCCGTCTCGTAGGGACGCAGCCGGAGGGGATCGGAGATCAGCCCCGACGCGGGCACCAGGCCCGCGAGCCCCGCGACGATCTCGTCGCGCCGCGCCAGCACGTCCCGCTTCGGCTCCGGAAGCTCGATCATCGCGTCCCACCCTTGCTGCACCCGTTTGCCGGGCTTGAACGCAAGACATGGCGCGGCGGACAACAACCGGCAAGCACGATCCCGAAACCGCGGAACCGGCCGCACCCGCGACGCCGCCCGGACACGACGATGCCGGCCCTGAACGGACCGGCAGCGGAAAGGCGTCGGCAGGAGCGGCAGCAGAACCCCGGGCACCTGGCCGTGCCGCAGGCAGGCACCCGGCGTGCCGGCCCGATCCGGGCCGGCCGCGTCGGATCAGCCCTGGCGGGCCTTCATGCGCGGGTTCTTCTTGTTGATCACGTACACCCGGCCGCGGCGGCGCACGACGCGGCAGTTCTTGTCGCGGACCTTGGCGGCGCGCAGGCTGTTGCGGATCTTCATGACGCGACCTCGGGCGAGCGCGGTGCAACCGCATTAGGAAGGCGCCTGTCGCGCGGCCATCGCCCAAGGCGACGGCCGGACGCTGAGGCATGCCGGAAGGCGGGCGAGATACCGGCGCCCCCGCCCCCTGTCAACCTCGCCCGCCCTCCGCGCCGGTGGTTGACGCCGGGGCGCGCAGGCCTGACATCGCCCCCACGGCCGCATCGCGCCGCAGGGAGTGCTGCCGGTGGCGAACGGATCGAGACAAGGCGGCCTGGCCTGGACCGGGTTCCTGGCGATGGCCTTCGCCGTGGTCGGCATGACCGGCTTCGTCGGCACCTACGCCGCCCAGATCCCCCTGCAGCGCGCCCTCATCCACGAGGCCCTGCTCGACCGCATCCTCCTCGCCGGCCAGGCCCCCGACCCCGCGCAGGCCCTCGCCGCTCTCCGCCCCGAGACGAGCGCGGTCCTGGGCGACCAGGCATCCCCCGTGCTCGACGGCCCCGGCCCCCTCGGCACCCGCGTCGCCGACGCCCGCGCCCGCCTCCAGACGAGCTTCAACGCCGAGGCGGCCGACGTCGGCTTCCGCCTGCGCATCGTCATCTGCGTGTTCTCGGTGGTCGGCATGCTGTTCGGCGCGATCGTGCTGAGCGTCGTCCGCAGACAGGCCTGAACCCCGAGGAAGGCAAGCATGAGGCTCCGCCTCAAGCTCCGCCAAGGGAAGCCCCTTGGATGGCTTCACCCAAGCAAATGGGATCAAAGGGTTCCCGGACCCTCTGCCGGTCCGGGCGTGGCTGGCCAAAGATTCCGACACCCCCCTTCGGACTGTTGGAGGGCCGGCGGACGGAAAGCCCCGCCCTGCTACCCCGAAGGCTGCAGCGTCCGCAGGTAGGCGATGATCGACTGCCGCTCCCCCGCGTCCGGCACGCTCATCGGCATCACCGCCCCCGGCACCATCGCCGCCGGCCCCGCCAGCCACCGCGCCAGGTTCGCGTCGCTCCACACCACCCCCGACTGCGCCAGCGCCGCCGAGTACGGATACCCCGCCACGCTGCCCGCCGCCCGCCCGACCACGCCCGCCAGCGCCGGCCCCACCTTGCTCTGCCCGGCCGCGTGGCACCCGCTGCACTGCGCCGTGAACAGCTGCGCTCCCGCCGCCGCATCCTCCCCCCCGAACCGCGCCAGGTCCGTTGCCCCCTGCGGCCTTGCCGACGGGAAGAACGTGTAGGACAGCGTGATCTCGCTGATGTCCTTCGTCTCGCGATCGTCGCCGAACCGCGGATCGACGAAGAAATCCACCGGCATCTGCACCTTGGCGTGCGCCGCCAGCCGCTCCTCGGTGAAGCAGAAGCACTGGATCTTCTTGAAGTACGGCCCCGCCTGGTCCGGCGTGACGTTGAACGTCGCGTGCCCCACGATATCGTGGTCCGACAGGTTCTCCGCCTCGAAGAACACCAGCGTGTCCTCGCCGAGCCGCAGCTTCACCCGCCGCTGCATCGGCACGAACCGCCACGGCAGGTTCGGCGCCACGCTGGTGTCGAAGCTCACCGACACCGTCCGCTCGCTCACCTTGGCGTCGTCCGCGCCAACCCTGCGCGTGGTGCCCCCCGCCCCCGTCGCCTCGCAGAACAGCCGGTAGAGCGTCACCGAATACGACGTCACCACCGTCATGGTCCCGAGCACGGCGAACAGGCCGGCCATGGTGAGGGCGAAGCGTCGGCGCGCGGGAGTCATCATGCCCGTGACTTGGGCCCGCCCCGCGCGGGAGGCAACCGCCGCAAGGGGAAGGCAGGTAAGCAAGGCCTTCTTTTTCTGAAGAAAAAGAAGCAAAAAGACTTTGCCACCAAGCCCCTGCGCCGCCCGGCTGGCACAGACCCCATGGGCAAAGTTCTTTGGTTCTTTCTTTCAAGAAAGAACTGCTTCCTTCCTGAGCTACGCCCCCCGCACGAGCGACAGCACCGCCCGCGCCACCACCTCCGGCGCCTCGCGCGGCATGAAGTGCCCGACCCCCGGCACGACCGCGCGGCGATACGCCCCGGTGAAATGCGCCGCATGCAGGTCCGCCCCGTGCGGCGGATGCACTCCGTCCGTCGCACCCTCCAACACCACGCTCGGCACCCCGATTGCCGGCGTCGCCGCCAGCGCCCGCTCTATCCCCTCCAGCGCCGGATCCCCCTCTGCCGCCGAGTGCCTGTGCCGGTACGACTGCACCACGACATCGACAAAGTCCGGGTTGTCGAACGAAGCCGCCGTGCGCTCGAACTCCGCGTCGGAGAACGCCCACCCCGGCGACCACATCCGCCACAACGCCCGGCACAGCCGCCGCCGGTCGTCGCGCAACCCCGCCACGCCCCGCTCCGTATGCAGATACCACTGGTACCACAGCCGCCGCTCCTGCTCCGGATCCGCCGGCGCGCGCGTCGCCTCGATGTCCTGCAGGTTGTACCCGCCGAGGCTGAGCAGCCCCGCGACCCGCTCAGGCCAAAGCGCCGCGACGATGCACGCTGCCCGCCCGCCCCAGTCGTAGCCCGCGAGCACCGCCCGCCCGACCCCCAGCGCATCGAGCAGGTCGCGCAGATCCGCCCCCAGCGCCGCCTGCTGCCCCGAGCGCGGCGTCGCGTCGTCGAGGAACCGCGTCGGCCCGTACCCCCGCAGCCACGGCACGACCACCCGGCACCCCGCCTCCACCAGCATCGGCGCCACGTCGTCGTAGGCATGCACGTCGTCCGGGAACCCGTGCAGCAGCACCACGACCGGGCCCTCGGGCGGCCCGTGCTCCAGATACCCGACCTCCAGCGTGGCGGTGCGCACCCGCCGGAACCCGGGCAGGGCGGATGGGTCGTGAGTCTCGGCCATGGCGGTGATCCCCGATGGTGGCGGTGGCGCGCGCACCCGTGCATGCCCGCGGTCCGGCCGCAACGCCGCACGGCAGGGCAGGGCGAGTTCACCTGTCGTTCACCCGCATCGCGCATCCTTTGTCGCGGTGGCAACATCGCGCCACAATCGCATGGCGGAACTGCGAAACCTGTTGCCCCTACCGATGCGTGCGGGGACAACGACCATGGCGCGGACGGCCGCGCGGAACGCGAGGTGGGGCGTGCGGCGTTCGGGCGGACGGAACGGGATCGTCTTGCGGGGCCTGCTGGCGTCCGGCCTGCTGCTCCTCGCGGGCTGCGGCGGCAGCGGCCTGACCGCGCGCCAGTCCGCGCGCAACTACGCCGGCTCCAGCCGCCACTACCCCCCGCCCGGCCCGCCCGGGGACCCCTGGGGCCCCTACATCCGCGAGTCCTCCCGCCGCTTCCGCGTCCCCGAGCAGTGGGTGCGCGCCGTGATGCACCAGGAATCCGGCGGCCACGCCTTCCTCGGCGGCGCGCCCATCACCTCGTCCGCGGGCGCGATGGGCCTGATGCAGGTGATGCCCGCGACCTACGACGAACTGCGCGTGCAGAACGGCCTCGGCGACGACCCGTTCGACCCGCACAACTCCATCCTCGCCGGCACGGCCTACATCCGGCAGATGTACGACCGCTACGGCTCGCCCGGCTTCCTCGCCGCCTACAACGCCGGCCCGCAGCGCATGGACAACTACCTGGCCGGCTCGGGCTCCCTGCCGAACGAGACGGTGAACTACGTCGCCTCCATCAGCCCGCACCTCGGCGGCGCGATGCCGGGCGGCGCCGCGGCTCCCGCCTACGCCCCGGTGATGCTGGCAACCGCGGTGCCGGTTCGCCAGCCGGCGTGGCGTCGCCGCGCCTCCGGCTGCGTGCGCGACCCCGACGCCGCCTACGACTCCCCCTGCGGCACGATCGCCCGCCCGCCCGACCCGCAGCCCGTCCAGGTCGCCGCCGCCGCCCCCCGCTGGACCAGCGCGGCCCATGCCTCCCCCGCGCCCGCCGGCTGCGTGCGCGACCCCGACGCCGCGTTCGACTCCCCCTGCGGCAGCGCCCCCGCGCCCGTGGTGGTCGCCGCCGTCCGCCCGACCCCGCCCGGCTGCCTGCGCGACCCCGACGCCGCCTTCGACTCCCCCTGCGCCAGCCCCCGCCCGCCCCCTGTGCTGGTCGCGGCCTCCGAGCCCGTCGCCTCGGCGATCTACAACGCCGCCCCCCCCGCCTACGCCACGCGCCCGCCCCCGCAGCAGGTCGCCGCCGCAAGCTCGCCGGCGCCTCCCACCGCGATGCCCTCCCTCGTCGCCCGCGCCGAGGCCGCCCCTCGCTACGCGGCCCCCCCCCCCCCCCCCCCCCCCCCCCCCCGCGCCCCCCCCCCCCCCCCCCCCCCCCCCCGG
>JBPBQS010000019.1:0-5441 GCA_050920955.1 Janthinobacterium lividum | reverse complement strand
AGGACGGATGGGGGTTGGGAGGGGGAAACCCGTCCTGCGGCGCAGGACGGAGGGGGTCGA
The DNA here is from genome assembly GCA_050920955.1 of Janthinobacterium lividum. Lineage (GTDB taxonomy): Bacteria > Pseudomonadota > Alphaproteobacteria > Acetobacterales > Acetobacteraceae > CAXSEF01. The sequence continues at coordinate 5,381 of JBPBQS010000019.1, read as the reverse complement.
AAAGGCTCGTTTGTCCTGCGCGGCAGGACGGGGGCCAAGGTTGAGGCTCTGCCTCAAACTCCGCCAAGGGCCGGGCCCTTGGATCGCCTTCTCTTAAGTAAAGGGATCAAAGGGCCTCGGGCCCTTTGCGGGTTTGGGCAGAGCCCATGCTTGCTTTCTTTACTTGGCGCGGTTCCGCAGCGGCGGGGCGTGCCCATGTGCGCGGGCCCGGTGGCGATCGCGCAGGTGACGCACCGGGCCTGCTGCGCTAAGACGCGCGATCCCTGGAGGTTGATGCCGTGAACCAGATTGCCCCGCATGGTGCCAACTCGCTCCGTTCCGGCCCCGACGGGCGCGGGCGGTTCGGCGAGTTCGGCGGGCGCTTCGTCGCCGAGACCCTGATGCCGCTCGTGCTCGACGTGGAGCGGGCGTGGGAGGCGGCGAAGGCGGACCCGGCGTACGCGGCCGAGGTCGCGCGGCTGGCCAAGGAGTACGTGGGGCGGCCGAGCCCGATGTGGTTCGCCGAGCGCCTGACGAAGCAGGTCGGCGGCGCCAAGATCTACTTCAAGCGGGAGGAGCTGAACCACACCGGGTCGCACAAGATCAACAATTGTGTCGGCCAGATCCTGCTGGCGCAGCGCATGGGCAAGACGCGGATCATCGCCGAGACCGGGGCGGGGCAGCACGGGGTCGCGACGGCCACCGTGTGCGCGCTGTTCGGGCTGCCGTGCGTGGTGTTCATGGGGGCGACCGACGTCGAGCGGCAGAAGCCCAACGTGTTCCGCATGAAGCTGCTGGGGGCGGAGGTGCGCTCGGTGACGTCCGGGGCGGGGACGCTCAAGGACGCGATGAACGAGGCGATGCGGGACTGGGTCGCCAACGTGGACGACACGTACTACCTGATCGGGACGGTGGCAGGGCCGCACCCGTATCCGGCGATGGTGCGCGACCTGCAGTCGGTGATCGGCGAGGAGAGCCGGGCGCAGATGCTGGAGATGGAGGGCAAGCTGCCGGACGCCATCGTCGCGTCGGTGGGCGGCGGGTCCAATGCGATGGGGATCTTCCATGCGTTCCTCGACGATCCCGAGGTTCGGCTGATCGGGGTCGAGGCGGCGGGCGAGGGGCTGGACACGCCGCGCCATGCCGCGAGCCTGAACCGGGGGCGGCCGGGGGTGCTGCACGGCAACCGCACGTACCTGCTGCAGGACGGGGACGGGCAGATCACGGAGGCGCACTCGATCAGCGCGGGGCTCGACTATCCGGGGATCGGGCCGGAGCACTCGTGGCTACACGAGATCGGGCGCGCGGAGTACGTGGGCGTGACGGATTCCGAGGCGCTGGCGGCGTTCCAGATGTGCACGCGCGCCGAGGGGATCATCCCGGCGCTGGAGTGCGCGCACGCGCTGTCGGCGGTGGAGAAGGTCGCGCGCGAGATGCGGCCGGACCAGGTCGTGCTGATGAACCTGTCGGGGCGGGGCGACAAGGACATCTTCACGGTGGCCGAGCACCTGGGAGTGGCGATGTGAGCCGCATCGCCGCGCGCTTCGAGGCGCTGGCGCGGGAGGGGCGCGCGGGGCTCGTGACGTTCCTGGAGGCGTACGATCCGGACCGGGAGAACAGCGCCGCCCTGCTGCGGGGATTGCCCGGGGCGGGGGCGGACCTGATCGAGCTGGGGATGCCGTTCACCGACCCGATGGCGGACGGGCCGTCGGTGCAGGCGGCGGGGCTGCGCGGACTCGCCGCCGGGGCGACGGTGGCGGGGACGCTGGAGCTTGTCAGGGAGTTCCGGGGGGGCGACGCGGAGACGCCGGTGGTGCTGATGGGGTACCTCAACCCGGTGCTCGCGTACGGGACGACACGGTTCTGCGTGGACGCGGCGGCGGCGGGGGTGGACGGGTTGATTCTCGTCGATCTGCCGACCGAGGAGGCGGACCTGCTGGCGGGGGACGCGGAGGCGAACGGGCTGGACATCATCCGGCTGGTGGCGCCGACCACGGACGCGGAGCGGCTGCCGGTGGTGCTGCGGCAGAGCTCGGGGTTCGTCTACTACGTCAGCATCACCGGGATCACCGGGACGCGCAGCGCGTCGGCGGCGGATCTCGCGGCGGCGCTGCCGCGGATCAGGGCGGCGACGACGCTGCCGGTGGCGATCGGGTTCGGGGTGAGGACGCCGGAGCAGGCGGCGGCGGCGGCGCGGGTGGCGGACGCGGCGGTCGTCGGCTCGGCGCTGTGCGACACGCTGGCGCAGAGCCTGGACGCGCAGGGGCGGGCGGGGCCGGGGACGGTCGGGCTCGTGCTGGACCAGGTGCGGGCGCTGGCGGCGGGCGTGCGCGGGGCGCGGGCGGAGGCGGCGTGAGCGGCGCCGCGCGGGGGGTGCGGGGGTGAGCTGGCTCACGGAGTACGTGCGGCCGCGCATCCGGACGCTGCTCGGGCGGCGCGAGGTTCCGGACAACCTGTGGACACAGTGCACGGCGTGCGAGCAGGTCGTCTCGACCAAGGAGCTGGAGGCCAGCCTCAAGGTCTGCCCGAACTGCGGGCACCACATGCGGGGCACGGCGCAGGAGCGGCTGGCGTGGACGTTCGATCCGGCGCTGGGCGTCGTGCGGGTCGAGGGGGACGCAGGGGAGCCGGGCGAGGAGGTGGCGGCGGGCTACACGCGGATCGAGCTGCCGCGGGCGCCGCAGGATCCGCTCGGGTTCAGGGACCAGAAGCGTTATGTCGACCGGCTGCGCGATGCGCGGGCGAAGACGGGGCTGGAGGATGCGCTCGTCGTGGCGCACGGGACGGTGGGCGGGCATCGCTGCGTCGTGGCGGCCATGGCGTTCGAGTTCATGGCGGGGTCGATGGGGGCTGCGGTCGGCGAGGGGATCGTGGCGGCGGCCAGGCTCGCCGTGCTGCAGTCGGCGCCGCTGGTGGTGTTCACGTGCTCGGGCGGGGCGCGGATGCAGGAGGGCGCGATCAGCCTGATGCAGATGCCGCGGACCACCATCGCGACGCGCATGGTCAAGGAGGCGGGGCTGCCGTTCCTCGTGGTACTGACCGATCCGACGACGGGGGGAGTCACCGCGTCGTTCGCGATGCTGGGGGATGTGGCGATCGCCGAGCCGGGGGCGCTGATCGGCTTCGCGGGGGCGCGGGTGATCGAGCAGACGGTGCGCGAGACGCTGCCGGACGGGTTCCAGAGGGCCGAGTACCTCCACGCGCACGGGATCGTCGACATGGTCGTGCACAGGGGGGAGATGCGGGCGACGCTCGGGCGGCTGATCGGGCTGCTCGGCCGGGCGCGCGAGGCGGCATGAGGAGCAAGCAAGGCCAGAGGCGCTGCCTCTGGACTCCGCCAAGGGAAGCCCCTTGGATGGCTTCTCTTAAGTCAAGGGATCATAGGGTCCTCGGATCCTTCGCGGGTTCGGGCAGAGCCCGACCTTGCTTGCTGGATTGCTTTTCGTGAGCCGCGCCGAGGCGGTGATCGAGCGGCTGCACGGGCTGTATCCCAAGCTGATCGATCTCAGCCTGGAGCGTCTGGAGGCGCTGCTGGGCAAGCTGGGGCATCCAGAGCGGCGGCTGCCGCCGGTGATCCACGTCGCGGGGACCAACGGGAAGGGGAGCACCTGCGCGTTCCTGCGCGCGATCGGCGAGCGGGGGGGGCTGCGGGTGCACGTCTATACCTCGCCGCACCTGGTGCACTTCAGGGAGCGGATACGGCTCGCGGGGGAGCTGGTGAGCGACGAGGCGCTTTCTGCGGTGATCGAGGAGGTCGCGGCCGTGAACGACGGGGCGGCGGTCACGGTGTTCGAGGTGCTCGTCGCGGCGAGCTTCGAGCTGTTCGCGCGGGTGCCGGCGGATCTGTGCGTCCTGGAAGTGGGGCTCGGGGGGCGGGCGGATGCGACGAACGTGATTCCGCCGCCGCGGGTTTGCGCGATCACGTCGATCTCGATGGATCACCAGGATTTCCTCGGGGATACGCTGGGGCTGATCGCGCGGGAGAAGGCGGGGATCATGAAGGCGGGGACGCCGGTCGTGGTGGGCGCGCAGTCGGGGGAGGCGTTGGGGGTTCTGCTGGGGCACGCGGAGGAGGTCGGGGCGCCGGTGCTGCTGCGGGGGCGGGACTGGGACGTGGCGGTGGACGGCGGCGGGCTGCGGTTTTGGGATGGGGCGGGGGAGGTGGCGTTGCCGGCGCCGTCGCTGCTGGGGGCGCACCAGGTGGACAACGCGGGGATCGCGGTGGCGGCGGCGCGGGCGTCGGGGCTGGTGGGGGATGGGGCGCTCGCGGGGATCGCGGGGGCGGAGTGGCCGGGGCGGATGCAGCGGCTCGGCGGGCGGCTGGCGGCGGGGCTTCCGGGGGGGTGGGAGCTCTGGCTGGACGGGGCGCACAACGAGGGGGCGGGGCGGGCGCTCGCGGAGCACTTGGCGGGGTGGGGGGATCGGCCGCTGCATCTCGTGGTGGGGATGAAGCAGGCGAAGGATGCGGGGGCGTTCCTGCGGCCGCTGCTGCCGCTGGCGGCGAGCGTGCATGCGGTGTGCGAGCCGGGGCAGTATCTGGGGCTGTCGGTGGAGGCGGTGGTGGCGGCGTCAGGGGGCGTGGCGCGGCCGGGGCCGACGGTGGCGGAGGCGCTGCGGGCGATCGTGGCGGGGGCTTCTGCGCCGGGGCGGGTGGTGATCTGCGGGTCGCTCTACCTCGCCGGAGAGGTGCTGAAGGCGGACGGGTGAAGTGGGAGGAAGGTCGGGCTCCGCCCGAACCCGCAAAGGGCCGGGGGGCCCTTTGATCCCGTTACTTAAGTATCGGTTTCCAAAGGCGAGCCTTTGGCGGAGTCCAGAGGCAGAGCCTCTGGCCTTTCTTCCTTTCTCCCCGTGATCGACAAGCTCGAGCTGATCCTGGCGCTGGCGCGCGAGCGGCACTTCGGGCGGGCGGCGGAGTCGGTGGGGATCACGCAGCCGACGCTGTCCGCGGGGCTGCGGCAGCTCGAGGACCAGCTCGGGATCCTGATCGTGGAGCGGGATTCGCGGTTCCGGGGGTTCACGCCGGAGGGCGAGCGGGTGCTCGGCTGGGCGCGGCGGATCGTGAGCGACACGCGGGCGATGCGCCAGGAGATCGAGGCGCACCGGCGCGACGTGGCGGGGCACCTGCGGCTCGCGGTGATCCCGACGGCGGTGCCGGGGGTGGCGCTGCTCACGGCGCCGATGCTGCGCAGGCATCCGGGGCTGCGGTTCACGGTGCTGTCGCGGACGTCGAACCAGGTGATCGAGCTGATGGACAACCTGGAGGTGGACGCGGGGGTGACGTACCTCGACGCCGACACGCTGCGCAGGGTGGCGTCGGTGCCGCTGTATCGCGAGCACTTCCATCTGGTGACGCGGGGGGACGGGGGGTTCGCGGGGCGCGAGAGCGTGACGTGGGAGGAGGC
>JBPBQS010000018.1:0-5472 GCA_050920955.1 Janthinobacterium lividum | reverse complement strand
CCCGCCCCCGCCCGCCGGCACACCCCCGCCGCGTCCTCCACCAGCCCCGCCACCACGCGCAGCGACACCCCCGGCAGCCGCGCGTCCAGCCCCGCCGCCGCCACCACGCACGCCGCCCCCGCATTGACCCGCACCAGCCCCAGCAGCGCCGCCACCCACGCCGCCTCGCCCCCCGCCCGCGCCAGGTGCGGCCCCAGCGCGACCCCCAGCGCCGGCCGCTGCCGCAGCAGCTCCTCCATCGTCACGCGGGAAACGCCCGGGAAGGAAGCAGGCAAGCATGGGCTCTGCCCAAACCCGCCAAAGGCCAGGGGCCTTTGGAAACCCGCCCATAAGAATTACGGACTCGCAACGACAGGCCGGTGCGCCAGCCGCAGCCGGACGGACCGACCCCCGCGAAATGTTTCCAAAGGCGAGCCTTTGGCGGAGTCCAGAGGCAGAGCCTCTGGCCTTCCTTCCTCCGACGCCCCCCGCTCACCCCAGGCACGCCTCCGCCGCGCACCCCAGCGCGTGCGTCATGTCCGCGTCGTCCGTGATCGGCAGCACGACCGCCCCCTGCACCGCCTCGCGCAGCGCGATGCCCCCCCGGCACAGCCTGGCCGCGTGGATCAGCATGCGCGTCGACGCCCCGTCCGCGAGCCCCGCGTCGCGCATCCGCCGCGTCGCCTGCCCCACGCGCACCAGCACCGCCGCCAGCTCCGGCGCCACCCCCGCCTCGCGCGCCACGATCTCCGCCTCGGTGTCCGCGTCGGGATAGTCGAACGCGATCGCGACGAACCTCTGCCGCGTGCTCTGCTTCAGCTCGCGCCCCGCGCCGCCGAGCCCCGGGTTGTAGGACACGACGAGCAGGAAGTCCGGGTGCGCTGCCACCACCTCGCCGCACTTCTCCAGCGGCAGCATGCGCCGCGTGTCGGTGAGCGGATGGAGCACGACGACGGTGTCCTGCCGCGCCTCGACCACCTCGTCGAGGTAGCAGATCGCCCCGGACCTGGCCGCGCGCGTCAGCGGCCCGTCCTGCCACACGGTGCCTTCCGGCCCGAGCAGCCATCGCCCGGTGAGGTCGGACGCCGTCATGTCCTCGTGCGCCGCCGCGGTGACGAGCGGCCGCCCGAGCCGCCAGGCCATGTGCTCGACGAACCGCGTCTTGCCGCAGCCTGTGGGCCCCTTGAGCATGACCGGCAGCCGCCCGTGCCACGCCGCCTCGAACAGCGCGACCTCGCCGCCAACCTCGCGGTAGAACGGCCCCGCCTCCTGCACTCCGCCGCCCATCCGCCCCTCCTGCCGCCCTCGAACCACGGCCCCCGGAAGCAAGGACAGGGCCAGAACCTCCTGCCTCATGTGCGCCGGTCCAGGGGCGCCGCCCCTGGCGGGTCCAGGGCAGAGCCCTGGCCTTGCCTTCCTGCGCTTGCCTTCGCCCCGATGACTCCCCGCCCGCCCCGCGCCATATGACCCGCAGAACCACGCCGGAGGACGCCATGGCCTACGACTACGACCTGTTCGTGATTGGCGGCGGCTCCGGCGGCGTGCGCTGCGCCCGCATCGCGGCGGGCCACGGCGCGCGCGTGGCCATCGCCGAGGAACGCTTCTGGGGCGGCACCTGCGTCAACGTCGGCTGCGTGCCGAAGAAGCTGATGGTCCAGGCCTCCGAGTACGGCGCGCTGGCCGAGGACTCCCGCGGCTTCGGCTGGGACGCGCGCCGCGCCGCCTTCGAATGGGCCACGCTGATCGCCCACAAGGACCGCGAGATCGCCCGCCTGAACGCCGTCTACGTCACCATGCTGGAGAAGGCGGGCGTGGCGATCCACGAGCACCGCGCCACCCTGACCGGCCCCCACACCCTTGACGTCGGCGGCCGCACGGTCTCCGCCGAGCGCATCGTGATCGCGGTGGGCGGCCACCCCGTCTTCCCCCACGCGACGCCCGGCTGCGAGCACGGCATCGTCTCCGACCAGGCCTTCGAGCTGCCCAAGCAGCCGCGCCGCGTCGTCATGGTCGGCGGCGGCTACATCGGCGTGGAGTTCGCGGGCATCTTCGCCGGCCTGGGCTCCGAGGTGCACCTCGTCTACCGCCAGCACCTCCCCCTTGGCGGCTTCGACGGCGAGATCCGCGAGGCCCTCGCCGAATCCCTGACCGCGCACGGCATCACGCTGCACCCCCGCGCCACGATCGAGCGCATCGAGGCCACCGGCCCCACCGGCTCGGAGCGCCGCGTCACCCTGGCCGACGGCACCGCGCTCGACGCCGACCTGGTGTTCTTCGCCATCGGCCGCGTCCCCAACACGAGGCGCCTGGGCCTGGAGACCGCCGGCGTGCGCCTCGACGACAAGGGCGCCGTCATCGTCGACGCCCACAGCCAGAGCAGCGCGCCCTCGGTGTTCGCGATCGGCGACGTCTCCAACACGATGAACCTGACCCCGGTCGCCATCGCCGAGGGCCACGTCCTGGCCGACCGCCTGTTCGGCCCCGGCGCGCCCCGCCGCTGGTCGTTCGACGCGATCCCGACCGCGGTGTTCAGCCAGCCTCCCATCGGCACCGTCGGCCTCACCGAGGAGGACGCGGCCAGGCGCGGCCCCGTCGACATCTACACGACGCGCTTCACCCCCATGCGCCACACGATGAGCGGCCGCCAGGGCCACCGCGCCCTGATGAAGCTCGTGGTCGACCAGCCCAGCCAGCGCATCCTCGGCGCCCACATGATCGGCGACGACGCGCCCGAGATGATGCAGGGCATCGGCGTCGCGATCACGGCGGGCGCCACCAAGGCGCACTTCGACCAGACGATCGGCATCCACCCCACCGGCGCCGAGGAGTGGGTCACCATGCGCACCCGCACCCGCGAGGCGGGCCTCGCCGCCGCGGCGGAGTAGCAGGCCCGGGCTCTGCCCGAACCCGCCAGGGGCGAGCCCCCTCGTCTGGCCATTCCAACGACCCAAGAGGGTCGTTGGAACCTTTGGCCAGCCTCGCCCCTGGACCGGCACCCCTGTCCTTTCTCGTGTGCGCGGGTCCGGGGGCGCCTGCCCCCGGCGGGTCCGGGCAGAGCCCGGCCTTGCTTCCTTCCGTTGCCAGCCCCGCACGCATCCCCCTGGCATTCCCCCCGGGAACCGGGAATAACCCTCGACCCTTCCGGGACACGGCTGGAGCGCGCGCGATGACCCCCCCCGATTGGACCCCGCAGAGCTGGCGCGACCGCCCGGTGCAGCAGCTCCCGACCTACCCCGACGCCGCCGCGCTCCACGCCGTCGAGCAGCGCCTGCACGCCTACCCGCCGCTGGTGTTCGCCGGCGAGGCCCGCACCCTGCGCGACCAGCTCGCCCTCGCCGCCGAAGGCCGCGCCTTCGTCCTGCAGGGCGGCGACTGCGCCGAGAGCTTCTCCCAGTACACCGGCAACGTGATCCGCGACACGTTCCGCGTCCTGCTGCAGATGGCCGTGGTCCTGACCTTCGGCGCCAAGGTCCCCGTCGTGAAGCTCGGCCGCATGGGCGGCCAGTACGCGAAACCCCGCTCCTCGGACTCCGAAACCGTCGGCGGGGAAACCCTGCCCAGCTACCGCGGCGACATCATCAACGGCCCGGAGTTCACCGCGGCCGACCGCATCCCCGACCCCGCCCGCATGGAGCGCGCCTACTTCCAGTCCGCCGGCACGCTGAACCTCCTGCGCGCTTTCGCCACCGGCGGCTACGCGGACCTGCACGAGGTCCACCGCTGGAACCTCGACTTCGTGGAACGCTCGCCGCTGGCCGAGCGCTACCGCGACCTCTCGTCGCGCATCGACGAAACCCTCGGCTTCATGGCCGCGTGCGGCATGAGCGCGCTCCCCCAGGTCCGCGAAACCGCCTTCCACACCAGCCACGAGTGCCTCCTGCTCCCCTACGAGCAGGCCCTGACCCGCATCGATTCCACCACCGGCGAGTGGTACTGCTGCTCGGCCCACTTCCTGTGGATCGGCGACCGCACCCGCCAGCCCGACGGCGCCCACGTCGAGTTCCTGCGCGGCGTGCGCAACCCCATCGGCCTCAAGGTCGGCCCCACCACGACCACCGACGACCTCCTGCGCCTGCTCGACATCCTCAACCCCCACGACGAGCCCGGCCGCCTCACGCTCATCAGCCGCATGGGTGCGGACGGCGTGCACACGAAGCTCCCCCCCCTCCTGCGCGCCGTGCAGCGCGACGGCCGCCGCACCGCCTGGCTGTGCGACCCGATGCACGGCAACACCGTCAGCACCTCCTCCAAGGTCAAGACGCGCTCCTTCGACCGCATCCTCGCCGAGGTCCGCGGCTTCTTCGACGTCCACGCGGCCGAGGGCTCTCGCCCGGGCGGCGTGCACGTCGAGATGACCGGCCTGCCCGTGACCGAGTGCGTCGGCGGCGCCTTCCAGCTCACCGAGGCCGACCTCGCCGACCGCTACGAGACCTTCTGCGACCCCCGCCTCAACGCCGAGCAGTCCCTCGAACTGGCCTTCCTCGTCGCCGAGGAACTGAAGTCCCGCCGCGACGGCACCCCCGACGGGGCCGCCGCCCAGTGACCAACGCGCCCGCCCCGGCCCCCGGCGGCGGGCCCGCCACCCCGCCCGCCGACGCCCTCGACCGCGACATCGCCGCCCGCACCGACGCCTACTTCAACCGCACGAAGGCCATCGTCGCCCGCCACGGCGACTGCCGCGTGACCTACGCCTTCTTCCTCCGCCGCCCCGTGATCTCCGCCCCCCGCCTCATGCTCGACTGGCTCGCGGCCGTCGCCGCCGCCCGCGCCACCGCCTTCGACATCGAGTGCACCCACCCCGAGGGCGCCTGGGTCGGCGCCGGCGAGCCCCTGGCCTACGTCACCGGCTCCCTCCTCCACCTCGCCGACTGCGAGACCCTGGCCCTGCAGAAGCTCGGCCCCCCCTGCGTCGCCGCCCACAACGCCTACCAGATGTGCCTTGCCCTCCCGGACGCCGCCTTCCTCGCCATGGACGCCCGCCACTGCGCCGGCGCGGAGATGCAGGAGGCCATGGCCTACGCCGCCTCCGTCGGCAGCATGGCCGCGCAACGCGAGGACGCCCGCGGCTTCACCGGCACCGCCAACGACGCCCACGCCCACTACTTCGGCACCGCCCGCGGCTTCGGCACCATGCCCCACGCCCTGATCGGCTACGCCGGCAGCACCGTCCGCGCCGCCGAGCTCTACCGCGACACCTTCCCCGGCGAGGACCTCACCATCCTCCCCGACTACTTCGGCGCCGAGGTCACCGACACCCTCGCCACCTGCGCCCGCTTCCCCGACCTCGCCGCCGAGGGCCGCCTCTCCGTGCGCCTCGACACCCACGGCGGCCGCTTCCTCGAAGGCCTCGACCCCGCCGAGAGCTACGCCGTCCTCGAGCGCCACGCCCCCGGCGCCATCCGCCGCTACCGCTCCGACGCCGAGCTGCGCGCCCTCGTCGGCACCGGCGTCTCCGCCGCCGCCCTCTGGCACATGCGCGACCGCCTGGACGCC
>JBPBQS010000075.1:0-5504 GCA_050920955.1 Janthinobacterium lividum | reverse complement strand
GCCAGCGCCGCCCGGAGCTTCGTGAAGTCCGCGGGCCCCGGCGTGCGCGCCTCGATCACCACGCCGCCCTTGAAGTCGATGCCCAGGTTGAGGCCGGGGTAGAAGAACAGCCCGACCGAGGCCAGCGACAGCACCGCCGACGTCGCCAGGCCCAGGAAGCGGCCGCGCATGAACTTGATCGTCGTGCCGTCGCGGACGAAGCGGAACAGGGGGCGGGTGAACATCGCGGCGGGCACTCCGGGAGGAAGGAAGCAAGCCCGGGCTCTGCCCGGACCCGCCAGGGGCGAGCCGCCCCTGGACCGGCACACACAAGAAAGAAGCCCGGCGAAGCACCGAACCCCTCGGGAATGGTTTCCAAAGGGCGAGCCCTTTGGCGGGTCCGGGCAGGGCCCGGCCTTGCTAGACCGGCAGCAGCGCCGGCCTGCGCCGCGCGTACCACTTCACCATCAGCAGCCGCGCCAGCACGGTCGCCGTGAACAGCGTCGTCACGATCCCCACCGTGATGGTCAGCGCGAAGCCGCGCACCGGCCCGGTGCCGAACACGAACAGCATGACGTGGGCGAGCAGCGCCGTGACGTTGCTGTCGATGATCGTGGAGTAGGCGCGGCGGAACCCGGCCTCCATGGCGTTGGCGGGGGTGCGGCCGGCCTTGGCCTCCTCGCGGATGCGCTCGTTGATCAAGATGTTGGCGTCCACCGCCATGCCCAGCGTGAGCAGGATGCCCGCCATGCCCGGCAGCGTCAGCGTCGCGCCGAACAGCGACAGGATCGCGACCATCAGCACCAGGTTGAACACCAGCGCGATGTTCGCGAGCCACCCGAACAGCCCGTAGAACGTCCCCATGAAGCCGACGACCAGCAGCAGGCCCACGAGCAGCGACAGCGCGCCGGCGCGAATGGAGTCCGCCCCCAGCTCCGGCCCGACGCTGCGGCTCTCGACGACGGCGAGCGGCGCGGGCAGGGCGCCGGCGCGCAGCAGCAGCGCCAGGTCGGTGGCGCTCTGTGCGTTGAAGCTGCCGCTGATGCGGCCCGAGCCGCCGGGGATCACGCTCTGGATCACCGGGGCGCTGATCACCTTGTTGTCGAGCACGATGGCGAAGCGGTGCCCGATGTTGGCGCGCGTGACGTCGGCGAAGCGCCGCCCGCCGGCGCCGTCGAGCACGAAGTTGACCTCCCACTGGCCGTTCTGGGAGTCCTGCGCGGGGCTGGCGTTGGTCAGCGACGCGCCGTCCACGTCGGCGTGGCGGCTGACCACGATGCGCGTGCCGGACGGGCCGTTGTTCGGGCCCTCGGCCATCGGCAGGCTGTCCTCGCCCGGCGGGGGCGCCGCCGGGTTCGCCTTCTCGTCGACGAGGCGGAAGCTCATCTTGGCGGTCTGGCCGAGCAGCTCGCGGATGCGGTTGGGGTCGGTCACGCCCGGCAGCTCGACCACGATGCGGTCCTCGCCCTGCCGCGTGATCTGCGGGTCGGCGACGCCGGAGCCGTCGATCCGCCGGCGCACGATCTCGATGGACTGCTCCACCGCGGCGCGCGCCCGGGTGCGCAGCGCCGCCGGCTGCAGCGTCAGCGTGACCTGGCCGTCGGGCGTGCCGGCGACGGCGAACTCGTCCGGCACGGCCTTCGGGATGGCGCGCAGGGCGGCCAGCGCCGCGTCCAGCTTCGCGGCGTCGGGCAGGCGCAGCGTCACGCGGCTCCCGCCCGCCGGCAGCGCCGCGGGGGCGAGCCCCATCGCCGGCGTCGCGCCGAAGCCGCCCGCGCCCGCGGGGGTGGCCGGAGCGTCCACGGGCGCGGCGGCGGCCGGGGCGGCAGTGGCGGCCGGCGCGCTGGCCGTGCCGGTGCCGACCGTGATGTTGCGGTATCCGATGGTGCCGCCGGGCGCGTGGATCAGCGCCTGCCTGGCCTCGTCGGCGAGGCTCTCCAGGCGCTCGCGCACCACGGTGTCCATGTCGACCTGCATGAGCAGGTAGGAGCCGCCGCGCAGGTCGAGGCCGAGGTTGACGCGGTGCCACGGCAGCCAGGCCGCCGGCTGCGCGAACAGGTTGGGCAGGCACAGCAGCACGCCGAGCGCGCAGACGCCCACGATGAGCGCGGTCCTGGCTCGGCTGAAGTACATCATGCGCAGGCGTTTCCCGGAGCGTGGGGCGGCTGGGCCGCCGGTGATCGCGGCGGACCATGCCGAGGCCGCTGCGGCGATGCAACTGCGGGCGCGCAGGAAGCAAGCATGAGGCTCCGCCTCAAACTCCGCCAAGGGAAGCCCCTTGGATGGCTTCCCTTAAGTAAATGGGATCAAAGGGTCCTCGGACCCTTTGCGGGTTTGGGCAGCGCCCATGCTTCCTGCGCCTTGCCCTGCCTGCTACGACCCAGCCCATGGAAAAACTCCGCATCGGCGTCGTGGGCGCCGGCCACTTCGGGCGTTTCCACGCGCTCAAGGTCGCGGCCTCCGCGCGCGCCGTGCTGAGCGGCCTGCACGACCCCGACGCCGCGCGGGCCGAGGTCGTGGCGCGCGAGGCCGGCGTGGCGGCGCTGTCCTTCGAGGCGCTGCTCGCGGCGTCGGACGCGGTGGTGGTGGCCGCCCCCGCGGAGGCGCACTTCGCCGTCGCCCGCGCAGCCCTGGAGGCCGGCCGCCACGTGCTGGTGGAGAAGCCGATCGCGGCCACGCTCGCCGAGGCCGACGCGCTGGCGGCGCTGGCGCACGAGCGCGGCCTGGTGCTGCAGGTCGGCCACCTGCTGCGCTACTCCGCAGAGCACGCGGCGATCAGCAGCCGGATCACGCGCCCGCTCTACATCGAGGCCACCCGGATCGCGCCGTTCAAGCCGCGCGGCACGGACGTGTCGGTGATCCTCGACCTGATGATCCACGACCTCGACCTGGTGCTCTCGCTCGTGGACAGCCCGATCGAGAGCGTGGACGCGCTCGGCGCCGCGGTATCCAGCCCGCTGGAGGACATCGCCAACGCCCGGGTGCGCTTCGCCAACGGCTGCGTCGCCACGATCACGGCGAGCCGGATCTCGCTCAAGACCGAGCGCCGGATGCGCCTGTTCAGCCAGGAGGGCTACCTCTCGGCCGACTTCGGCGCCCGCGAGCTGGTGATGATCGGGCGCGAGCGTGGCCTGCCGCTGCCGGGCACGGGCGGCTTCCGCCGCGAGGCGGTGGGCTGGCGCGACCACGACTCCATGGCCGCCGAGCACGAGGCCTTCGCGGCCTCGTGCCTGGACGGCGCGCCGGTGCTGGTGGACGCGCTGGCCGGGCGGCGCGCGCTGGCGGCGGCGCTGGCGGTGGGCGAGAGCATGGCGGCCTCGCGGGCGAGGGCGGAGCTGTCGGGGCTGGTCAGGTAGCAAGCATGGGCTCTCCCTCCGCTGCCATTCCAACGATCCAAGCGGATCGTTGGAACCTTTGGCAGCTACGCCCAAACCCGCCAGGGCGAGCCGCCCTGGACTGGCCTCACTTAAGGGAAGCCATCCAAGGGGCTTCCCTTGGCCGGTCCAGGGCGGAGCCCTGGCCTTGCTTCCCCTACGGCAGCGACACGTATCCCAGGTGCGTCACCCCCGCCGTCGCGAGCCGCGCCTCGCCGCTGTCCACGAACCCGGCCACGAGCCGCGCCCGCGCCTCGCCGCCCGCGAGCGCCGCCGTGTACCCCGCCAGCCCGCCGGCGTCCGGCGCGCGCCCGAGCAGGTTGCGGTAGAGCGCGCCCACGAACGCCGCGTCCGACGGCGCCCCGAACCGCGCGGCATACTCCGGGCTCGCGAGCATGGCGGCCGCGACCTGCGCCACGCCCTGCCCGCCGTCCAGCGCCCCGCCGTAGGCCGCGAGGCCCCCCGGATCGGGCGCGCGGCCGTCGATCGCCTCGTACAGCCGGGCGACGGTGGCGTCGTTCGCGTCGCCCGCCACGGCCTGCGAGTGCACCCGCGCCTCCGGGCTCTCCGCGATCGCGAGCAGCACCTGACCGCGGCTCTGCCCGGACGCCAGCGCCTGCACGTAGCCGGCGAGCCCCCCCGCGTCCGGCGCGCGCCCGTCGGCGTCCTGGTACAGCCGTGCGACGAACTGCGCGTCGCCCAGCGCCCCGCCGGCGAGGAACTGCGCGGACACCGGCGCGGCGGCGGCGATCTGAGCGAGGCTGACGGTGCCCGCGTCGGCCTCCTGCGTGTAGGTCAGTAGCCCGGCAAGATCGGGCGCCTGCCCGTACGCCGCGAGATAGACCCGGGCGATGGCCTCCGCGTTGCCCGAGGGGTCGAACACCGCCGTCGTGCCGTCGCCGAACGCCAGCACGCGGGCCCCGGGCAGGTCGGGCACGGCCCCGCCGCCCGCCGACAGGTCGCGGACCTGCAGCGCGCCGTCGTCGGCCGCCGCCAGCGCGTACTGCGCCTGCGTGCCGCCGAAGGCGAGCGGCGAGGGCGCGACGGTGATCGCCACGGGGTTCAGGCCGGCGGTGCCCGGAAGCTGGCGGGTGCCCGCGGCGGTGCCGTCCGTGACGTAGAGGGCGCCGCCGGCCGCGAACTCCGCCGTGCCGTCGGCGAGCGCGGTGATCGAGGCGGGGGCGAGATTCGCGACGATCTGGCGCGTGCCGGCGGCGGTGCCATCGGTGACGTAGAGCCCGGTCGGGCCGCTGGAGTATGCGGCGGAGGTGGCGCCGGCGAAGACCGCCTCGCCGTTGCCGAGCGCGGTGATGCCGCTGGCGGACAGGCCGGGCACGATGGCCCGTGTGCCGGCCGCGGTGCCGTCGGTGGCCCAGAGCGCGTCGGTGCTGCTGGCCATGTGGAGAAGAGTGGAGACGTCGAAGACCGCGGTGTTGCCGAGCAGCGTCAGGCCCCTGGCCCGGCTTTCCACGCTGTCTCCGCCTTGCGCGTTGGCGCCGCTGCCCAGCGTGTTGAGCTCGACCGAGCCCGCCGCGGTGCCGTCGGTCGCGTAAAGCCCGTCCTGGTAGGGATAGCTGCCGTTGTAGAAGTAGCCGCCGTAGACGAGCCGGCCGCCGAGGAGGATCGAGGGACCGTCGGGCGGCACGGCAGTCGTCGCAATCGGCGCTGTTCCGGCGGCGGTGCCGTCCGTGGACCACAGGCCGACGCCGCCGCCGTAGGGACCGGTGCTGCCCGGGCCGGGGCCCGCGAACACCACCCGGCCGCCCAGCGTGCCGATCGGGTCGAAGAACTCGGATGGCCGTTGGGGAGTCAGTCCTGTGAGGGTCGCACTGCTGGGATAGGTGGGCGGGGCGAACGCCGCGACCTCGCGCGTCCCGCCCGCCGTGCCGTCCGTGAAGTACACGTCCCAGTCGTTGTCCGCGCCGTAACCGGTGAACAGCGCGCCGTCCCCGAAGGCATACAGGTTCCCCGGATCCAGCCCCGCCGGCGCGGCCGGAACGCCCACCTGCACCGTCCCGGCGACGGTGCCGTCCGTGCGCCACAGCGCGTTGCCCGCCCCGTTGCCCGCGTTGAACAGCACCGTCGTGCCGGTGGACACCAGGTCGTTCGGCGACGCCCCGGCCAGCACGTCCAGCTCGCGCGCCAGGCCGG
>JBPBQS010000226.1:0-5562 GCA_050920955.1 Janthinobacterium lividum | reverse complement strand
GCTCGGCCACGTGGCTGATCAGGCGCTGGGCCAGGACCGCCGCCATCGCCACGTCGGCGCCGACCTGGAGCACCGCGAACTCGTCGCCGCCCAGGCGCGCCACCATGTCGCCCTCGCGCAGGCAGGCACGAAGCCGGCCTGCGACCGCAACCAGCAGCGCGTCGCCCATGCCGTGCCCGAGCGTGTCGTTGACCGCCTTGAAGCCGTCGAGGTCGAGGCAGAGCAGGGCGAACGGGACGCCGTCGGCGCAGGCATGGCCGAGGGCATCGTGGAACTGGGCCCTGTTCGGCAGGCTCGTCAGGCTGTCGTGGCCGGCAAGATAGACGATCCGCCTGTCGGAATGACGCATCGCGGTCATGTCGGAGCCGACGCCGCGATAGCCGCGGAAGACGCCCTGGCGGTCGACCACCGGCTTGCCGGACAGCGAGAGCCAGTACTCCTGGCCGTCGAACACGGCGCTTACCTGCAGCTCGCGGAACGGCTGCCGGTCTGCCAGGCAGGCAAGCAGGGCGGCATTCCCGTTCTCCTCCAGGCCGGCGGTCGCGCTGCCCTGCTCGATCCAGCCGGCGATGCTGCTGCCCTCGAGCGTCGTCGCCTTGCAGCCCAGGATCTGCGCGAGCCGCTCCGAGACACGTTGCAGGCCGAACCCGGCATCGGTCTCCCACAGGAAGTCGCTGGCGTTCTCCTCGAAGTCATGGAGGAGAAGGCTGATGATGCCGGCCTGCTCCTCCTGGGCCAGCTCGTTGAGGACCCGTCCGGAGAAGTCGCGCGACTGGTGGTCCACGACGCCCCAGGTCGCGAGCATGTAGAGCAGGATCACCCACGTGTGCTGGAAGGTGATCGCCTGGTCGATGAACGGCATCGGCAGCAGCACGCCGGCGGTGGTGACGAACAGGAAGGCCAGGGCGGCCGGCATGATCGGTGCCAGCAGGATGCTCGAGGACATCAGGCCGGACCCGATGTAGATCAGGAGCTGGCGCTGGTCCGTGGTGGCGGCCGGCATCAGCGTGATCGGCGCACTCGCCCAGACCAGGGCGATCACGGCGCTCATCACGATGCGCACGCGCAGCTTGAACGGCGATGCCTCGCGTGTCGGCCTGCGCAACCAGGCGAGGCCGCTGGCAACGCCGAGCCCATGCAGGGCGCAGAGGCACAGGAAGAACGCGAGCAGATACGCGTGCGAGGCCGTGGCCCAGAACGTTCCCAGGACGACGGCGGCACTCGTGACGGAGCAGAGGGCAAGCACGCTGGTCCAGCGGGCGATCATGGTGATCTGCTCGGAGCGCAGACGGTCCTGCACGGACTGGCTGTTCTGGTCCGCCGGGCTGCTGGAAGCTGGAGCTTTCATCTTCGACGAACACCCGGATATTCTGCATGCGGACTGGCTGGCGGCGCGTGTCGAACGTCCCGTGCCCGGCGACGCCCAGGCTCTTTCGGGGCGGCAGGGCCGGACCACCGGCCTTGCCCTCAGAACTGCCAGCCGACACCCAGCATCACCACCGGATACACCGGGTAGTTCACCTCGCGCTGGATGCGCCGCCGCTCCCGTTCCGCATCCCCCGCCACCGACGGAAGCTGCGTCAGGCTGCCGTTCATGCTGTACGACAGGTGCGGATTTCCCTGGTACATCGCTCCCGCATCCAGCGACACGCGCACCCTGCCGAACACGAGTGCGCTGTAGCCAACCCCCAGGACCGGCGCCACCAGGTTGAACGTCGCACGTGCGTCGACCCGCGCCGGCGCCGGCCCCGTGAGGGTCGTGCCGCCCAGCCGCAGCAGGCCGGCCGGCTGCGCATGGGCATGAACCTCGTTGCCGTTCAGCAGCACGCCTGCGGACAGCCGCAGCCCGCTGCCGAACGGGTACCAGTCCCCGGTCACGCCGCCATTGAGCAGCCTGACAGTGCCGCCGTAGCGCAGCCGGGCGTCATAGGCGTACGCCCGCTCGCTGTGCGAAAGCACCCCGTCGATCATGTCGGAGTCGTGGAAGCCCAGCCCGTCGACACCGACCCGCACCCCGAATCGCGAGGCCGGCACGCGCACGTCGAGTTCCGGGCCGAACCCCAGCGTCCCGCCCTTCACCAGCAGCGACGGCGACCACCCGCCCGCAACCTGCGCCCGGGCATGCCCTGACGCCAGCAGCAGGCAGATCAGGCCCAGGACACGAACGAACACCGACATCGCGAACTCCGCGGCGCCCCGATGCGGGCACCATGCTCAGGCCTGCGTGCATACTCCTGTCGCAGTTAAGCGACCGCTAATCACGCATGGCTCCGCTCTCCTCGCCACGTACAGGGAACGACCATCCCGCCCGGCCGCCTCGCACCCCGGCCCCGTGGGCAGGATGCCGCCTGCCATTGTTGTGCCGCGCGGGGTACGTCACTGTGCCTGGAGTACGGTCCGGCTTGGCGCCGGCTTCAGGGTGATCCCGTTGGAAGATGCTGCCGCCGCGCACCTGTGGCCGTCCCCGCCCGGGCCCGGGTCGCGCACCCTCGTAATCGGCGCGGGCTTCGGCGGCTTGGCCGCCGCCCTGCGCGCCCGCGCGCTGGGCCACGACGTCGCCGTGCACGAGCGCCTCGACCAGCCCGGCGGCCGCGCCCGCGTGTTCCGCCGCGACGGCTACAGCTTCGACGCCGGCCCCACCGTGCTCACCGCGCCCTACCTCCTCGAGGAGCTGTTCGGCCTGTTCGGCGAGCGCATGTCCGACCACCTGCGCCTGGTGCCGGTCGACCCGTGGTACCGCATCACCTTCCCCGATGGCCGCCACTTCGACTACGGCGGCGACGAGGCCGAGATGGCGCGCAAGGTCGCGGCCTTCTCCCCCGCCGACGCGGCCGGCTTCGAGCGCCTGATGCGGCGCACCCGCGACCTGTTCGTCGTCGGCTACGAGCGCTACGGCGCCGCCCCGTTCCACAGCCCGCTCACCATGCTGCGCGTGCTGCCCCACCTCCTGCGCCTCGGCGGCTGGCGCTCGATGCACGCCCTGGTGGCCTCGCACGTCAAGGACGAGGCCCTGCGCCGGGTGTTCACCCTGCAGACGCTGCTGATCGGCGGCCACCCCTGGCGCACGCCCGCGATCTACGCCCTCATCCAGCACCTGGAGCGGCGCTGGGGCGTCTGGTTCGCGCTGGGCGGCACGGCGGCGGTGGTCGAGGCGCTCTGCGCGCTTGCACGACGCCACGGCGTCGCGTTCCATATGGGCAGCACCGTGGAGCGCATCCTCGTCGAGGACGGGCGCGTCGCCGGCGTGCGGCTGGAGGGCGGAGCGACAGTGCCGGCAGAGCGCGTGATCGCCAACGCCGACGCCGCGTCGGTGTACGCCGACCTCGTGCCCGCCACGGCGCGGCGACGCTGGACCGCGCGCAGGCTCGCGCGCGTGCAGCCGTCCATGGGTCTGTTCGTCCTCTACTTCGGCACCACGCGGCAATACCCGGACATGGCGCACCACACGATGGTGCTGGGCAAACACTACAGGGCGCTGCTCGACGAGGTGTTCGGCTGCGGCGCCATGCTGCCAGAGGACCTCAGCCTCTACCTCCACCGCCCGACGGCCACCGACCCCACGCTGGCGCCCGCCGGCCACGACGCGTTCTACGTCCTCGCCCCGGTGCCCAACCTGCGCGCGCCGATCGACTGGCGGCAGGCGGGCCCGGTGATGCGCGACCGCGTGGTGCGCATCCTGTCCGAGCGCGGCCTGCCCGACCTCGAGCAGCACATCGTCTCGGAAAGCTGGATCGCCCCGGACGACTTCCAGCGCGACCTGCTGAGCCGCGACGGCTCTGGCTTCTCCGCGGCGCCGACCCTGATGCAGTCGGCGTGGTTCCGGTTCCACAACCGCTGCGGCGACGTGCGCGGGCTCTACCTGGTCGGCGCCGGCACCCACCCCGGCGCCGGCGTGCCCGGCGTGCTGACCTCCGCCAAGGTGGTCGAGACCCTGCTGCGCCAGGAACCGGCCGGGAGCCTGCCGGCCCACGACGACGCGTGCCGCAGCCTGGCCGACCGGAGCCAGGCGGCATGAGGCCTGAGGCGGTGCGCGTGCTCGCGCGCCACGGCCAGACGTTCCGCCTCGCGGGCAGGCTGCTGCGACGCGCCGACCTCGAGGCGGCGGCCGAGCTCTACGTGGTGTGCCGCGCCGTGGACGACCTCGCCGACGAGGCGCCCGACCCTGTCGCCGCCCGCGTGGCGCTGCTCGCGCTGCGCTCCGAGCTGGACATGGCCACGGCCGGGCGGACGGCGGCGAGCCGGGGCCGCTCGCCGCTCGCCGCGCGCTTCTCGGCCCTGCGCGCCTGCCCGCGCGCCACCACGGCCTTCGTGGACACCATGCTCGGCGACCTTGACCGCGTGCGCATCGCCGACGAGGCGGCGCTCGTCCGCTACGCCTACGGCGCCGCCGGCACGGTGGGCGTGCTGATGTGCGGCGTGCTCGGCGTGCGCGACCTCGCCGCCGCGGAGCCGCACGCCGTCGACCTCGGCATCGCGATGCAGCTCACCAACATTGCGCGCGACGTGGTCGAGGACGCCGCCCGCGACCGCCTCTACCTCCCCGCGAGCTGGCTGCCCCCCGGCTTCGGCCCCGCCGATGTCGCCCGCGACCCGTCGAGCGTGTTCGTCGCGGTGCGCCGGCTGCTGACCCTGGCCGACGCGCGCTACCGCTCCGCGGCCCACGGGCATCGCCACCTGCCGCCCCGCGCGCGCCTCGCGATCCGCGTCGCCGGCCGGCTGTACGAGGAGATCGGCCGCCAGATCCTGCGCGCCGGGCCCGGCTACCTCGCCGGCGGGCGCTGCGTCGTGGCACGGCGGCGCAAGCTCGCGCTGCTGGCCCTGGAAGCGGCCGCCTCTCTGGCCCGGCGCCCGTTGCCGGTCCGGCACGAGGCCGCGGCGCATCGCGCTCCCGCCGCGCTGCGAGGCGCGCCTCTCTAGCGCCTGCCCCCGCGGGCCCGCCGGCGAAGGATCACCGGCAAGGTCCGTTCGCCGCATTCCGTGCCGCCGACCGGGATGGTTCCGCCTCCTGAGGTGCCAGGGCCGGAACGAAGCAAAGTGCGCAACCCTGACCTTTCCTCTGGCGCAACGACCATGCTTCCGCCGGGCTTGCACTCCGCAGCGGTACGCGGCAGCGTGCAATCCGTGGTTCAGCGGAACTCGTCCGCTGCAGCCAGGTGTGGCGAACGAGGCCGACTCCATTTCTTCCGTCCGCGATGCCTTGCCACGGTCAGGCCTGCTCCATGACCGTGCCGGCCTTCGTGAGCCAAGCCTTGCCCAATACAGCCTGCAACGACCGGATTTGCTTTCGTCACCTATGGACGAACAGGGTTGCCGCGACGTGCACTGGCGACAAACGGCCGCAAAGGCCAGCACCGCGGGAGAACAAGGGAGATGAGCGTGACAATCCAGTACAGCGAACGAGATTTTCCAACCCTGCAGGTGAGTGAACCTGCGATCCGCCGGCCTGCCGCCCCGGAGTAGCGCCGTGTCGCCTCAGAACCGAGATGACGATCCGCCGCTGTTCCCGGCGCCACGCGACCCCGACAGAACGCCTTTGCCCCAGGGCGGAGACATCCCCGCGCT
>JBPBQS010000225.1:0-5611 GCA_050920955.1 Janthinobacterium lividum | reverse complement strand
CCCAACCTGGAGGTCGCCGCCGACAGCAACACCCGCCCCGACCAGCGCCGCGAGTTCCAGATGAGCTTCTACCCCCTGGCCCGCCACGGCGGCGGCACGGCGGGCGACGGCGCAGGCATGGTGGTGACCGACATCACGACCAGGAAGCGCGTGGAGCGCCGCCTGCGCGAGAGCGAGGAACGCTTCCGCACCATGACCGAGGCCAGCGCCTCGATCGTGTGGACCACGTCGGCCTCGGGCGAGTTCGTCGAGCCGCAGCCGGAATGGTCGCGCTTCACCGGCGTGGCCGAGGAGGCGCTGCGCGGCTGGGGCTGGCTCGCCACGATCCACCCCGACGACCGCACCGCGACCGCGGAGGCCTGGAGCGCCTCGCTCGCGTCCCACGCGCGCTTCGACACGGAGAGCCGCGTGCTGCGCGCGGACGGCGAGTGGCGCGACATGGTGGTGCGCGGCGTGCCCGTGCTGGAGGAGGACGGCGCGGTGCGCGAGTGGGTCGGCACCCACACCGACGTCACGGAGCGCAAGCGCGACGAGGCCGAGCTGGCCGCCGCCCGCACCGCCGCCGAGGCCGCCAACCGCGCGAAGAGCCAGTTCATCGCCAACATGAGCCATGAGCTGCGCACGCCGCTCTCCGCCGTGATCGGCTACTCCGAGATGCTGGAGGAGGAGGTCGAGGAGCTGGGCCAGGAGCAGCTGCTCGGCGACCTGCGCAAGATCAACTCCAACGCGCGCCACCTGCTGAGCCTGATCAACGACGTGCTCGACCTGTCAAAGATCGAGGCCAACCGCATGACCTCCTTCGCCGAGGAGTTCGACGTGGCCACGCTGGTGCGCGAGGTCGCCTCCACCGTGGACTCCCTCGTCCGCCAGAAGGGCAACACCCTCGACCTCGACCTCGGCGAGGAAGGCGAGGAGGCCGCCGCCCTGCTCGGCGCGATGCGCACCGACGCCGTCAAGACGCGCCAGTGCCTGTTCAACCTGCTGAGCAACGCGTCCAAGTTCACCGAGGGCGGCACCATCACCCTCACCGTGCGCCGCGAGCGCCCCCTGCCCGGCGACGCCCCGGCCGAGGCCCACACCGCGGCCGCCGGCGACTGGATGATGCTGCGCGTGTCCGACACCGGCATCGGCATGACGCCCGACCAGCTCGCGCGCCTGTTCGAGCGCTTCTCCCAGGCCGACAGCTCCACCACCCGCAAGTTCGGCGGCACCGGCCTCGGCCTGGCCATCACCCGCGCCTTCTGCCGCCTGCTCGGCGGCGACGTCACCGTGGAGAGCGCCGAGGGCCAGGGCACGGCCTTCACCATCCGCCTGCCCGTCGACATGCCCGAGCACGTCCAGCCCGACGACGACGACGCCCCCGGCGCCGAGCCCCGCCCCGCGCCCCCGCCGGTCAGCCGCGAGCTGGTCCTCGTGGTCGACGACGACCCGGCCCAGCGCGACCTGCTCACCCGCTTCCTCCAGCGCCAGGGCTTCGCCGTGCAGACCGCGCCCGACGGCCGCGCCGGCCTGGAGCTGGCCCGCGTGCTGCACCCCCGCGCCATCCTGCTCGACGTGATGATGCCGCAGATGGACGGCTGGACCGTGCTGCGCGCGCTCAAGGCCGACCCCGACCTCGCGCGCATCCCCGTGGTCATGTCCACCTTCAACAACGAGCCCGCCCTCGGCCAGGCGCTGGGTGCGGCCGACATGGTGCCCAAACCGGTCGAGTGGGACCACCTGCGCGCCGTGATGGACCGCTTCCGCGACACCGAGGGCGCCGTGCTGGTGGTCGACGACGACCCCGACGCGCGCGAGCGCCTGCGCCACCTGCTGACCCGCAACGGCTGGAGCGTCGCCGAGGCCGCCAACGGCCAGGAGGCGCTCGACCACGTCCGACGCGCCCGCCCGCGCCTGATCCTGCTCGACCTGACGATGCCGGTGATGGACGGCTTCACCTTCCTCCACGACCTGCGCGAGCTGGAAGGCTGCGCCCACATCCCCGTGGTCGTGCTCAGCGCCCGCGACCTGACCCGCGAGGACCGCGTGCGCCTGCAGGGCGCCGAGCGCGTCCTGGGCAAGGGCGAGACCACCATGTCCGAGCTCGCCGGCGAGCTGCGCAGCCTCGCCCCCCCGGACGCCCCGCCCGACGCCGCCGCCGCGCAGCCGGCAATGCCGCCGGCCTGACGAACCCTTCGCCCCCTGGGGGGTTGTGCCCGTGCCCGCATGAAGGACTGACGCGAATGCGCCTGCTGCTTGTCGAGGACCACGAGGAGATCTGGGACTTCCTGTCCCGGCGCCTGACCAGGCGCGGCTACGAGGTGAGCGTCGCCACCGACGGCGAGGCCGGCCTGCTCAAGGCCCAGACCGAGCGCCCCGACGTCATGCTCCTCGACATGAACCTGCCGCTCATGGACGGCTGGACCGTCGCCCGCACGCTGAAGGCCGACGACGCCACCAAGTCGATCCCGATCATCGCGCTGACCGCCCACGCCATGTCCGGCGACAAGGAGAAGGCGCTGGAGGCCGGCTGCGACGACTACCACGCCAAGCCCGTCGACTTCTCCCGCCTCCTCACCCAGATCGACGCCCTCGCCCCGGCGCCCTGAGCAGCAAGTAAGGTTGAGGCTCCGCCTCAAACTCCGCCAAAGGCTGCGCCCTTGGAACGCATCCCCTAGGTAGCGGGATCAAAGGGCCCCGGGCCCTTTGCGGGTCCGGGCAGAGCCCGGCCTTCCTACAGCACCCCCAGCCCCACCAGCAGCGCGTAGATCCCCCCCGCCGCTCCCAGCGCCACGCCGAGCCCGAGCAGCCACCCCAGCCGCGTCACCAGGAACAGCCCCGCGAGCACGATCGCGATCTGCAGCCCGCGCACCCCGCGCTCGAATCCCTCGTAGAGCCCGAACTCGTGGTCGCGCCCCCGCTCGCGCTCGTGCGCCCGCTCGGCGAGCTGCTCCATCCCGTCGTGCCCCGGCTCGGACTGCATCCGCCCTGCCTCCGCCCGCGCCCGCGCCGCCCGCTCTCCGGCGCCCGCCTGCCCGTCGAGCACGTCCGCGCTCTGCAGCAGCACCGTGCGCCGCACCGACTTCGCCTGGTACTGCGTCCACAAATCGCTCGCCGCCACGTGGTCCGCGAGATAGGCGGTCTGCGCGTCGTTGGCGCTCATCTCCACGATCACCGCGACCGCCGCGAGCACCGCGACCAGCACCGCCGCGCGCCTGGCCATCGCCGCGCCCTCGCCCGCGCCGCCATGCGCATGCCCGTGCGCCTTCTCCAGGCTGTCCTGCGCCATCTCCACGTTGTCCACGCGACACCCTCCCCAACACGCCCGCCGCCTTCGTAGCACCGCCCCGCCGCCGCGTGACGCCCGCGCGAACGCGCCCCCGCCCGCAAACGCCCCTCCGCTTTTTCTCTAGACGACCGGTCTAATCCGTCCTACTGTCCCGTCATGAGCGCCGCGACCCTCCTCGAAGCCACGGACGTCCGCCAGGGCATCCTCGACACCGGCCAGCGCATCATGGCCGGCAAGGGGTTCTCCGCCGTCGGCCTGAACGAGGTGCTGAAGGCGGCGGGGGTCCCGAAGGGCTCGTTCTACCACTACTTCGCCTCCAAGGACGCGTTCGGCGAGGCCATGCTCGGTGCCTACTTCGACGCCTACCTGGCCGACCTCGACGCGACGCTCCGCCAGCCCGGCCTCACCGCGGCGCAGCGCCTGATGAACTACTGGCGCCAGTGGCAACAGAGCCAGGCCTTCTCCGACTGCCAGGGCAAGTGCCTCGCCGTGAAGCTGGGCGCCGAGGTCGCCGACCTGTCCGAGCCCATGCGCGCCGCCCTGATGCGCGGCACGTCGGGCATCACCCGCCGCCTGGCCCGCGCCCTGGAGGCGGGCGTGGCCGACGGCTCGCTGCGGATCGACGGCGACCCCGCCCACGTCGCGCAGAGCCTCTACCAGCTCTGGCTCGGCGCGAGCGTCATGTCGAAGATCGTCCGCACCACCCAGCCCGTCGAGACGGCGATGGCCACCACCCGCCAGCTCCTCCACCTCGCCCCCTGAAACCCGCCGACCGCCCACCCACCTATCCACCACGCCCACCTACTAGACGACCGGTCTAATACAAGCCGCCCGGCCGCAATCCACCCCAAGGACAGACACCATGGAATTCCCGATCGCCTCCGCGTCCCGCCGGCAGCCCGCCGCCACGAGCCCCCGGCTCGCCCTGCTCGCCGCCCTTGCCCTGGCCGCCGCGCTGGCCACCGCCGGCACCGCCCACGCCGCCGCGCCGCAGCGCTCCCCCTCGCCCCCAACCTTCCAGGTCGCCACCGCCACGCCCGCGCAGCGGATGCACCCGGACGCCGCCTCCCTCGCCCCCGACGCGGCGCAGGCCCCGGCCCGGCCCCGCTTCCCCGGCGCGCCCAGCTACCGGTGGGGCTGCCCCTCCGGCACGGCGCAGGGCTGCTGGTAGCCCGCCAGCCCGCGGAGCGCGCCCGCGCCCCGCACACGCCTTCGACCACCGGCCCACGCGAACCCGCCCCCACGACACGGAGAACACAATGCGCATCCTGATGGTCCTGACCTCGCACGACCGCCTCGGCGACACCGGCCGCAAGACCGGCTTCTGGCTCGAGGAGCTGGCCGCCCCCTACTACGTGTTCGGCGACGCCGGCGCCGAGACCGTCCTGGCCTCCCCCCTGGGCGGCCAGCCCCCGCTCGACCCCAAGAGCGACGAGCCCTCCGCGCAAACCGACGCAACCCGCCGCTTCGCCGCCGACGACGCCGCCCGTGCGCAGCTCGCCGCCACCGTGCGCCTGGACACGCTCTCCCACGCCGGCTTCGACGCGCTGTTCTACCCCGGCGGCCACGGCCCGCTGTGGGACCTCGCCGAGGACCCCGCCTCGACCGCCCTGATCCAGTCCTTCCTCGCCGCCGGAAAGCCCGTCGCCCTCGTCTGCCACGCGCCGGGCGTCCTGCGCCACGCCACCACCCCCGACGGCCGCCCGCTGGTCGAGGGCCGCCAGGTCACCGGCTTCACCAACAGCGAGGAGGAGGCCGTGGGCCTGACCGCGATCGTCCCCTTCCTCGTGGAGGACGAGCTCCGCGCGAAGGGCGGCCTCTACTCCAGCGCCGCCGACTGGGCCCCCTACGTCGTCACCGACGGCCTCCTGGTCACGGGCCAGAACCCCGCGTCCTCCGCCCCCGCCGCCACGACCCTCCTCGCACGCCTCGCCGCCTAGGCCCCCCGGGCGGGGACGAGCCGCTACGGCCCGCCCCCGCCCTCCGCGCGCCCCCCTCACTCCCCCTCGACCACCGCCGTCGCCACCCAAGTCGCCCCCGCCCCGTACGACTGCCCCGCGATCTGCCGCTCCTCCGCCTTCAGCGTCACCCCCGTCGCCACGTCCCGCCAGGACGTGATCACCGAGTGGTAGAAGTTCCCCCCGAACCCCTCCCGCTCGTGCGCGAGCACCAGCGCCACGAACCGCCGCCCCCCCACCGCGAGCACCTCCGTCCCCAGGTTGCGGTAGCTGTCGTGATACTGCCGCCCCGTCTCCGCGAAGGTGTCGAACGACGCGCTCGCCCCCGCCCCGCCCCCGGGCCCCGCGCGCCGGGGCGGGCCCGGCGGCCCCGCGCCCGGGCCGG
>JBPBQS010000074.1:0-5618 GCA_050920955.1 Janthinobacterium lividum | reverse complement strand
GCCGATGGACTGGGACGCCCCCGCGATCATCCTCTCCGTGCGCCCTTTTGGCGAGGGCGACGCGCTCGCCACCGTGCTGACCGAGGCGCACGGCCCGCACCGCGGCCTGGCCAAGGGCGGCGCGTCGCGCGCGAAGTCCGGCCTGTGGCAGCCGGGCAACCTCGCGCAGGTCCGCTGGACCGGGCGCCTGGCGGACCAGCTCGGCGCGTTCACCGCGGAGATGGTCCACGCGACCGCGGCGCGCGCGATGCCCGACCCGCTTTCGCTGGCGATCCTGGCGTCCGCGTGCGCGGTGGCGGACGGCGCGGTGCCCGAGCGCGAGCCCCACCCCCGCATCTTCGGCGAGCTGCTGCGCCTGCTCGCGACGCTGGACGGCGCCGCGAGCCTGGCGCCGCTGATCCGCTGGGAGGCCGGGCTGCTCGCCGACCTGGGCTACGGCATGGACCTGACGGCGTGCGCGATCTCGGGCGCCACGACCGGGCTCGCCTGGGTCTCGCCGCGCACCGGCCGCGCGGTCTCGGACGAGGCGGCGGGGGCATGGCGCGACCGGCTGCTGCCGCTGCCGGCGCTGCTGCTGCCCGGCACCAACGACACGGCGGGCGGGCCTGGCGACTGGCGCGACGGCCTGCGCCTGACCGCGCACTTCCTGGCGCGCGACGCCTTCGGCCACACCCACAAGCCGCTGCCGCCCGCACGCCTGCGCCTCGCCGACCGCGTCGAGAAGGAGGCGGGCAGAGCCGAGCCGGACCCGCCGGCCGGCTGACTTCGGGACGGGTTTCCAAAGGTCCCTGACCTTTGGCGGGTCCGGGCAGAGCCCGGGCTTGCTTCCCGACCGCCGGTATCCGGAGCCGCCACGCCGAGGCCCGGGCCTTCGTGCACGCCCGCCGCCGCGGCCGTGCCCGTTCATCCCTCCTTCATCACCGGCCGACTATCCTGTGTCCATGCCCGCACCGGCCGGCATCGTGGACTCCGACACAAGGACGGCGGCATGAGGGCGCTCAGGCGAGGCGGCGCGCGCGACACGGCGCTGCAGCGCTACAGCACCGGCCTTGGCCAGCTCGCGGAGCGTCGCATGTTCGAGGCGGCGCTGACGGGCGCGCGGCGCGAGGCGGAGCGCGAGGCGTTCGAGGCCACGCTGGCCAGGCGCGAGATCGAGGCCGTCGCCGCGTCCCTGCGCGAGGAGATCGAGGCCCGCCTCGGCACGCAGTCGCGCCTCGCCCACCTCGCCACCCACGACCCGCTGACCGGGCTGCCCAACCGCGTCCTGCTCGGCGAGCGGCTCCTGGCCGGGGCGTGGGCCGCGCGCGAGGGCGGCCACAGGCTGGCGCTGCACTACCTCGACCTCGACAACTTCAAGGACGTCAACGACAGCTTCGGCCACGCCGTCGGCGACGTGCTGCTGCGCCAGGTCGCCGAGCGCATCGGCGGCGAGCTGCGCGAGGGCGACACGGTGGCCCGGCTGGGCGGCGACGAGTTCGCCGTGCTGCAGGCGGCCCCGCGCGACGCCGCCGACGCCCGGGCGCTGGCCGAGCGCATCATCGCCAGGGTCGGCGAGCCGTTCCTGATCGAGGGCCGCCCGATGTTCGTGGGGGCCTCGTTCGGCGTCACCCTGTTCCCCGACGACGTCGCCGACGCCGACGCCGGGCCGCCCGACACCACCGCGCTGCACCGCAACGCCGACCTCGCGATGTACCAGGCCAAGGGGGAGGGCGGGAACCGCTGCCGCTTCTTCGACGACACGCTGAGCCGGCGGGCGCACCGACGCGCCACGCTGGAGCACGCGCTGCGCGAGCCGGCGCTGTTCGGCCAGCTCCAGGTGCTGTTCCAGCCGCAGGTCGACATGCGCAGCGGCCGCACGGTCGGCGTCGAGGCGCTGCTGCGCTGGAACCACCCCGCCTACGGCGCCGTGTCGCCGGAGGAGTTCATCCCGCTCGCCGAGTCCTCCGGCCTGATCAGCGGCATCGGCACCTGGGTGCTGCGCGAGAGCTGCCGCCAGGCGGCGTCGTGGCGCGCGGCGGGGCTCGCGCGGCTGTCCGTCGCCGTCAACGTGTCCACGGCGCAGGTCCGCGACGGCCGGCTGCACCACGTGGTGGCCGGCATCCTCGCCGAGACCGGCCTGCCCGCCGCCTGGCTGGAGCTGGAGATCACCGAGAGCGGCATCATGCGCAACACCCACGCCGCCGCCGAGACCCTGGCCGACCTGCACCGCCAGGGGGTCGGCCTGTCGATCGACGACTTCGGCACGGGGTACTCGTCGCTGAGCTACCTGCGCCGCCTGCCCGTGGACCGCATCAAGATCGACCGCAGCTTCGTCGCCGACGTCACCACCAGCGAGGACGCCGCCGTGCTCGCCGCCACCATCGTGCGCCTGGCCCACAGCCTGCGCCTCGAGGTCGTCGCCGAGGGCGTGGAGACGCAGGCGCAGGCGGACTTCATCGCCGCCACCGGCTGCGACTACGCGCAGGGCTACCACTACAGCCACCCGCTCGGCGCCGCCGAGGTGCCCGGCTACCTGCGCCGCGCGGAACGCCCGCCTGCCTCCGCCGCCCTGCCGCCGGCGGCGCTCCCGCCCGAGGTCACGCCCCTGATGGAGGCCCTGCCATGAGCATGACCCTGCTCGCGCCGTCGGACCACGGCGCCACGCCGCCCGCCAGGCCGGCGGGCACGGCGCCGGCGGCGGTCGCGCACCTGCTCGCGGCGGCACCGTCGCGCGAGCGGGTCAGGGCGGGCAGGGTGGTCTCGACCTCCGGCAGCCACGTCATCATCCTGCTCGTGCCGGACCCGCATGTCCTGGCGATGGTGCAGATGGGCGGCCTGGTCTGCGCGCGCGCCCCTGGCGCCACGGTGTACGGCCAGATCGAGGGCCTGAGCACGCCGATGCCGCTGCCCGGCGGCGAGGAGCAGGAGCTCAGGGTCGCCGAGATCAGCATCATCGGCGAGGTGCCCGACGCCGAGGGCCAGCGGGTGTTCCGCCGCGGCGTCTCCCGCCTGCCCACGCTCGACACGGCGATCCACTTCGCGTCGAGCGAGGACACGCTGGTCGTGTTCGACCTGCCCGACCGCCCGTCCGCGTGCATCGGCACCATCCACCAGGACCCCGCGGTCCCGGCCCGGATCGGCGTCGACGACCTGCTGTGCAAGCACTTCGCCATGCTCGGCACCACC
Organism: Janthinobacterium lividum; assembly: GCA_050920955.1. Classification (GTDB taxonomy): domain Bacteria; phylum Pseudomonadota; class Alphaproteobacteria; order Acetobacterales; family Acetobacteraceae; genus CAXSEF01. The sequence continues at coordinate 2,453 of JBPBQS010000074.1, read as the reverse complement.
GGCACCGGCAAGTCCTGCGCGCTCACCCTGGTGCTCAAGCGCATCCTGGAGGGCTGCCCCCACGGCCACATCCTCCTGCTCGACCCGCACGGCGAGTACGGCCAGGCGTTCGGCGACAGCGCCGAGCACCTGGGCGCCGACAACTTCCGCCTGCCGCACTGGCTGTTCAGCTTCGACGAGCTGGTCGAGATCATGTTCGGCGACGCCAGCCGGTCGATGGACGCCGAGATCATGTGCCTGCGCGAGCTGGTGCTGGCGGCACGGCTCGCCCACGCCGAGCCCGGCATCGACCGCGGCGTGATCACCGTCGACACCCCCGTCCCCTACCGGATGAGCGATGTCACCCGCCTGCTCGACGTGGCGATCGGCAGCCTGGAGAACCACGGCAGCATCCCGGCCTACCTGCAGATCCGCGCCAGGATCGCCGCCCTGCAGAACGACCGGCGCTACGCCCTGCTGTTCGACACCGGCGTCGTGGTCCGCGACAGCCTGGCCGAGCTGATCGGCCGCATCTTCCGCATCCCCGCCCGCGGCCGCCCGCTCGCCGTGCTCGACCTCGCCAGCATCCCCTCGGAGGTGCTCAACGTCGTGGTCGCCGTGATCTCGCGCCTCGCCTTCGACTTCGCGGTCTGGGGCGGGCAGCGTGCCCCGCTGCTCCTGGTCTGCGAGGAGGCCCACCGCTACGCGCCCCAGGACACCGCGCTGGGCTTCGAGCCCGCGAAGCGCGCCCTGGCCCGCATCGCCAAGGAAGGCCGCAAGTACGGCATCAGCCTCGGCGTCGTCAGCCAGCGCCCCTCCGAGCTGGACGCCACCATCCTGTCGCAGTGCAACACCGTGTTCGCGTTCCGCATGTCCAACGAGCGCGACCAGGGCATCATCCAGGCGTCGCTGTCAGAGGCCTCGCCGGCGATGTTCTCCGCCCTGCCGTTCCTCGGCAACGGCGAGGCCATCGGCATCGGCGAGGGCGTCCCCGTGCCGATGCGCCTGCGCTTCGCCACCCTGCCCGACGGCGAGCGGCCGCGCAGCACCTCGGCCTCCTTCTCCGCGCGCTGGACCGCGGGCGACGACGAGGACACCCAGCTCGACCGCTTCGTCCACGCCCTGCGCGACCGCAAGGCGCCGGGGACCGCGGCGGGCTGAAGGAAGCAAGGTCGAGGCTCCGCCTCGAGCTCCGCCAAAGGCTGCGCCCTTGGAACGCGTCCCTTAAGTAAGTGGGATCAAAGGGTCCTCGGACCCTTTGCGGGTCCGGGCAGAGCCCGGCCTTGACGCTCCGCCCCGCTGCCCCCACACCCCGTCCATGGACACCGCCGCTGGACATATCGAGAACACGCCCCTCGCCGACGCGCTGAGCGAGCGCTATCTCGCCTACGCGCTGTCGACGATCACCTCGCGCTCGCTGCCCGACGTGCGCGACGGCCTCAAGCCGGTGCACCGCCGCCTGATCTACGGCATGGCGCAGCTCCGCCTCGACCCCACCGCCGGCTTCAAGAAGTGCGCCCGCGTCGTCGGCGACGTGATGGGCAAGTACCACCCGCACGGCGACAGCTCGATCTACGAGGCCATGGTCCGCCTCGCCCAGGACTTCGCCGTGCGCTACCCGCTCGTCGAGGGCCAGGGCAACTTCGGCAACATCGACGGCGATAACGCCGCCGCCATGCGCTACACCGAGGCGCGCATGACCACCGTCGCCGCCCTCCTCCTGGAAGGCATCGACGAGGACGCCGTCGACTTCCGCCCCACGTACGACGGCGTCGAGAGCGAGCCGACGATCCTGCCCGCCGCCTTCCCGAACCTGCTCGCCAACGGCGCCGCCGGCATCGCGGTCGGCATGGCGACCTCGATCCCGCCGCACAACGCCGGCGAGGTCTGCGCCGCCGCCCTGCACCTGATCGCCCACCCCGACGCCTCCACGATCGACCTGCTGGCGCACATGCCCGGGCCGGACTTCCCGACGGGCGGCACGCTGATCGAGGACCCGCTCGCCCTCGTGCAGGCGTACGAGACCGGGCGCGGCGGCTTCCGCGTGCGCGCCCGCTGGGCCGTCGAGCAGGGGCGCATGGGCCTGTGGTCCATCGTCGTCACCGAGATCCCCTACCAGGTGCAGAAGGCCCGCCTGATCGAGCAGATCGCCGAGCTGATGGAGCTGAAGAAGCTCCCGCTGCTCGGCGACATCCGCGACGAGAGCACCGAGACCGTGCGCCTGGTGCTGGAGCCGAAGACCCGCGGCGTGGAGCCGGAGGTCCTGATGGAGACGCTGTTCCGCGCCACTGCGCTGGAGTCCCGCTTCCCGCTGAACATGAACGTGCTCGACGCGATCCGCACGCCTGGCGTGATGGGCCTGCGCGCGGTGCTGCGCGCCTGGCTCGACCACCGCCACGAGGTGCTGGGCCGCCGCTCGCGCCACCGCCTCGCCGCCATCGAGCGACGCCTGGAGATCCTGGGCGGCCTGCTCG
>JBPBQS010000224.1:0-5773 GCA_050920955.1 Janthinobacterium lividum | reverse complement strand
TCGCCGTGTTCGGCCTCGGGCCGCTGCACGTCATGAACACCGACCTCGCGGTGTGCATCGGCATCACCTACTCCTACCTGCCCTTCATGGTGCTGCCGCTGTACGCGACGCTGGTGGCGCAGGACCCAAGCCTGCGCGAGGCCGCCGCCGACCTGGGCGCCTCGCCGTGGCGGGTGTTTTGCACCGTGACGCTGCCGCAGTCGCTGCCGGGGGTGCTGGCGGGGTGCCTGCTGGTGTTCATCCCGGCGTGCGGGGAGTTCGTGATCCCCGACCTGCTCGGCGGCCCGGACACGCTGATGATCGGCAAGGTCCTGTGGGGCGAGTTCTTCTCCAACCACGACTGGCCGGTGGCCTCCGCCGTGGCCGTGGCGCTGCTCGCAGCCCTCGCGCTGCCGGCGGCGCTGCTGCAGCGCGGGCGCGCGGGCGAACTCGCCGCGGGCGGGGGGGCGGAGTGAGGAAGGCAAGGCCAGAGGCTCTGCCTCTGGACTCCGCTCAAGGCAATGCCTTGAGAATCCACGACGAGGAAAGACTCCCATGGAGGCCGGTCCAGGGGCGGCTCGCCCCTGGCGGGTCCGGGCAGGGCCCGGCCTTGCTTCCTTGACCCGCCCCCGTGCCCTGACCGCGTGCCTCTGGGCCGGCTACCTGTTCCTCTACGCCCCGATCGCGCTCGTGGTGCTGTACTCGTTCAACGCGTCGACGCTGGTGACGGTCTGGGGCGGCTGGTCGCTGCGCTGGTACGGCCGGCTGCTGGGCGACCGCGCGATCCTGGACGCGGCGTGGCTGTCGCTGCGCGTGGCCGCGATGTCGGCGAGCCTGGCGGCGGTGCTGGGCACGATGGCCGGCGTGGCGCTGGCGCGGCACGGGCGGTTCCGGGGCCGCGCGCTGCTGTCGGGCCTGGTGGTGGCGCCGATGGTGATGCCCGAGGTGATCATCGGCCTGGCGAGCCTGCTGCTGTTCGTCAGCCTCGGCGTGGAGCGCGGCTTCTGGACCATCGTGGTCGCGCACGTCTCCTTCACCACGAGCGTCGTCAGCGTCGTCGTGCGCTCGCGCCTCGCCGGCCTCGACCGCTCGCTGGAGGAGGCCGCGCAGGACCTCGGCGCCGGCCCGCTGCGCGTGTTCGCCGACGTGACGCTGCCGCTGATCGCGCCCGCGGTGGTGGCGGGCTGGCTGCTCGCCTTCACCCTGTCGGTGGACCAGCTCGTGATCAGCTCGTTCGTGTCCGGGCCGCAGTCGACCACCCTGCCGATGATCGTCTACTCCAAGGTCCGCCTCGGGCTGACCCCGGACGTCAACGCGCTCGCCACGCTGATCGTGGCCGCAGTGGGCGTGGTCACGGCGACGGCGGCGCTGGTGGCCGGGGGACGCGGCGGGGCGCGGCGGACGGGCTGAGACGGCCGGGCCGGACTGGACGCGTGGCGCCGGGTACCTGCTCGCCGATCGTATGGGCGAGGCGGCGGGGCCGCAGGGCCGGCGTCCTCAGCCCCAAGGGCGGATGTAGCACCGCTGGGCCATGTCCATGTGCAGGACCAGGCGAGTGGCCGTGCCCTCGGGCGCCCGCAACATCCACGGCGCTGCCCAGAGACGGACACGCTCGCCATCCTTCGGCACGCAGATCCTGGGATTGACGAAGGGCATCTCGAAGGTGTCCCCGCCCAGGTCGAACAGGTGCCAGGCGCTTCTGCCCGTGCCCTCGTCCCGGTCGTTCGCCACCGTGCCGGCAAAGTACGCTGCCTCCCCGCGTGCCAGCGGGGCACGCAGTGCGTAGTGGCCGTTGCTGCAGGACATGATCCAGGCGCCCAGCAGGAAGATGACGCCGAGGCTGACGACGCCCTTCCAGGCCGCAGGGGCATCGCGGGGCAGGGGTTCGCCGCTCCGCTCACGCCGCCACAGGTTCCGGCTCCCCACCGCGACGACCCAGAAGAGCAGCCCGGCGGTGGCCCATCCCACCCAGGGCACCCAGGACTCCCGCACGTCCCAGGCCGGGAAGAACGCCAGCGCAGACTGATCCACCCCGTCCAACTCGGCCCTCCCCTGGCGTCGGCACGCCGGCGATGCGGCACGACCTGGCGTTGGGGAGAACGGCGGCACCCGGCCCGCGTTGCGTCCCGCGCGGGACGAACCCGCAGGAGAACCGCCATGCCCGCATCCCCCAGCGCCCTGCTGATCGGCGCCTCGCGCGGCCTCGGCCTCGGGCTCGCGCAGGTGTTCGCCGCCCGCGGCTGGTCCGTCACCGCGACCGCCCGCGACCCCGGCCGCGCGCCCGCCCTCGCCGCGATCCCCGGCGTCCAGGTCGAGCGCGCCGACATCACCGACGACGACGCCATGGCCGCGCTGCACGGCCGCGCCGCCGGGCCGTTCGACCTGGTGTTCGTGATCGCGGGCATCGCCGACGACGCCACGCTGCCGGTGCACGAGGTCTCGCCCGCCAGCGCCGCCCAGGTGTTCGAGACCAACGCCCACGCGCCGCTGCGCGTGATGGAGCGCTTCGCGGACCGCCTGGCGCCGGGCGGGACGATGGCGGTGATGACGTCGATCCTGGGCAGCGTGGCGGAGAACGGCTCGGGCGGCTGGGAGATCTACCGCGCCAGCAAGGCGGCGCTGAACACGCTGACGCGGTGCTGGGCGCTGCGCCACAGGGACGCGGGGATCACCGTGCTGTCGATCCACCCGGGCTGGGTGAAGACCGACATGGGGGGCGCGGGCGCCTCGCTCGACGTGGAGACCAGCACGCAGGGGATGTGCGACGTCATCGAGGCGCAGCGCGGCGCGGGCGGCCACCGGTTCCTCGACTGGGAGGGCAAGACGATCGCCTGGTAGGAAGCAAGGTCGAGGCGCTGCCTCGAGCTCCGCCAAAGGCTGCGCCCTTGGAACGCATCCCTTAAGGAAGGCCAGTCCAGGGCGGCTCGCCCTGGCGGGTTTGGGCGGAGCCCATGCTTGCCTTCCCTGCCTTGACGCCCCCGCCCGGATGACGCTGGCTTGCGGCCGCGCAACCGCCGAGGCCGCCGATGACCGAGCTTTCCCCTGCCCCCGTCGCCGGCCTGCCGCCGGGCGACCCGCTGGCCACCGACCGGCTGAGCGCACTGGCCCGCGTGCGCGCGATCCTGGCGTCCTCGTCGGGCAACCTGGTGGAGTGGTACGACTTCTACGTCTATGCGTTCGGCGCGATCTACTTCGCCCCCGCGTTCTTCCCGTCCGGCGACCCGACCTCGCAGCTGCTGTCCACGGCGGGCGTGTTCGCGGTGGGCTTCCTGATGCGCCCGATCGGCGGCTGGTTCTTCGGCCGCTACGCCGACCGGAACGGCAGGCGGGCGTCGCTGCTGCTCTCGGTGCTGCTGATGTGCGCGGGCTCGCTGGTGATCGCGGTGCTGCCGACCACGGCGACGCTGGGGCGCGCGTCGGCGGTGATCCTGCTGCTGGCGCGGCTGCTGCAGGGCTTCTCCGTGGGCGGCGAGTACGGCACCAGCGCCACCTACATGAGCGAGGTCGCCACCCCCGGGCGGCGCGGCTTCTACGCCTCGTTCCAGTACGTCACGCTGATCGGCGGCCAGCTGCTCGCCGTGCTCAGCATCCTGTTGCTCCAGCAGGTGCTGTCGCCGGCGGACATGAAGGGCTGGGGCTGGCGCGTGCCGTTCGCGCTGGGCGCGGTGCTGGCGCTGGTCGTGCTGTGGCTGCGGCGCTCGCTGCCGGAGAGCATCCGCACCGACGAGGCCACGCGGCGCAACGCCGGCAGCTTCGCGCTGCTGCGGCAGAACGCGCGGGCCTTCTGGCAGGTGGTCGGGCTGACGGCGGGCGGCTCGCTCGCGTTCTACACCTGGACCACCTACATGCAGAAATACTTGGTCAACACGGCGGGCATGGACGCGCGCACGGCGTCGTGGGTGATGACGCTGGGGCTGTTCGTGATGATGGCGACGCAGCCGCTGTTCGGCGCGCTGTCGGACCGCATCGGGCGCAGGACCTCGCTGCTGTGCTTCGGCGCGGGCTCGGTGCTGACCACCGTGCCGCTGCTCGACGCCATCGGCGCGGCGGGGCACACGCCCTGGACCGCGCTGCTGCTGGTCGTGGGCGCGCTCGGGATCAACAGCTTCTACACGTCGATCTCCGGGCTGGTGAAGGCGGAGATGTTCCCCACCGAGGTGCGCGCGCTCGGCGTCGGCCTGGCGTACGCGGTGGCGAACTCGGTGTTCGGCGGCTCGGCGGAATACGTGGCGCTGTGGCTCAAGAGCGCGGGCGTGGCGGGATGGTTCGGCTGGTACGCCACGGGCATGACGGCGATCTCGCTGCTGGTCGCGCTGAGCATGCGCGACAGCGGGCGGCACGGCTTCCTGCGCAAGGCGTGAGCGCGCGACCGCACGGCCCGAAGCACCGCACGACCGCCGCACCCCGAAAGAGCCACGCCATGCCGCCTGAAGCCCGCCCGATACCGCGCAGCCCCGGCGCACCCCGGCCCCTGCCCGCCCGGACCGCGCGCGCCGCTGCGATCCTCGCGTGCGTCTGGGCCGTGGCCGCGGGACACGCGACCCCGGCCGCCGCACAGGCCCCGCCGCCGGCCGTCGCAGCGCCCGCCGAGCCGCCGGCGGTGCCCGACGCGCACCCCGGCGAGGTGGCGCTGCGGCTCGCCGCGACCGGCGCGCTGGACGCGAGCCTCGCGCGGCAGTGGCCGGCCGACGACGCCCACCTGTGCGCGGCGCTGACCCTGGCCGGCGGGCGGCAGGACTACCTGCTGCGCTTCGGCGCCGACCCGGCCGCCAGCGTGCTCGACGCGACCCACCCCGGCCTGGTGCTCACGGTCTCCGGCCTCGACGACGCGCCCGCCCGCCTCGCCCCGCGCAACGGCAGCGTGCAGGTCGCGATCGGCGGGCAGACCTTCTTCGGCTCCACGCAGCCCGGCGCGCCGTTCCGCCTGGAGCTGTCGGTGCTGGACGGCCAGGAGGGCGGGCGCTTCGTGGCGCGCCACCTCGCCGACCGCAGCGGGCAGCAGGTGATCGACCTCGCCGGCGCCTGGCGGTGCCCCGCCTCGCCCACCGCCGTGGCCGCCGCCGCCCGTCCTGCCGACCCGGCGGCGGACAGCCCCGCGCCGCCGCCGCCCAGCCCCGCCGAGATCGCCGCCGCGGCCCCGCCCGCGCCCGTCGTGCCGCCCCCGGCCGCCGTGCCGCCGCCCGCCGCGCTGGCGGAGGCGCCGCCCGCGCCGGGCCTGCCCCCGGGCACCGCCTTCCGCGAGCTGCTCACCAAGCTCGACCAGGCCGCCCCGACCGCAGCGCCCGGGCCTGCCCCCGCCCCGCCGCGTGCCGTGTCGGAGGCTGCCCCGGCGCGTACGGCCCCGCTGCCCCTGGCCGCGCCGCCGCTGCCGGCCGTGGCCGTCGCGAGCCCGGAGTTCGGCGGCCGCAGGGTGTTCATCCACTACCGCGCGGGGTCGCGGCGCGGTGCCGCGGTGGCCGACGACCTCGCCCGCACGCTCGACCCGCAGTTCGCGCGCACCGAGATCCGCACCGTCGCCGCCACGCCGCCCGACGCCGAGATCCGCTTCTCCCACCCCGAGGACGCCGACGCCGCCGCCGCCCTCGCGCGCAGGCTCGGCGGGCGGCACAGCCCGTGGCACGTGCGCGGCTCCACCAGCCTCGCGGGCCGCACGGCGCCGGGCTCGCTGGAGGTCTGGATCCCGGAGCGCTGAGGCAAGCAAGGCCAGAGGCTCTGCCTCTGGACTCCGCCAAGGGAAGCCCCTTGGATGGCTTTACTTAGCAAGTGGGATCAAAGGGTCCTCGGACCCTTTGCG
>JBPBQS010000073.1:0-5799 GCA_050920955.1 Janthinobacterium lividum | reverse complement strand
CGCGCGCTCGGCGCCACCGCCGTCGTGGGGACCGACGCCAAGGCCCTTGCCGCGCTGAAGGCGTCCTTCGACTTCATCCTGAGCACGGTGCCGCAGAGCCACGACCTCAACCCGTTCATCCCCCTGCTCAGGCGCGACCGCGCGATCGTCGTGGTCGGCGCGCTCGACGCCCTCAAGCCCGTGGCCAACATGCAGGTCGCAGCGCAACGCCGCTCCGTGTCCGCCTCCCTGATCGGCAGCATCGCCGAAACCCAGGAGGTCCTCGACTTCTGCGCCGAGCACGCCATCGCGCCGGACATCCAGGTGATCCCGATCTCGGAGATCAACGACGCCTACGCCCACGTGGTGAAGGGCGACGTCCGCTTCCGCTACGTCATCGACATCGCGACCCTGCGCAGCGAGTAAGGTCGGGCTCTGCCCGAACCCGCCAGGGGCGAGCCGCCCCTGGACCGGCCTTTCTTAAGGGACGCGTTCCAAGGGCGCAGCCTTTGGCGGAGTTTGAGGCAGCGCCTCAACCTTGCCTTGCCTTGCGCCGCACCCTGCGCAGGACCGCCCCCACGACGTCCTGCACCCGCATCAGCCCGAACCCCTGCGCCGCCGCCCCGTACGTCCCGAGCCCGACCCCGACCAGCACCCCCAGCGAAACCATGCGCGCGACCTGCCCGTGCGCCATGCCGTCCGGCAGCACCCCGCGCGCCACGAGCAGCGCCGCGACCATCAGCGCGGTGGCCGCGACCATGCGCCCCGCGCGCGACACGAGCCTGCGGTCCAGCGCGAGCTGCCCGCGCCTTCGCAGCACGAAGCCCAGCGCGAGGAGGTTGGCGCTGGCCGCGATCGAGGTGGCGAGCGGCGGCCCGACGTGCTGCAGCGGCCGCATCAGCGCGAGGTTGAGCACGAGGTTGAGCCCCAGGCACGCCATGCCGATGCGCACCGGCGTCGCGGTGTCGCCGCGCGCGAAGAACGCCGGCGCCAGAACCTTGACCAGCACGAACGCCGGCAGCCCCGTCGCGTACGCCGCGAGCGACTGCGCCGAGAGCTGCGTGTCGGCCACGCTGAACGCGCCGCGCCCGAACAGCGCCGCCATCACCGGCCCGGCCGTGGCGATCAGCGCGGCGGCCGCCGGCAGCGTGAGCACCAGCGCGTACTCGATCGCGCGGTTCTGCGTGTCCGCCGCCGCGCGCGCGTCGCCCGCGAGCACCTGGCGCGACAGCACCGGCAGCAGCGCCGTGCCCACCGCAGCCCCCAGCACGCCGAGCGGCAGCTGGTTCACCCTGTCCGCGTAGTACAGCAGCGAGACCGTCCCCGCCGGCAGCATGGTGCTGACCCAGCCGTCGACCACCAGGTTGAGCTGCGTGACGCCGCCCGCGACCAGCCCCGGCACCATGCGCCGCATCAGCAGCCGCATCTGCGGCGTGAGCCTCGGCCTGGGCGGGTGCAGCGCCATGCCCGCGCGCCTGGCCGCCCACAGCAGCACCGCGAGCTGCGCGACCCCGCTCAGCGTCACGCCCCACGCCAGCGCGTGCCCCATCGTCGGCGTGAACGGCGCGAGGGCGAAGATCGACGCGATCCCCACCACGTTGAACAGCACGTACGCCCCCGACGCCGCCGCGAACCGGTCGAGCCCGTTCAAAACGCCCGCCACCAGCGCCGCGAGGCAGATCAGCACGAGGTAGGGGAAGGTGATCCGGCTCAGCTCGACGGTGAGCGCGAACTTGGCGGGGTCGCGGGCATAGCCGGAGGCGAGCACGTGCATCACCTGCGGCATGAACACCTCGCCGGCGATCGTGAGCAGCAGCAGCCAGAACGCCAGCACCGCCATCGCCTGCTCGGCGAAGCGCCGCGCCACGTCGGGCCCCTCGGCGGTGAGCAGCCCGGAGAACACCGGGATGAACGCCGCGTTGAACGCCCCCTCGCCGAACAGCCTGCGGAACAGGTTCGGCAGCCGCAGCGCCACGAAGAACGCGTCGGCCACCGGCCCCGCGCCCATGAACGCCGCGATGAGCTGGTCGCGCACCAGGCCAAGCATGCGGCTGACCATCGTCCAGCCGCCAACGGTGAGAAGGCCACGAAGCATGCGCCGTGCTCTAGCGCGGGGCCGGGGCAAAGGCCAGCAAGCATGGGCTCTGCCCAAACCCGCAAAGGGTCCGAGGACCCTTTGATCCCATTTACTTAGGGAAGGCGATCCAAGGGCCCAGCCCTTGGCGGAGCTCGAGGCAGCGCCTCGACCTTGCTTGTACTTTCCCCCGCCCCCCGCTACCCTGCGCCCCATGACCCCGATCGGCCGCCACGCCCTGCACGCCGGCGACTGCCTGTCGGTGCTCCCGACGCTCCCCGAGGCGTCGGTCGACCTCGTCGTGACCTCGCCCCCCTACAACCTCGACATCGCCTACGCGACCTACCGCGACAGCCGCGAGGCCGGCGAGTACGTCGCCTGGATCGCGAGCGTCGCCACCGCCCTGGCCCGCGTCCTGCGCCCTGGCGGCTCGGTGTTCCTCAACCTCGCCGGCTCCGGCCGCGCGCCCTGGCTCCCGTTCGAGGTCGCCCTCGCCCTGCGCGGGACCTTCGTGCTGCAGAACCACATCGCCTGGATCAAGTCCGTGGCCCTGGGCGGCGACGGCGTCGGCCACTTCAAGCCGATCCCCGGCCGGCGCTTCCTGCACCAGGCCCACGAGCCCCTCTTCCACTTCACCCTGAAGGGCGACGTCCGCCTGGACCGCCTCGCGATCGGCGTGCCGTTCAAGGACAAGTCCAACATCGCCCGCCGCGGCCACGCCCGCGACCTGCGCTGCCGCGGCGACACCTGGTTCATCCCCTACGCCACGGTGCAGAGCCGTGCCCGCCGCCACGGCCACCCCGCGACCTTCCCGGTGGAGCTCCCCCTGTGGTGCGCCTTCCTGCACGGCGTCGCGGACCCGGTGATGCTCGACCCCTTCGTGGGCACCGGCACCACGCTGGTCGCCGCCGAGCGGGCAGGGGGCCGCGGCATCGGCATCGAGCTCGACCCCGCCTACCTCGCCGCCGCCACCGCCCGCGTCGCCGAGGCCGCCGCCACCACGCAGCACCTCCGCCTCGACGACGCGGAACTGGCGGCGCTCCTGCAGCCCGGCACACGCGGCGGGGCAGGAACCCTGCTGCTCAACCTCGCCGACCGCGTGAACAAGTCCACCCACGCCCTGGCGCTGGACGCGCACGACATCGCCGCGATCCGCCGCCACGCCGCCGGCCCGGAAGGCCCGCGCCTGCACGCGGCGTTCGACCGCCACCTCGACTAGGCGAGGCCCACCCCCGCGCCTACGGCTTGTTCGCCGGCCGGATGTAGGCGGCATGCGGCGCGGTCAGCGGGCCGTCCGTGGCGGTGTTGGCGATCGAGGGCACCTTCGGCGTGCTCGCCATGCCCACCAGGCGGAACGCGCCGGCCGCGACGACGGCGCCGATCAGCGGCCCGACGGTGTAGAAGAACCACACCGGGAAGGTCCCCGACACGATCATCGGCCCGAGTGCCCGCGCGGGATTGCCGGCCCCGCCGCTGATCGGGCCGCCGAGCAGCACGCCCGCCGCCAGGGAGAACCCGATCGCCACCGCCGCCGTGCCGGCCGGCACGCGCGGGTCCGTCGCGGTCGAGATCACCGTGAACACCAGGATGAACGCGATCAGCGCCTCCACCAGCAGCACCTGGAGCCCGTTGGCCCCGTTCGCCGGCGAGGGCGCCCCCAGATGCGCGTCGACGTAGGCGCCATGCCCGTACGCCGCCCAGACGACCAGCGCCGCCACGACCGCGCCCACGAGCTGCGCCGCCCAGTATGGCGCCACGTAGCGCCACGGGAACTTGCGCGCCACCGCGAGGCCCAGCGTGACCGCCGGGTTGACGTGCGCGCCGCTGACCTGCCCGAGCGCGCCGACGATCGGGATCAGGATCAGCCCGAACGACATCCCCACGGCGAACGAGTTGTAGGCCGGACCCGCCGTGCCCTTGCCCTGCACCGCCGCGGTCGCGACCGCCGTGCCGACCAGCACGAGCATGAAGGTGCCGATCGCCTCGGCCATGCAGGCCAGCGCCAGGTTGGCGGACCCTGTGCGGGCCGGCGGGGGCGAACCGCCGGGTGACGTGGTGCTGCTCATGGACGTCCTCTTGGAAGGCCTGTGCCGCCCGGTGATCCCGGCGGCCGGCTGGATGGCGGTCGCGCCTGCGCGCGGGAACCGGAAGGGCAGGGGACCCGGCCCGGCGCCGCCGCACGGCGCGCGCCACCGGAGAACGCCGGCTCCCCGTCGTCACGACCGTGCCGTCGGCGCCGGCCGCGCGAATGGCAGGCTCGCTGACGAGCCCGGCACCCCGCGTTGGATACGGCGGTGCAACGGAGCCCCGCAGGCGAAGTTTCCCGCGCCGGCAGATAATGTTAACAGACCATACATCGCCGCCCCGCCGCAACAAACCCGGAACGTGCTACACTTCGCCCATGACCCCCCCCGAGTCCCGCCGCAGCGCCGCGGTGATCGGCGCCGGCCCCGCGGGGCTGATGGCCGCGACGCGCCTCGCCTCTGCCGGCTGGTCCGTCGCCGTGTTCGACCGCATGCCCACCCCGGCGCGCAAGCTGCTCATCGCCGGCAACGGCGGCCTGAACCTCACCCACTCCGAGCCGCTCGACCGCCTGCTCGACCGCTACGGCCCCGCCCGCGACGCCCTTGCCCCCGCGATCCGCGCCTTCCCGCCCGACGCCCTGCGCGCCTGGTGCGACTCCCTCGGCCAGCCCACCTTCGTCGGCTCCAGCGGCCGCGTGTTCCCCACCGCGTTCAAGGCCGCCCCCCTCCTGCGCGCCTGGCTCCGCCACCTCGCCGCCGCCGGCGCCACGCTGCACCCCCGCCACCGCTGGACCGGCTGGACCCCCGACGGCGGCCTCGCCTTCGACACCCCCGACGGCCCCGCGACCCACCCCCGCCCCGACGCCACCGTCCTGGCCCTGGGCGGCGCCTCCTGGCCCCGCCTCGGCTCCGACGGCGCCTGGACCGCAACCCTGTCCGCGGCCGGCGTCGCCGTCGCCCCCCTGCGCCCGAGCAACTGCGGCGTCACCCTCGCCTGGTCCGACCGCTTCCGCGCGCGCTTCGAGGGCACCCCCCTCAAGCGCCTTGCCCTGCGCCACGACACCGCCACCGCCCGCGGCGAGGCCGTGGTCACCGCCGCCGGCCTGGAAGGCGGCCCGGTGTACGCGCTCTCCGCCCCCCTGCGCGACACCCTCGCCCGCGACGGCCGCGCCACGCTCCACGTCGACCTCCGCCCCGACCTCGACGCGCCCACGCTGGCCGCGCGCCTCGCCGCCCCCCGCCGCGCCCAGTCCCTCTCCACCTTCCTGCGCAAGCAGGCCGGCCTCCCCCCCGCCGCCATCGCCCTGCTCCACGAATCCCCCAACCCCCTCGACCTCGCCCCCCCCACGCTGGCCGCCCGCATCAAGGCCCTGCCGCTCGCCGTCACCGGCACCGCCGGCATGGACCGGGCCATCTCGTCCGCCGGCGGCATCGCGCTCGACGAGATCGACGCGAACCACATGCTGCTCCGCCTGCCCGGAACCTTCGCCGCCGGCGAGATGCTGGACTGGGAGGCCCCCACCGGCGGCTACCTGCTGCAGGCCTCCCTCGCCACCGGCCTCGCCGCCGCCGAGGGCGTCCTCCGCCACGCCGCCGCCTGATGGCCGCCCGCACCTCCCCGCCCCCGCCCGCCGCCGAGCGCCCCCGCGACACCGCCTCCCCCCGCGCCAGGGCGCAGGCCGCCGCCCGCCGCCGCCTCGCATGGCGCCTCGGCCGCCTGGC
>JBPBQS010000302.1:0-5808 GCA_050920955.1 Janthinobacterium lividum | reverse complement strand
CGCAGTCGGATTTGGTCATGTCAGGGTCGCCCACCGCAGTTCAGCGGTGGTAACGCCACGCGGCGCGATTCGTGTCCAGGCGTCGGGAGAAGGAACGCCGGGTCCCTGGACTGTCTTCCCTGAAAAGAGGTTTCCAAAGGCGCTGCCTTTGGCGGAGCTCGAGGCAGGGCCTCGACCTTGCCTGCGCTTCCTGCCCGCGGGTGTTCAGGGGCGCGGGGCGGCGGGGTGGATCGGTCCGCCGCCGGTGGTGCGCGGCGTGCGGAAGGCGAGGGCCGCGTGTTCCGGGCTGGGGTTGCGGACCTTGGAGGGGCGGCCGGACTCGCGCATGCGGCGGTCGGCTTCGGTCCAGGGCGGCAGGGCGTCGGTGTCCTGGTCCCAGTGGGTGACGGAGGCCTCGTCGCACCAGTCGAGCAGGAAGGGCATGGCGGTGCTGTGCGAGCCGGAGACCATGATCGCGCGCATGCTGTCGCGGCTGTCCCAGGCGGTCATGGTCCAGAAGGTCCAGGCGCGGTCGGGCAGCAGGGAGCCGCCGAGGAAGCCCTGCGCGTGCTTGACCTGGCGGATGGAGCGCAGGGTGTGCACGGCGAAGCGCGGCAGGAAGCGCACGGAGCGCAGGCGGAGGCGCGTGACGCTGACGAAGGGCATTGGGACTCCAGGGCGGGCGCGGGCATCTCGCGTGCGGGAGAGGCGGAAGGCAAGGCCGGGCTCTGCCCGGACCCGCCAAAGGCCCGGGGCCTTTGGAAACCCATCACTTAAGTGTCGGATTCCAAAGGCGAGCCTTTGGCGGAGTTTGAGGCGGAGCCTCAACCTTGCTTACCTGCGCACCGTCACAGCACCCCGGAGTCGCCCATGACCAGCCAGTACGCCACCTACCCGAGCCTTGCCGGCCGGCGCGTCCTCGTCACCGGGGGCGCGTCGGGGATCGGCGCGAGCCTGGTCGAGCACTTCGTGGCGCAGGGCAGCCACGTGGGCTTCCTGGATCTCGACGAGGCGGCGGCGGAGTCGCTGCTCGCCCGGCTGCCGGGGGGGGCGGTGGCGCGGTTCGCGCGCGTGGACCTGCGCGACATCCCGGCGGTGCGGGCCGCGATCTCGGGGCTGCGCGAGGCGCTGGGCGGGGGGTTCACCGTGCTGGTCAACAACGCGGCGCGCGACGACCGGCACCCCATCGACGAGGTGACGCCCGAGTACTGGGACGAGCGCATGGCGACGAACCTGCGCCACCAGTTCTTCTGCGCGCAGGCCGTGAAGGACGACATGGTCGCGGCCGGCGGCGGGTCGATCATCAACATGAGCTCGAACAGCTTCCTGCTCGCGAGCGGGGGGATGCCGGCCTACACCGCGGCCAAGTCGGGGGTGATCGGGCTCACGCGCGGCCTGGCCCGCGACCTCGGGCCGCACCACGTGCGCGCCAACGTCGTCTATCCCGGGTGGATCATGACCGAGCGGCAGATGGCGCTGTGGGTCACGCCGGAGGGCGAGGCGAAGCGCGCGGCGGGGCAGTGCATTCCGGACGCGCTGCACGCCGAGGACGTCTCGCGCATGGTGCTGTGGCTCGCGGCGGACGACAGCCGGCTGGTCACGGCGCGCGACTTCGTCGTCGACGGGGGGTGGATGTAGCGCAAGGGAGCAAGGTTGAGGCCCCTCTTCAAGCGTGGGCCTCAAGCTCCGCCAAGGGCCGGGCCCTGGGGTCGCCTTCCTTGGCAGGGAAGTCAGGGGGTTCGGGCTTCCTGGCGGGTGGCGAGGGAGCGGCGGACGTTCTCGATCGCGGCGTCCAGGAGCGCCGTCATCGCCGCGTGCGCCGCGTCCGGCTGGCGGGCGCGGATCGCGGCGAGCACGGCCGCGTGCAGGGCGAGCGAGCGTTCGACGACCGGCGCCGACGCGTCCCAGCTCAGGCGGAACGAGGCGGAGAGCGCGGACTCGACCGCCGAGCCGAACGAGGCCAGGAACGGGTTGCCCGCCGACAGCAGCAGCGCCTCGTGGAAGCGCAGGTCGGCGGCCACCTGGTCGACGGAGGCCGCCGCGCACCGGGTCATGTCGTCGAGCGCCGCCGCCATCGCGTCGATGTCGGACGCGCTGGCGCGGGCGGCGGCCAGGGCGGCGACCGCGGGCTCGACGATGTGGCGCAGCTCGAACAGGCCGTTGACGAAGGCGTCGGTGGGGGCGGCCTCGAGGTGCCAGGTCAGCACCGCGGCGTCGAGCATGTTCCAGTCCGCGCGCGGCCGGACCATCGTGCCGAGCTTGCGCCGGGTCACGATCAGGCCCTTGGCGGCGAGCAGGCGCAGGCCCTCGCGCAGCGCCGGGCGCGAGATGCCCAGGCTCGCGCACAGCTCGAACTCGGAGGGGATCGCGGCGCCGGGGGCAGGCTGGCCGGCCACGATCCGGCGGCCCAGGTGCTCGGCCACGCGCTCGCTCAGGCCGTGCGGCGGGGCGGCGGAGGCAAGGAGCGAAGGCGCCGTGGCGGCGTCGCCAGGGGGTGGCGCGGCGGCGCTGGGGGTGGGAACACTCTTGTTGTCATACATGAAGACGCGTCTCTGCTCTGCCCGCAAAGAGGCCATCACTGCCACACGGCGGGAAGATGGTCGAACCGGGAGGTCCGCCCATGGTGCGTCCGGTCGTTCCGCGCGGCCTGGTGGCTGCCAGGGGGGCGGGCTGGCGCGAGCAGGCAAGCCTGGGCTCTGCCCAGACCCGCCAGGGGCGAGCCGCCCCTGGACCGGCCTTGCTTAGGTCAAGGATTCCAAAGGCGAGCCTTTGGCGGAGCTCGAGGCAGGGCCTCGACCTTGCTTGCCTGTCAGCCGGCGAACTCGCGGCAGGGGGGGCCGTCGATCCCGGCGTCGACGGCGAGCACGGCGCCGTCGGCGTCGGCGGGGTTGGCGAGGCCGGTGCGGGCGGTGGTGACGAAGAGGGTGCGCGAGCCGGGGCCGGCGAAGGCGCAGCTCGTCGGCTGGGTCGCGGGAAGGGTGATCGTGCGGTCGACGCGGCCGTCGGGGGCGTAGCGGAGCAGGCAGGCGCCGCCCCAGCGCGCGGTCCACAGGAAGCCGTCGTCGTCGATCGCGGAGCCGTCCGGGCTGCCGGGGCCGCCCAGGGCGAAGGGCGCGGGCGGGCCGAGGGTGCCGGCGTCGGCGTCGAAGGGGTAGGCGTCGATGCGGTCGCGCAGCGTGTCGGCGAAGTAGAGCGTGCGGCCGTCGGGGGACCAGCACAGGGTGTTGGCGATGCCGACGCCGGCGGCGTGGCGCGAGGTCGTGCCGTCCGGGTCGACGCGGAACAGGCCGCCGGTGCTGGCGGTGATCGGGATGTGGCCGCCGTCCGGCGCGATGTTGTTCTGCATGGTGCCGAGCCAGAGGCGGCCGGCGGCGTCGCAGCGGGCCTCGTTGGCGCGGTTGCCGGGGTCGGGGTCGGGGCGGGCCAGGGTCGTGGGGCGGGCGGCGTCGGGGTCGTCGTCGAGGTCGAGGAGGGCGACCTGGGAGGCCAGGGTGACGACGAGGCCGCCGGCGCGGCGGGGGATGGCGGCGGAGACGGGCTCGGGCATGGTCCAGCGGCGGGCGGGCTCGCCAGGGCGCCAGCGGATGACCTGGCGGGCGGGGATGTCGACCAGGAACAGCGCCTGGTGGCGCCCGGACCAGGCGGGGCCCTCGCCGAGCGCGTGGCGGGCGGGGAGCGCCACGCTTGCGGTGGTTCGTGCCATGCTCTCTTCCCCTTGCCTGACGCGGGCGCCCCGGGCGGCGTCGCGCGCGAACGGAGAGTTGCCTCGTGAAGATCACGCGCCTCGTCACCTACATCGTGCCGCCGCGGTGGCTGTTCCTCAAGGTCGAGACCGACGAGGGCGTCTCGGGCTGGGGGGAGCCGGTCGTGGAGGGGCGCGCGGAGACGGTGGCGGCCGCCGTGCACGAGCTGGCGGACTATCTCGTCGGGCGCGATCCGTCGGCGATCGAGGACCACTGGACGGTGCTCTATCGCGGGGGGTTCTACCGCGGGGGCGCCATCCACATGAGCGCCATCGCGGGGATCGACCAGGCGCTGTGGGACATCAAGGGGCGCGCGCTGGGGGTGCCGGTGCACCAGCTGCTCGGGGGGCCGGTGCGGGATCGGATCCGCGTGTACTCGTGGATCGGGGGGGACCGGCCGGACGACACGGCGCGCCAGGCCGCGGACGCCAAAGCGCGCGGGTTCACGGCGATCAAGATGAACGCGACGGAGGAGATGCAGTACGTCGACAGCCACGCCAAGATCGACGCCGTGCTCGCGCGTGTGGGCGCGATCCGCGACGCGGTCGGGCCGGACTTCGGCATCGGCGTGGATTTCCACGGGCGCGTGCACCGGCCGATGGCCAAGCAGCTCGCCAAGGCGCTCGATCCGTTCCGGCTGATGTTCATCGAGGAGCCGGTGCTCAGCGAGCATGCCGAGGATCTGCGCGAGATCGCCAACCACTGCTCAACGCCGATCGCGCTGGGGGAGCGGCTGTTCTCGCGGTGGGACTTCAAGGCGATCCTCGCGGGGGGGTATGTCGACATCGTGCAGCCCGATCCGTCGCACGCCGGCGGCATCACCGAGACGCGCAAGATCGCGGCGATGGCGGAGGCGTACGACGTGGCGGTCGCGCTGCATTGTCCGCTCGGGCCGATCGCGCTGGCGGCGAACCTGCAGCTCGACGCCGTGTGCTACAACGCGTTCATCCAGGAGCAGAGCCTGGGGATCCATTACAATACCGGAAGCGATCTGCTCGACTATCTCGTCGATCCGTCGGTGTTCCATTACGCGGACGGGCACGTCGCGATCCCGACAGGACCGGGGCTCGGGATCGAGGTGAACGAGGCGCACGTCGTCGAGATGGCAAAGGTCGGGCACCGCTGGCGCAACCCGGTCTGGCGGCATGCGGACGGGAGCTTCGCGGAGTGGTGAGCGAAGCAGGCAAGGTTGAGGCTCTGCCTCAAGCTCCGCCAAAGGCTCGCCTTTGGAAACCACGACTTGGGTCGAGGGTTTCCGGAGGGCCTGGCCCTTCGGGGGGTTCGGGCGGAGCTGCCCGAAGGTTCCGGCTGCCCTCCCGGGCCGTTGGAGTGGGCAGCGGAGGGGGAGACCGATCTTGATCGCCTGCGTGGTTGGGGACTGGGGGACGAGCAGCCTGCGGCTGTGGGCGCTCGGGGCGGACGGGGCGGTGCTCGGGGAGCGGCGGTCGGGCGAGGGCATGGCGACGCTCGAGCCGGGGGCGTTCGAGGGGGTGCTGCGCGGGCATCTCGCGGCGTTCGGGGACGTGCGCGCGGTGCTGCTGTGCGGGATGGTCGGCGCGCGGCAGGGGTGGCGGGAGGCGGCGTACGTCGCGGTGCCGGCCGACGTCGGGGCGGTGTGCGGGCGGGTGCTGCGCGTCGCGGCAGAGGGGCTGGACGTGCGGATCGTGCCGGGGCTGTCGGTCGATGACGGCGTGCGGTGCGACGTGATGCGGGGGGAGGAGACGCAGCTGCTTGGGCTGCTGGGGCGGGAGCCGGGGCTGACGGCGACGGTGGTGATGCCGGGGACGCATTCGAAGTGGGTGCGGCTGCGCAACGGTGTCGTCGCGGGGTTCGAGACGGCGATGACGGGGGAGATGTACGCGTTGCTGTGCCGGCACTCGGTGCTGCGGCACAGCGTGGAGGCGGAGGATGGGGGCGTGGGGTCGGAGGGGGACGCGTTCGGGCGGGGGGTGGCGTTGGGGGTGGCGGAGCCCGGGGGGTTGTCGCGGTCGCTGTTCGGGGTGAGGGCGGCGGGGCTGCTGCGCGGCGAGGGGGGGGCGCATGCGGCGGCGACATTGTCGGGGCTGCTGATCGGCGCGGAGGTCGG
>JBPBQS010000340.1:0-5843 GCA_050920955.1 Janthinobacterium lividum | reverse complement strand
ACCCGCCCGGTAGAACCGCTCCGTCAGCCGCGGCAGGTCCTCGCGCGAGATCCCCGGCCCGTCGTCGGCGACGCACAGCACGACCCCCGGCCGCGCCGGCCAGCGCCCCCCCGGCTCGGCGCGGTGCAGCGACACGGCGATCGTGCCCCCCACGCGCCCGTACTTCACCGCGTTCTCCAGCAGGTTCTGCACCACCTGGCTGAGCTGGTCCGCGTCGCCCGGCACCGGCGGCAGCCCGGGCGTCACCGACGGCTCCAGCCGCGCCGGCCGCGTCGCCAGCCGGGGCTCGAACGCGGCGAACTGGCGCACCACGACGCCCCACAGCGCCACGTTCCCCTCGGGCGGCAGGTGCTCGACCAGCTCGATGCGCGACAGGCTGAGCAGGTCGTCGATCAGCCGGTTCATCCGCGCCGCCTGCTCGGCCATGATCCCCAGGAAGCGCTGCCGCGCCGGCCGGTCGTCCGCGGCCGGCCCGATCAGCGTGTCGATGAACCCGATCAGGCTGGCGAGCGGCGTGCGCAGCTCGTGGCTGGCGTTGGCCACGAAATCCGCGCGCATCCGCTCCACCGCCCGCTCGCGCGAACGGTCCGACAGCACCACGATCGCCTCGCCGCCGCCGACCAGCGGCGGGTCGAGCACGATCACCGTCGCCAGAACCTCGCGCGCCACCGGCACCGGCAGCGACAGCTCCGCCGTCGCCGTGCCGGCAAGCCCGCCCGACGCCCCGCCGCCCTGCGCCGCGCCGCCGCCGTCCTGCCCGGCGCCCGGCGCGCCGCGCGGCCCCAGCGCCCGGTCCACCGCCTGGCGCAGCACGGGATGGCGCATCACCGCGGCCAGGTCGCCGCCGTAGGCGACGCGCGCCGCAATGTTGGCGCGCTGGATCGAGTGGTCGCGCCCCAGCACCACCAGCGGGTCGGGCAGCCGCTCCACCATCGCCGCCTCGCCGCGCAGCATCCGCTCCACCAGCCGCGCCCGCTCAGCGCCGGCGCGGGCCAGCAGCGCCGCCTCGCGCAGCACCGCCTCGTTCACCGCGAGCCTCGGCGCCGCCGGAGCCACCTCGCCCCGCGCCGCGAGCCGGAGCGTGTGCGACAGCGTCGCCAAGTCCGACGCCCACAGCATCGCCAGCCCGAGCGCCGACAGCAGCACCACCACCGCCCCCGCCAGCCCCGGCCCCGCCGCAAGCGCGCCCGACAGCATCAGCGCCACGAGCACCGCGACCGGCGCCGCCGAGATCGCCACGGTGGCCGAGACGAGCATCCCCGCCGGCGGCCGGGCCTCGGCCGCCACCCCCCGTCTCCCGCCGCTACGCCCCGGGCGGCCTGCCCGCGCCCGACACGATGTGCGACCCGCCGCCGGCGTCGATCTGGAACACCGCGAGGTCGCGCCGCACCACGCCGCCGGGCAGCAGCGTGAACACCCCGTCGGTGCCCGCGAAGCCGTCCGCGCGCTGCAGCGCCACCGGCCCGTAGCCCTGCGCCGCGAGCACGCGCGCCACCGCCGCCGCGTCATAGGCGATGTCGGCCAGCGCCGGCGGCGCTCCCCCCGGCACGGCCGCCGCCCCCGCCACGCCCGCGTCCGGCGACGGCGCCGCCTGCCCGGCCGCCGCATAGGCCGTCACGAACCGCGCCCGCAGCGCCGGGTCTGGCGCCACGTACCACGCCCCCGCCAGCGCCCCGAGTTGCGGCGCGTCGTGCGCCCACAGCGTCGGCCCCAGCAGCCGCACCGCCGGCGGCGCCAGGTCGTAGAACCCCAGCACGGAGCCGAGGTCGCGCAGCGTCCCCGCCCCCGTGCCGAGCAGCAGCGCGTCCACCGGCGGCGGCGGCGCGGGCGCAGCCACCGCCGCCGCGGCGTCGCGCTTCGCGTCCGCGTCGCCGCTCTCGCGCGCCGCCTTGAGCTGCGCCTGCGCCGCCCCCCGACGCGCCGCGTAGCCGCTGACCTGCTTCAGCGCCGCGTTGGTCGCCGCGAACCCCGAGGCGCGCCGCACCGTCGCAGGCGTCTCGCCATCCGCCGTGTCGCGCACCAGCGCGTCGCCCAGCGCCTGCCCGAACGGGCCCTCCGGCAGCACCGCAGCGAACCGCGAGCGCCCGTCCTCGCGCGCCGCCGCCACCAGCCGCCCGACCTGCTGGTCCGCCGTGATGCCCAGCACCCACACGCCCGGCCGCGCCTGCGCGCTGTCCGAGGTGAACGCCAGCACCGCGACCCCCGCCGCCCCCGCCACCGGCGCCACCGCCGCCGTCTCGCTGTTGGTCAGCGGCCCGAGGATCAGCGTGTCCCCCGCCGCCAGCGACACCCGCGCCGCCTCCGCCGCCCCCTCGGGCGTGCCCCCCGTGTCGCGCGCGTCCAGCCCCGGCGAGCCCGGCGACGCCAGCGCCAGACGCGCGGCGCGCAGCATCGCCTGTCCCAGCGCCGCGTTGCTCCCGCTCAGCGGCAGCAGGATCGCCACCCGCTGCCCCGCCGGCGCCGCCGCCGCGCCGCTGGACAGCATGGCCGGCCCGCCCGAAGGCGCGTATGGCTGCCCGGCGGTGCAGCCGGCTGCGAGCAGCACGGCGAGGAGGCTCGATGCACGAGGACGCATCCACGAATCCCTTCCAAGGTCCCGCGGCCGGGGATGGCCACGGCGACGCCACGTCGCCCGCGCCGGACCGGGCGGATCACCCGGACCTTCACAGCCCCGCGTCCGGCGATCCGGGCGAGGACGGGGACGACGGCGCAACGTTCCCGCAAACCGGGCATGCCGCGCTTGTGCTGGTTTCCACGCCGATCGGCAATCTCGGCGACATCTCCGCGCGCGCCATCGCCGCCCTGGCCGCCGCCGACCTGGTGCTGTGCGAGGACACCCGCACCACCGCCCGCCTGCTGGAGCACTGCAACCTCGACGTGCGCACCGCCGCCCTGCACGAGCACAACGAGGAAAGCCGCATCCCCGCCCTGCTCGCCCAGATGCGCCGCGGCCGCCGCATCGCCCTCGTCTCGGACGCCGGCACGCCCCTCGTCTCCGACCCCGGCTTCCGCCTGGTCCGCGCCGCCATCGCCGCAGGCCTCACGGTGGACGCCGTCCCCGGCGCCAACGCCGCCCTCACCGCGCTCGTCCTCTCGGGCCTGCCCCCGCACCCCTTCCTCTTTGCGGGCTTCCTCCCCCCGCGCCAGGCCGCCCGCCGCGCCGCGCTGGGCACCCTGCGCGCCGCCGAGCTCGCCGGCCTGCGCGCCACCCTCGTCTGGCACGAGGCCCCGCACCGCCTCGCCGAGACCCTCGCGGACCTCGCCGACATGCTCGGCGACCGCCCCGCCGCCGTCGCCCGCGAGCTGACCAAGCGCTTCCAGGAGGTCCGCCGCGACACCCTCCCCGCCCTGGCCGCCCACTACGCCGACAACGCGGCCCGCGGCGAGATCACCCTGCTCGTCGGCCCCGCCCCCGACGAGGCCCCCGGCGAGGCCGCCCTCGACGACCAGCTCCGCGCGGCGCTCTCCGCCCACAGCGTCAAGGACGCCGCCGCCCTGGTCGCCGCCGCCACCGGCCTGCCGCGCCGCGTCGTCTACGCCCGCGCCCTGGAGCTGTCCGCGGCGGGATAGTTATCCACAGAACTCTGGGTAAGTCTGTGGACGGAGTCGTGGGTGTTCCCCCCTGGTTCCGCCCGGAGCGCCGCAAGCCCCTGAAAGCAAGCCTGGGCTCTGCCCAGACCCGCCAGGGCGAGCCGCCCTGGACTGGCGCTACTAAGGGAAGGCGATCCAAGGGCCCGGCCCTTGGCGGAGTTTGAGGCAGAGCCTCAACCTTCCTTGCCCCCGCCCCCGTCCTCGCGCACCGTGCCCCCCACTTCGAGGAGCCTTCCATGCGTCCCAGCAAGGCGAGCGCGAAGCCCGCGCCGGCCAACGAGCACGACGAGCCCGCCAGCGCCGCCTCCCTCGGCGCGGAAGGCCGCGCGATCGGCCGCCTGGCCAACACCCCGGTCTCGATCCCCTGGCGCGGCTGGAAGCAGGTGCTGCGCCGCACCCTGTCCGAGATGATCTCCGACCGCATGTCGCTGGCCGCCGCGGGCTGCGCGTTCTGGGCCACGCTGGCGCTGTTCCCCGCGATCAGCACCCTGATCTCGGTCTACGGCCTGGCCTTCGACCCCGCGACCGTGGAGCCGCAGCTGCAGGTCCTGGCCCGCCTGCTGCCGCCCGCCGCCTTCAGCCTGATCGGCGCGCGCGTGCACCAGCTCGTCTCGCAGCCGCCGGGCACCCTGACCTTCAGCCTGGTGCTGAGCTTCCTGGTGGCGCTGTACAGCGCCACGACCGGCACGAAGTCGATCCTCGCCGCCCTGAACCTCGCCTACGAGGAGACCGAGTCCCGCTCCATCCTGCGCTACCAGCTCACCGCGCTGGGCATGACGCTGTGCGCGGTGCTCGCGGCCGTGGTGGGGATCACCGTGCTGGTGCTGCTGCCGCTGGCGCTGAACTTCCTGGAGCTGCCCGGCAACCAGAAGGTCCTGGCGCAGCTGGCCAGCCTGGGCGTGCTGCTGGTGTTCGTGGTGCTGGCGCTGTCGCTGCTCTACCGCTTCGGCCCGTCACGCAGCCGCGCTGCGTGGCGCTGGGTGACGCCCGGCTCGCTGGTGGCGACGCTGATGTGGCTGCTGGCCTCGGCCGCGTTCTCGTACTACGTCGGCAACTGGGCCAGCTACGACGCGACCTACGGCCCGCTGGGCGCGGTCGCCGGCGTGATGATGTGGTTCTGGGTCACAGTCTATGCTGTGCTGCTCGGTGCGGAGCTGAACTCCGAACTTGAGCTGCAAACCGCACGGGATAGTACGGACGGCCCGCCGAGGCCCCCCGGCCAGCGTGGCGCGTATGTCGCCGACCACGTCGCGCAGGAATAGCCGCGCCGTCCACGTCGCCGGACGCCAGGTCCACGGCCTCGTCCGTCGCGTCCGCGACCTCGATCGGCTCCGCGCGCCCGGCCGGCTCGAGCACCACCTCGCCGACGCCGCGCGACGCCAGGCCGATGCGCTCGGCCGCCCCGTGCGACAGGTCGATGATGCGGTGGCCATGGTCGGGCTGCCGGTCGGTCACGGTGACCACCACGGAGTCCCCGGTGTCGCGCATCGTGACCCGTATCCGCGACCCCAGCGGCAGGCTCGAATGCGCCGCGGTCATCTCCGCGGGGTTGAAGACCGTGCCGCTGCTGGTGCGCCGGCCGGCGTGCTGCCCGCCGTACCAGGAGGCCTGCCCGCTCTGCCGCCAGGCACCGCCATCGTCGGGCGCCGCATGCGCCTGGCCCGCCATCAGGAAGGCCGAGCAGAGCAGGCCGGAGCCCATCCCCACGCGGCGCCCGACCCGCAGCCGAAGCGCCGGTACGCCCATGGATGACCTCTTTTTGGTGGCCTGGCTCAACTTCATGGAAGGAGGTTGGCCCGAGACGAACAGCAAAAGCAAGCGCGTTCGGCCACACCCGCCATCATCAACATGCCTTGCCCCCTCAACGCCCAGCGTCAATGCACCCCTTGCGTGCATAACCGCAGCATAAAGTTGCCATCATTGATGAACATGCAATGCGTTCACTATCGCGAATGACCGATCGTTCAGCAGCATCTTCATGGCGGTCCGGGACGCTGTTCCCTGCATGGGTTCTCGTCTGTTGCAACGCGGCATGACGACCAGCCGGCACACGTCAACCATTCCGGGTTGTAATCGGTTCCACCGTTCCCGCGGCCGTCCTTCCCGCCCCGGCCGGCGCCAGGAACGAGAACGGCCCCGCGAACGAACGCGGGGCCGGCCTGACAGGTCGGAAGTGTCGTGCGCCAGGAACGCGCCCGGGCCGGAGGCGGGGCCGCGCCAGCCGGCGCCCCCGCCGCTCGACGTCAGTCGCG
>JBPBQS010000118.1:0-5884 GCA_050920955.1 Janthinobacterium lividum | reverse complement strand
AGATCGGGCGCGGCCAGAGGGTGGAGCGCCGCTACCGGCTGCTCGCCGAGCACTGCAGCGACGCCATCGTCTGCGTCGCCACCGACGGCCGCAGGCTCTACGTCTCGCCCGCCTTCGGCCAGATGACCGGGTGGAGCGACGCGGAGAGCACCGCGCAGGAGTGGGCGCACTTCGTCCACCCCGACGACCGCGACGTGGTCAGGGAGGTCACCTCGCAGCTCTCGGCCGGCGCCGGCCAGGCGGTGGCGACCTACCGCTACCTCTGCAGGGACGGCGCCCACCTCTGGGTCGAGTCGCGCTTCGTCCTGCTGCCCGCCGCCGACGGCGAGCCGGCCCAGTTCGTCGCCAACATCCGCGACATCACCGCGCGCAGGCTCGCCGAGGAGCGCCTCGCCGCCGCCAGCGAGGAGCTTGCCCGCCAGGCCGGCTCCGACGGCCTCACCGGCATCGCCAACCGCCGGCGCCTCGACGAGGCGCTGGACCTGGAGTGGCGCCGCGCGGCGCGCGACCTCCAGCCGCTGTCCCTGCTGATGATCGACGTGGACTGCTTCAAGGCCTTCAACGACCGCCACGGCCACCAGCAGGGCGACCAAGTCCTGCGCGCCGTGGCCACGGCGATCGCCGGCTCGGTGTGGCGCCCCGGCGACCTGGCCGCCCGCTACGGCGGCGAGGAGTTCGCCGTGCTGCTGGCCGACACCGACGCGTTCGGCGCGGCCGAGGTCGCGGAGAAGGTGCGCGCCGCCATCGAGGACCTCGGCATCGCCCACGAAGGCGGCCCCGCCGGCCGCGTCACGGCCAGCGTCGGCATCGCCACCACCAGCCCCGAGCACCAGCGCGCCGGGACGTCGCACGACACCCTCGTCGCCGCCGCCGACGCCGCGCTCTACGGCGCCAAGAAGGCCGGGCGCAACCGCACCCTCGCCGCGGCGCCCCGCGAACAGGTCGCCTGAGCCGCGGGCAGGAAGGAAGCAAGGCCTTCTTTTTCTGAAGAAAAAGAAGCAAAAAGACCTTGCCACGAAGAACGTGCCCCACACGGCTGGCACAGGCCCAATGGGCAAAGTTCTTTGGTTCTTTCTTTCAAGAAAGAACTGCTTGCTTCCTTCGCGGCAGGGAACGCCCTAGCGGCGTGCCGTCTGGGGGCGGTCCTCGTCCTGCTCCAGCCGGTCGAAGTAGCGGGCGACGTCCGGCGGCGCGTGGTCGAGGTGCAGGTATTCCTTGTTGAAGGCCGCGACGGCCTGCAGGCCCTCGACGTCGAGCACCTTGAGCACGCGGTGCTCCATCGCGATCAGGCGCTGCTCGCGGAAGTCCTTGAGCACGCGGTTGACGTGCACCGGGGTGAGGCCGACCGCGTCGCCCAGCTCGGTCTGGGTCAGCGGCAGGCGGTACGTCTCGTCCTCGGCCAGGCCCATCGCGTCGTAGCGCCACAGCAGCTCGCACAGCAGGTGGGCGACGCGGCCGCGGGCGTCGCGTCGGCCGAGCGAGACGATGCGCTCGCGCAGCATCGACTCCTCCTGCAGCCGGCTCCACCACAGCGCGGCGGACACCCTGGGGCGGGTGGCGAAGGTCTCCAGCAGCGCCTCGTGCGAGAGGGCGGCGATGCGCACCTCGGTCAGCGTGGCGATCGAGTGGTCCATGGCCGCGAGCAGGAACATGTGCGGGTTGCACAGGTCGCCGGGGATCAGGAACGTCATGATCTGCCGCCGCCCGTCCGGCAGGTTGCGGTAGCGCATCGCCACCCCGGCCTGGACGAGGAACACCGAGCGCGGCGTCTCGCCCTCGGCGACGATGTCCGCGTCGGCCGCGAACCGCTCCTCCGAGACGAGCAGGGCGTCGAGCGCGCCCCGGTCGCCGTCCGACAGCGGCACGAACAGCGCGAGCTTGCGCGCCAGGCTGCTCGCGCCGGGCAGGAAGGCGAGGCTGCCGCCGCCGGCCCGCGCGCTCACGCGCCGCCCCGCCGGCCGGGGCCCGCGCGCACCACGGGCCGGGCGGAGCGGGACGCGGCGGGCCGACCGCTGTCCCGGCTCACGGGCCCGCGCCCGCCACGACGATCGCGTCGGTGAGCGGCACGGCGATGTCGCACCACGCGCCGTCGGGCCCGAAGCCGAGCGCGGTCGTGGCGCCCAGCTCGTAGGCCAGGGTGCGCTCGATCATCTCCGTGCCGAAGCCCCCCGGCCCCGCCGGCGCGTCCGCCACGCCGGCGCCCGTCTCGCGCCACGCCAGCCGGAGCACGCGCCCCTCCCCCGACGGCGCCGTCTCGACGCCCCAGCGCACGGAAACGCGCCCCCCGGGGGTGGACAGGGCGCCGAACTTGATCGCGTTCACCGTCAGCTCGTGCAGCGCGAGCGCGAGCATCTCGGCCGCCTTGCCGCGCAGGGGCAGCGGCGGGCCGTCGAGGCTGACCTGCTCGCCCTCCTCCATCGCGTGCGCCAGCAGCTCCTCCAGGAGCAGGCTCTGCAGGCACGCGCTGCCCTGCGGGTCGAACGAGGTCATGGCCTCCGCGCGCGCGACCGCGTCCAGGCGCCCGGCCAGGTGCATGGCGTAGTCCTCGACCGTGTGGCTGGTCGTGGCGGTGCGCCGCACGATGGAGCGCACGACGGCGAAGGTGTTGCGCGCGCGGTGCTGCAGCGCGTGCAGCATCTGCCGGTTCCTGAGCCCGGCGTCGGCCAGCTCCTGCCGCAGCGCCGCATTCTCCGCCTCGAGCGCGGCCACGCGCGCCGCGCTGTCGGCGTGGTCCTGGGACGGGAGGTCGTCGAGCTGCATCGCGCACCCACGGTGTTGCCTGTGGCGGCCACGGCGGACGCGCCGGGAGCGCCGGCACGCCCGCCCTTTCCGCGAGGCTAGTCCGCCTCGCGGCCGGCGTGTAGGGGGCCCGGGTTGAACTTGGCGGCATCCGGGGCTGCCTTTCGCGGCGGCAACTCCCGTGTGGCCCGGGCGTCGTGGACACGTCCGGCGCGTTCTGCGACCCTGCGGCGCACCAGGGACACATCAGGGCGGTTCGCATGTACCCCGGCACTCTCGCGCAGGTCGCCTTCCCGTCCGGCTCGCGGCGCAGGGTGCTGGTGGTGGAGGACGAGTACTTCCTCGCCGACGACATCGCGCGCGCGCTGGTCCGGCTCGGGGCCGAGACGGTGGGGCCGGTGCCGACCCGCGACGCGGCACTCGCCTGCCTGGAGGGCGAGGGGCGGATCGACGCCTGCGTGCTCGACATCAACCTGCGCGGCGAGATGGCGTTCGCCGTGGCCGACGCCCTGCTCGCGCGCGGCGTGCCGTTCATGTTCGCCACCGGCTACGACCAGGCGCTGGTGCCTGCCGCCTACGGCCACATCCGTCGCTGGGAGAAGCCGTTCCACCCCGAGCGCCTGGTGCACGCGCTGCAGAGCCTGATGGACTAGCCCCGGCCTCCCGGAGCCCCGTCGCCTCAGCCCTGGACGGGGCGCCCGGAGGCGAGCGCCGTGGCGAGGGCGCGGGTGAGGTCGCTCCCGCTGGCCGGCTTCTCGCAGCGTGGCAGGTGGGCGTAGGCGCGCGGGATCACGCTCGCGTCGTAGCCGGTCGCGAGCACCGTCGGCACCCCGCGCGCCAGCAGCATGTCCGCCGCGGGCCACACCGCCTCGTTGCCCACGTTCACGTCGAGCAGCGCGCAGTCGATGCGCGCCTCCGCCCCGACCATCTGCATCGCCTCGCCGACGCTGGGCACGGGCCCGAGGGTCTCGGCGCCGGCATCGGCCAGCACCTCGGCGATCTCCTGGGCGATCATGTACTCGTCCTCCACCACCAGGACCCGCAGGCCCTGCAGCGCGGCCGACGCCGGTCCCGTCATGCGCCCTCTTCCTCGTCCATGCGGCGGGTGAACGCGCCGGCGGGCAGGGCGATGCGGCAGCGCACGCCGTCGTGCGCGAACTCCGGCGCGGTCCTCGCCCGCAGCGGGTACGGCAGCGCCCGCGTGGTCAGCTCGGTGCCGTGGCCGCGCCGCGCGGGCGGCCCGTCGGGCATGGCGACCCCGCTCCCGCGCCACTCGACGACAGGCCGGGCCACGACCGGCTGGTCCGCGTCCGGGCTGCGGGCCTCCGTGTCCTGCGCCGCCGTGTGCCAGGTGACTGCACGGCTCCGCGGGCATCGCGCGACGGGTCGGGCGGCGTTCGCGCCGACCCGCACGTTAGACCGGCCTTAAGCTGCGAGGCGCAGACTGGCGGGCAGTTCGCAATCGCCCTGCGTCGGGCGAAGCAGAGGTCGGCCGATGCCCGTGAAGTGCAGACAAGGCGTGACGGCCAACGAGCCCGGCCACCACAGCGGCGGCGGGCGCAACGTCATCTCGACGGGCGCCGAGCCGGGGCCCGACGTCTTCTTCGCCGCGGTGCAGATGAGCCGCATGCCGATGTGCCTCACCGACCCGCACGCCGGCGACAACCCGATCCTGTTCTGCAACCGGGCGTTCGAGAAGCTGTGCGGCTACACGCAGGCCGAGATCATAGGCCGCAACTGCCGCTTCCTGCAGGGCGAGGGCACCGACCCGGCGGCGGTGGCCGAGGTCAAGCGCGCGCTCGCGGCGGGCGAGGACGTGCACCTGGACATGCTCAACTACCGGCGCGACGGCACGCCGTTCTGGAACGCGCTGTTCATCAGCCCGGTGTTCGATACCAGCGGCAGGGTCATCTACCATTTCGCGAGCCAGCTCGACGTCACGAAGCGGCGCGAGGCGGAGGCGGTGCTGCAGCAGTCGCAGCGGATGGAGACGCTCGGCTCCATGGCGTCGAGTCTCGCGCACGAGTTCAACAACCTCATGACCATCGTGCTGGCCAACCTCGACCGGCTGGACGGGCAGGTGGACGGCGAGCGTGGCCGCAGGAGCGTGGAGCGCGCCGCCTGGGGGGCACGGCGCGCGGTCAGGCTCACCGACCAGATGCTGTCCTTCGCGCGCCGGCAGTTCCACGAGAGCGGGGTGCTCGACGTCCGTGCCACGCTGGAGAACTGCGACAGCATCCTCGACCAGATGGCGGGCCCCAGCGTGCGGGTGCGCCTCGCGCTGTGCGAGGAGCCGCTGTTCGCCTCGCTCGACGCCAGCCAGCTCGAGATGGCGCTGCTGAACCTGGTGCGCAACGCGGCGGACGCCGCGCCGAGCCGCGGCGAGATCGTGGTCGCGGCGCGTCGGCGTCCCTTCGACCCCCTCGCCGGCGGGCCGGCCGTCGAGGTCTCGGTCGCCGACCTCGGCAGCGGCATGACCGCGGAGGTCGCGCAGAAGGCGATGGAGCCGTTCTTCACCACCAAGGGGCCGGGCAAGGGCACGGGCCTCGGCCTGTCCATGGTGAAGGGCTTCGTCGAGCAGTCCGGCGGTAGGATGGAGATGCAGACCGTGCCGGGGGTCGGGACGACCGTCCGCATGGTGTTCCCGCAGAGCATGGTGCTGGAGCCGGCCTGAAGTCGCGGCGTCCCTTCCAGGTGCCGGTCCAGGGGCGGCTCGCCCCGCCTTGAGGCAGGGGCGGGTCCGGGCAGGGCCCGGCCCTGCCTCCTACGCCGCGAGCACGCTGAGCGCGACCGCCTCCGCCGCCCTGATGCCGTCGATGCCCGCCGAGAGGATGCCCCCCGCGTGGCCGGCGCCCTCGCCCGACGGGTAGAGGCCGGCGACGTTGACGCTGCGCCCGTCTCGTCGGCGGAGCATGCGGACCGGCGAGGAGGTGCGCGTCTCCACGCCGGTCATCACCGCGTCCGCCATGGCGAAGCCGGGGATCTGGCGCTCGAAGGCGGGCAGGGCCTCGCGCATGGCGGCGACGGCGTAGTCCGGCAGGCAGAGCGCCAGGTCGGTGGGCCGCACGCCGGGCTGGTACGACGGGACGACGGTGCCGAGCGCGGTGGACGGCCGGCCCTCCAGGAAGTCGCCGACGCGCTGGGC
>JBPBQS010000117.1:0-5938 GCA_050920955.1 Janthinobacterium lividum | reverse complement strand
GGCAGAGCCTCTGGCCTTGCTTGCTTTCTGGTCGCCCCAATGACCCGCCGCCTCCTCGGCGTGATCGGCCACGTCGACCACGGCAAGACCGCGCTTGTCCGTGCCCTGACCGGCATCGAGACCGACCGCCTCCCCGAGGAGCAGCGCCGCGGCATCTCGATCGCCCTCGGCTTCGCGCACTTCGTCGAGGCCGGCGCGACGATCGACCTGATCGACATGCCCGGCCACGAGCGCTTCGTCCGCACGATGGTCTCCGGCGCCACCGGCATCGGCGCGGTGCTCCTCGTGGTGGCCGCCAACGAGGGCATCCAGGCGCAGACCGTCGAGCACATCGAGATCGCGGCCCTGCTCGGCCTGCGCCGCACCGTCCTCGCCGTGACCAAGCGCGACCTGGTCGACGCCGACCGCCTCGCCGCCGTCACCCGCGACAGCCTGGCCCTCGCCCGCTCCGCCGGCCTGGATGTCGCCGAGAGCCTGGCGGTCTCCGCGCTCGACGGCGGCGGCATCGCGGAGCTGCGCGCGGCGCTGGCCCGCCTGCCTGGCGCCGACGCCCGCGAGTCCGGCTACCCCTGGCTCCCCGTGGACCGCGCCTTCTCGATCGCGGGCCACGGCACGGTCGTCACCGGCACCCTGCGCCGCGGCACGATCTCCGCCGGCGACGAGCTGGTGCTGTCCCCCTCCGGCGAGTCGGTGCGCGTGCGCGGCCTGCAGGTCCACGGCGCGAAGGTCGACACCGCCGGCATCGGCCAGCGCGTCGCCGTCAACCTGCGCGCCGTGTCCACCGCCGAGACCGCGCGCGGCGTCGCCCTCACCCGCCCCGACGCCCTGCCCCCGGCCGAGTGGCTCTCCGTCCGCCTGCGCGCCGTCGACAGCGCCGCCGCCCCCCTGCGCGACGGCGCCCGCCTGCGCTTCCTGGCCGGCACGCTCGAGGTGGACGCCAGCCTGCGCCTGCTCGACCGCCGCGAGCTGGCGCCCGGCGACTCCTGCCTCGCCCAGCTTCGCTGCGCCGAGCCGGTCGCCGTGCCCGCCCGCGAGTCCTTCATCCTGCGCAGCCCCTCGCCCGCGCGCACCCTGGCCGGCGGCACCGTCCTCGACCCCGAGGCCGCCCGCCTGCGCCGCCGCGACCCCGCCCTGCTGGAGCGCCTGTCGCGCCTCGCCGCCGACACCCCGGAGCGCCTCGTCGCCGCCGAGGTCACGGAGGCCGGCGCCGCCGGACGCCCGCTGGCCCGCCTCGCCCGCCTGTCCGGCCTCTCGCCCGGCCTCGCCGCCGCCGCCGTGTCGCCCGGCGCCGGGCCCGACGTGGTGATCGCCCGCGGCGTCGCCGTGCTGCGCTCCGCCCTGGACGCCGTGGCCGCGCGCATCCCCGCGCTCCTCGCCGAGGCCCCCGACGGCGTCGCCCGCGAGCGCCTCCTCTCCGCCCTGCCCGGCGCCTCTGCGCCCGTCCTGGAGGAGGCCCTGTCGCGCCTCGCCGCGTCCGGCGTCCTGCGCCTCGCCGGCGGCCTGGTCGCCCCCGTCCGCGTAGCCTTCGAGCGCGACCGCGCCGACCGCGACCGCGAGGCCGCCGACGCCCTCGCAGAGCGCGTGCGCAAGGCCGGCCTGTCCGCCCCCGACACCCGCGACTTCGCCGCCGACCCTGTGCTGCGCCGCCTCGCCGACCGCCTGGTGCGCGAGGGCGTCCTGATCCGCGCCGCCGACCGCGTGCAGAAGCGCGAGCTGCTGTTCCACCGCGACGCCGTCGAGGCCGCGCGCCTCCTCCTGGCCCCGCTGCTCGCCGAGGGCGCCGGCCTCCTGGTCAGCGACGCCGGCGCCGCCCTGGGCGTGTCGCGCAAGTTCAGCGTCCCGCTGCTGGAGCACTTCGACCAGGTCGGCTTCACCCGCCGCGTCGCCGACCGCAGGCAGCTCGCGCGCAAGGCCGGCTGAGGCCGAAGCAAGGAAGGTTGAGGCTCTGCCTCAAACTCCGCCAAAGGGCGAGCCCTTTGGAAACCACTACTTAAGTAAAGGATTCCAAAGGCGAGCCTTTGGCGGAGTCCAGAGGCAGAGCCTCTGGCCTTCCTTCGCGCACCCTTGCGCGGGCCTCCGCGGCGGGCGATCCTGCGGGCACGGAGGCGATCGGGGTCTGGTGGCCCCCCTGGTCTTCAAAACCAGTGGCCCGCGTCAAGCGGGTGGTGGGTTCGATTCCCATCCGCCTCCGCCACCCCGCCGCTAGGTGAGCGGCCCCGCCGCGAACAGGTGCGCCGTCGCGCCGAGCCCGGTGTGCACCGTCGTCCCCGACGAGTCGTGCGTCACCGAGACGATCCCGCCGCCGTAGACGATCCCCGCCCCGGTCGGGTTGCCGATGATGTTCAGGTCGCCCTTGCCGGTGACGAGCGTGCCGGGCGTGATGCTGTAGAAGATGTCCGCCGCACCGCTGCCGCCGAACACGACGGAGCGGATCGAGCCGATCAGCACCGTGGCCGTCCCCGAGCCGAGCACGACGGTGTCGCCGGTGTAGGTGCCCCCGGCCGCCTGGATGCCCGTGTCGTAGATCGTGCTGTGGCCGGTGCCGGCGTAGAGCACGTCCGAGCCGACGGAGATCACCGTCGCGTTCGCACCCATGATGACGAAGTTCGCGCCGTCCTGCTCCGTCTGCAGAACCGCGTTGTCGCCGACGAAGAGGGTATTCATAGCCACCGTCCTTTGCCTGGAACCGCGACCCTTCATGGTCGCAACCCGCCCCGCGACTCATGCCGCAGGTTGCAGGGTGTGTCCCCTGGGACAACGCGTCAATGTGCCCAGAATGCAACGCCACCGAACCGAATCCCGGCCGTCCCCGCACCACCCCGCGACGACCGCCGGGTGCATACGCCTGCGTGCGCCTCAGGCGGTACCCACGCCCGCCGCACGCGCGCGCCCGTCGCCGTCGGCCGCCGCGCGCCACCGCCCCGCGACCCAGGTGCCCACCGCGCGCAGCCCCTCGTCCATCAGCACGAGATCGGCGCGCAGCCCCGGCGCCACCCGCCCCCTGTCGCCCAGCCCCGCCGCCCGCGCCGGATGCGTCGACGCCATGCGCAGCGCCTCCGCCCCGTCGACCCCGAGCATCGACACCGCGTTCCTTACCGCCTGCCCCAGGTCGAGGTCCGCGCCCGCCAGCACGCCGTCCTCGGTCTCCAGGCGCCCGCCCCGCCGGAGCACCAGACGCCCGCCCAGCACGAACCGGTCCATCGCGGTGCCCGCCGGCGACATCGAGTCGCTCACCAGCACAACCTTCCCGGGCGTCCCGGCCCGCGACGCGAGCAGCAGCCGCAGCGTCGCGGGATGCACGTGCACCCCGTCCGCGATCACCCCGCACCAGGCCTGCGCGCTGGCGAGCGCCGCCCCCATGACCCCCGGCGCGCGGCCCGCGAGCGGCGCCATCGCGTTCGGCCAGTGCGTGAACCCGCCCACGCCCAGCCCCAGCGCCTCCACCGTCCGCTCGAACGAGGCCGCGGAATGCCCCGCGCACAGCACGACCCCCGCCGCGGCCAGAGCGCGCAGATCCTCGTCCGCCACGCACTCCGGCGCGAGCGTGAGCACCACCGGCACCCGCGCCGCGAGCCCCGCGACCAGCGCGCGGTCCTGCGCCTCCATCCCCCGTATCAGCGACGGATCGTGCACCCCCGGCCGCAGCGGGCTGAGGAACGGCCCCTCCAGGTGCACGCCGCCCACCCCGCCGCACGGCTCTGCCACCGCCGCCGCGATCGACGCCGCCGCCTCGCGCATCCGCGCCGGCACGTCGGTGATCAGCGTCGGCAACACCGTGGTGACGCCGAACCCCCTGTGCGCCCGCGCGATCGCCAGCGCCGCCTCTGCCGTCGGCGCGTCGTTGTAGAGCACGCCCCCGCCGCCGTTGACCTGCAGGTCGACGAGCCCCGGCGCGAGCACCGCCCCGTCCGGCAGATCGACGCCTTGCCCCCCGACGCGCCCCGGCTCGACGCCGACGATGCGCCCGCCCTCGACCACCACCGTGGCCTCGGGCAGGGAGTTGAGGCGTCCCGCGCCCTCGACGAGCACGCGCGCGGCGCGAAGATGCAGACGATCCATGCGCGCAGTCTCGTTGTGCGAACGCCGACCGGCAAGCACGCCACAGCGCGCAGGGACCGTGACCGCGGATGGACTGCGCAGGGGGCGGCCACGCGCCGACGCGCCGAACCCGGCGGACGTGGACGCAAGACGGCCGGGCGGCACGAGGCCAACTGGCCAGCCAGGGCCGGATGGGCGAAAAGGTGGCGTGCAGAATCCGCTCCCCCGTTCCACCCGGCCGCTCCCCGAGCCACGGGCGGCCGCCGAGGCGCTCGCCCCAAGCGTGGCCGTCCTGATCCCCTGCCGCGACGAGGCCATCGCGATCGCGGACGTCGTGCGCGCCTTCGCGCGCCACCTGCCGGACGCCGCCCTGTACGTCTACGACAACAACTCGACCGACGGCACCGCCGAGGCTGCGGCGGCGGCCGGCGCCATCGTCCGGCGCGAGCCTCGCCCGGGCAAGGGCAGCGTGGTGCGCCGCATGTTCGCCGACATCGAGGCCGACATCTACGTCCTCGTCGACGGCGACGGCACCTACGACGCGGGCGCAGCACCCGCGATGCTGCGCCTGCTGGTCGAGGACGGCCTGGACATGGTCAACGCCACGCGCGTGGACGAGGCCGTCGGCGCCTACCGCCCCGGCCACCGCCTCGGCAACGCCGTGCTCACGGGCATCGTGGCGCGCCTGTTCGGCCGCGAGATCACCGACATGCTGTCCGGCTACCGCGTGTTCTCGCGCCGCTTCGTCAAGTCCTTCCCCGCGCTCGCCACCGGCTTCGAGACCGAGACCGAGCTCACCGTGCACGCGCTCTCCCTGCGCATGCCGGTGGGCGAGCACCCCTCCGCCTACCGCGAGCGCCCCCCCGGCTCCGCGTCCAAGCTGCGCACCTACAGCGACGGCGTGCGCATCCTGCGCACCATCGTGATCCTCGTGAAGGAGGAACGCCCGCTCGCGTTCTTCGCCGCTGCCGGCGCGGCGCTGCTGGCGCTCGCGGTGCTGCTCGCGGTCCCGGTGATCGCGACGTACCTACGTACCGGCCTGGTGCCGCGCCTGCCCACGGCGGTGCTGTCCACCGGGCTGGCGCTCCTGTCGTCCCTTGCGCTGGCCTGCGGCCTGATCCTGGACAGCGTCGCGCGCGGCCGCACCGAGGCCAAGCGCCTCGCCTACCTGCGCCTGCCCTCCGTCGCGGCAGGCGGCCGCTGACCTCTGCGACCGCATACGGCCACCTGCTCCTCGACGGCCGCGGCCGGAGCGATGCCGTGTTAGGAGTTGTCCTCACCCGGAAGATGGGGATTTATCCCGCCCCAAGCCAGGCGGAGCGGATACGACGATGCCAATGATTTCCTACGCGCAGAATGGCGAAGACGTCATGCTGATGCGCGCACTCGGCAACATCGCGGGCGGCTTCTATATCGACGTCGGCGCGGCGGACCCCACGATCGTGTCGGTGACGCGCGCATTCTACGAGCGCGGCTGGCACGGCGTGAACATCGAGCCGACGGTGGAGCATCACCGCCGCCTGGGCGAGGCACGGCCGCGCGACGTGAACCTGTCACAACCCGTCAGCGATCGCGTGGCGGAGGAGCTGTTCCACTTCTGCGAGCACCCCGACCTGTCGACCCTGCAGGCCGACGTGGCCGGCGCGGCTGCATCCGGCGGGCTCAGGTCGGAGAGCCGCGTCGTGCAGACCACGACGCTCGCCGAGGTCTGCCGTCGCTTCGCCCCGCCGGTCATCCACTTCCTCAAGATCGACGTGGAAGGCGC
The DNA here is from genome assembly GCA_050920955.1 of Janthinobacterium lividum. Classification (GTDB taxonomy): domain Bacteria; phylum Pseudomonadota; class Alphaproteobacteria; order Acetobacterales; family Acetobacteraceae; genus CAXSEF01. Next base: position 135 of record JBPBQS010000117.1, on the reverse strand, counting down.
CGAGGAAAGCGTGCTGCGCGGCGCGGACTTCGCGCTCTATCGCCCCTGGATCGTTGTCGTCGAGGCGACACGGCCGAACACGCAGATCCCGGCCTACGCGAGCTGGGAGCCGATCCTGCTCGACCACCGCTACAG
>JBPBQS010000257.1:0-5941 GCA_050920955.1 Janthinobacterium lividum | reverse complement strand
GGCGCGAGGGGCTGGCGACGCGCTGCTACGCGGTGGACACCTGGGCGGGCGACGAGCACGCGGGGTTCTACGGCGAGGACGTGTTCTCCACGCTGAGCCGGTTCCACGCGGAGCGCTACGGGACGTTCTCGCGGCTGCTGCGCTGCACGTTCGACGAGGCGCTGCCCTACCTTCCCGACGGCAGCGTGGACCTGCTGCACATCGACGGGCGGCACCGCTACGAGGACGTGGCGCACGATTTTTCCACATGGACGCCGAAGCTCTCGGGGCGCGCGGTGGTGCTGTTCCACGACACCAACGTGCGGGAACGCGGCTTCGGGGTGTGGCGGCTGTGGGAGGAGCTGCGCGGGCGTTACCCGTCGTTCGAGTTCCTCCACGCGCACGGGCTGGGCGTGCTGCTGGTGGGGGCCGAGCCGCCGGAGGCGCTGGCGGGGCTGTGCGCGCTGGACCAGGCGGGGGTGGCGCGGGTGCGCGCGCGGTTCTCGCTGCTCGGCGAGCGGGGGGAGGTCGCGCAGTCGCTGATGCTGCAGCGGCGGTTCACGGCGGAGGTGCAGGCGGCCGAGGCGAGCGCGCGGGAGTGGGGCGAGCGGCTGGCGGCGACGGTAGGCGACAGCCCGGCCAGGCTCGCCGTGTCGGACGCGGAGCGGCGCTCGCTGCGGCTGCAGCTCTCGGCGGCCAAGGCGAACGTGGCGGCGCTGGAGCGCGAGGCGGCGGGCGGGCGGGCGGCGGAGGCGGCGCGCGTTGCCGCGGAGGCGGCGGCGGTGCGCGAGGCCCACGAGGCGGAGCTGGCGCGGCGCTCGGCGGAGTGGGAGGCGGCGGCGCGGCGCGCGCACGGCGAGGCGGCGGACAGCGTGCGCGCGGCCTGGGCCGAGGTGGCGCGTCTGCGCGAGGACCGGCGGCTGATCCTGGGGTCGACGGCGTGGCGCGTGACGCAGCCGCTGCGGGCGGGAATGCGAATGGCGCGGCCGGGCGGGCCGGGCGAGCCGCAGGCGGAGGAGGAGTGGGCGCCGCTGCCGGAACTGGCACCGCTGCGGCTCGGGGCGCCGGAGGAGCCGCCCGCCGTGGACGCGGGCGGAGACGAGGCGGGGCCGCAGCACGAGGACGCGCCGGTGGTGGCGGACGGCGCGGGTGCGGCGCGGGCGGGGCGGCGGGGGCGCATCCTGTTCCTGTCGGGCGAGGCGCACACGCCGGGCAGCATCTACCGCGTGGAGCGCTATGCGGCGAGCGCGCGCGCGCTCGGCTGGGAGGCGGAGGCGCTGGGCCTGCGCGGCGTGGACGACCGGGTGCTGGCGGGCGCCGACATCGTGGTGCTGTGGCGCGTCGCGTGGGAAGGCCACATCGACGGCATCGTCGAGGTGTGCCGCAGGCAGGGCACCACCGTGGTGTTCGACGTGGACGACCTGATGATCCGCCCGGAGCTGGCCACCGTCGAGGTGATCGACGGCATCCGCTCGCAGCGCTTCTCCGAGGACGGCACGCGCGAGTTCTTCGCCCGCGTGCGCAGGACCATGGACGCGTCGGACTTCGTGACCGTGACGACGGAGGAGCTGGCGAGCCACGTGCGCGAGCTGCAGCAGATCGCCCACGTCCTGCCCAACGGCTGGGACGAGGCTTCGCTGGTGGCGGCGCGGCGCGCGGTGCGGCAGCGTCGCGACAGCGGCGAGGGCGAGGGCCTGTTGCGCATCGGCTACGCGGGGGGCTCGCGCACGCACCAGCGCGACTTCGGCCTGGCCGTGGGCGCGGTGGCGGCGCTGCTGGCGCGCCGGCCGGAAGCGCGGCTGGTGCTGTTCCGCGACCCGTCGAGCGGCGAGGGCGTGGTGCTCGCCGGCGAGTATCCCGAGCTGAAGCCGGTGGCGGCGCAGATCGAGTGGCGCGACATGGTGCCGCTTGCCCTGCTGCCCGCGGAGATGGCGCGCTTCGACATCAACCTGGCGCCGCTGGAGCTCGGCAACCCGTTCTGCGAGGCCAAGAGCGAGCTGAAGTGGTGGGAGGCGGCGCTCGTCGAGGTGCCGACGATCGCCTCGCCCACCGGGCCGTTCGCCCGCGCGATCGAGGACGGGCGCACGGGGCTGCTGGCCGACGGCGAGGCGGCGTGGGCCGAGGCGCTGGAGCGGCTCGCGGCGGACCCGGCGCTGCGGGCGACGATGGCGCGCGACGCCTTCCACGCGGCGCTCGCGGAGTGGGGGCCGAACGCGCGAGCGGAGGCGCTGCAGGACGTGCTGTCGCAGGTCGCCGGCGGGCGCGAGGGCGCGCGCGGTTTCGAGCTGGAGCTGCGCCGCTCGGGCGCCATCGGGCCGCGTGCCGACGGGGGGGCAGCACCCCGCCCTGCCCTGCCGGAGCTGCGCGGGTCCGAGCAGCTGTTCGTCCACGACGGGCTGCGCGACGCGGACGTCACCGTGGTGATCCCCGTCTACAACTACGCGGACTTCGTGGTGGAGGCGCTGGAGAGCGTCGCCGCGCAGGACCTGCGGCCGCTCGACCTGGTGGTGGTCGACGACGGCTCCACCGACGAGTCCGTGCCCATGGTGCTGGACTGGGTGCGCGCCCACGCCGGGCGCTTCAACCGCGTCGAGGTGCGGCGCCACCTCGCCAACGCAGGGCTCGGCTTCGCGCGCAACAGCGCCTTCGCCGCCGCCGAGACGCCGTTCGTGCTGCCGCTCGACGCGGACAACCGCCTGGCACCCGCGTGCTGCGCGCGGCTGCTCGCGGCCATGGCGGGGGGCGCGGCCTTCGCCTACCCGCAGATCCGCTCGTTCGGCGACAGCGACCAGGTGTTCGGCGTGCTGCCGTTCTCGCCCGGTCGGCTGATGAGCGGCAACTACGTCGACGCCATGGCCCTGGTCGCCAAGTGGGCCTGGGCGGCCGGCGGCGGGTACGACCACGTCCGCTTCGGCTGGGAGGACTACGACTTCTGGTGCCGGCTCGTGGAGCGCGGGCTGTGGGGGGAGGCGGTGCCCGAGGTGCTCGCCGAGTACCGCGTGCACCGGGGGTCGATGATCCACACCCAGACCGAGCAGCGCGCCAACAAGCGCTCGCTCGTTGACGACATGGAGCGCAGGCATCCGTGGCTCAGGATCGCGGGGCGGCGGATGCTGTAGGCAAGGCCGGGCCCTGCCCGGACCCGCCAGGGGCGAGCCGCCCCTGGACCGGCGCCATGAAGGAAGTCTGCGGGGCGGCTACGGCCGCGGCGGAAGCGAGGCGGATGTGGACGGCATGAACAAGGCGCGCGGCGCCGGCGCAGGTGCGCAGCGCCGCCAAGCGGGGACGCGGTGATCTTCGGGCCGACGGCGCTGGGCGAGGCCGAGGGCGCGGTGCTGGCGCACACGCTGCGCCTGCCGGGCCTCGTGCTGAAGAAGGGCGCGGTGCTGGACGCGGCGGCCGTCGCGCGGCTGCGCGAGGCGGGGCTCGCCGAGGTCGTGGCCGTGCGCCTGGAGGCGTCCGACGTCGGCGAGGACCAGGCGGCGGACCGGCTGGCGCAGGCGCTGCTCTCGCCGCTGGTCGGGCGCAGCCGGGCCGGGACCGGGCGGGTGAACCTGATGGCCGAGGCGCCGGGCCTGCTGCTCGTGGACCGCGCGCAGGTCGACCGGCTGAACGCCGTGGACGAGGCGCTGACGCTCGCCACGCTCGCCGACGCGACGCCGGTCGCGGCCCACGACATGCTCGCGACCGTCAAGGTCATCCCGTTCGCGGTGCATGGCGACAGCGTGGCGCGCGCGGAACGCCTGGCGCGCGAGGGCGGCGGGGACGCGCCGGCCGGCGATGCGGCGCAGGGGCGCGACGGCGCGGGGGCGCTGCGCCTGGTGCCGTTCCGGCCGCTGCGGGTGGGGCTGGTGCTGACGCTGCTGCCCGGGCTGAAGGACAGCGTGGTCGAGGCGACGATCGAGGCCACCGAGGCGCGCGTGCGCGGGCTGACGGGAAGCCTGCTGCCGCCGGAGCGCTGCGCGCACGAGGCCGGCGCGGTGGCCGCGGCGCTCTCGGGGCTGCTGGCGGCGGGCGCGGAGCTGCTGCTGGTGTCGGGCGCCTCGGCGGTGGTGGACCGGCGCGACGTGGGCCCGGCCGGCATCGTGGCGGCGGGCGGCGCGATCCAGCACCTCGGCATGCCCGTCGATCCGGGTAACCTGATCTGCTTCGGGCGGATCGGCGACGTGCCCGCCCTGGTGCTGCCGAGCTGCGCGCGCTCGCCCAAGCTGAACGGCATCGACCAGGTGCTATGGCGGCTGTTCGCGGGGCTCGGCGTGGACGGGGCGTCGGTGTCGCGCATGGGCGTCGGCGGGCTGCTGAAGGAGGATCTGCGCCCCCTGCCCCGCGCCCAGGCCGCGCGCGCCACGGCCGCGGCGCAGCGGGCGGCGGCGCCCCGGGTGGCGGCGGTGGTTCTGGCGGCGGGGCGGTCGAGCCGCATGGCGCCGCGCAACAAGCTGCTGATTCCGGATGCGGACGGGCACGCGATGGTGACGCGCGTGGTGGACCAGGTGCTCGGCAGCGCGGCGCGGCCGGTGCTCGTGGTGGTGGGCCACCAGTCGGGCGAGGTGGAGCGCGCGCTGGCCGGCCGCCCGGTGCGCTTCGTGCACGCCGAGGACTACGGCGACGGGCTGTCGGCGAGCCTGCGCGCGGGGATCGCGGCGGTGCCGGAGGACGTGTCGGCGGCGCTGGTCTGCCTGGGCGACATGCCGCTGGTCACGGCGCGGACGCTGGACCGGCTGGTCGCGGCCTACGACCCCGACGAGGGGCGCACGATCGTGGTGCCGACGCACCGTGGCCGGCGCGGCAACCCGGTGCTGTGGGACGCGCGCTGGTTCGCCGAGATCGCGGCGGTCGTGGGCGACACCGGGGCGCGCGCCCTGCTGGCGGCGCAGGCAGAGCACGCGGTCGAGGTGGAGATCGGCGAGGACGGCGTGCTGCGCGACTTCGACACGCCGGAGGCGCTGGCGGGGTGGACGGGGTGAGCTGACGGCCGGCGAAGCAAGGAAGCAGTTCTTTCTTGAAAGAAAGAACCAAAGAACTTTGCCCACCTGGAACTGTGCCTGACCATGTGGCACCTTTCCTTGTGGGCAAAGTCTTTTTGCTTCTTTTTCTTCAGAAAAAGAAGGTCTTGCTTCCTGCCTTACGCTGGCGAGACTTCCATCTCGCCGATGACCTCGCGGGTCTCCGGCGTCGCGACGAGCTGGCCTTCCCACTTGGCGACGACGGCGGCGGCGAGCGAGTTGCCGATGACGTTGGTGGCGGAGCGGCCCATGTCGAGGAAGGTGTCGATGCCGAGCAGGAGGAGCAGGCCTTCCTCGGGCAGCGAGAACTGGCTCAGGGTCGCGGCGATGACGACGAGGGAGGCGCGGGGCACGCCGGCGACGCCCTTGGAGGTGAGCATCAGGGTGAGCAGCATGGCGATCTGGGTGCCCAGCCCGAGCTGGATGTCGTAGGCCTGGGCGATGAAGACGCTGGCGAAGGTGCAATACATCATCGTGCCGTCGAGGTTGAACGAGTAGCCGAGCGGCAGGACGAAGCTGGTGATCTTGGGGGCGATGGGGAATTTCGCGAGCTGCTCCAGCATCTTCGGGTAGGCGGCTTCCGAGGAGGCGGTGGAGAAGGCGAGCAGGAAGGGCTCCTGCACCAGGCCGATCAGGCGGCGCACGGCCGGGCCGAGGATCAGGAAGCCGGCGAGGATCAGCAGGCCCCAGAGGCAGACCAGGCCGAAGTAGAACTCGCCCATGAACTTGGCGTAGTTGACCAGGATGCCGAGGCCGTTGGTGGCGATGGTGGCCGACATGGCGCAGAACACGGCGAGCGGGGCCAGCTTCATCACGTAGCCGGTGACGCGCAGGATGATGTGCGACAGGCCCTCGATGCCGACGAGCACGACGTGGGCCTTCTCGCCCATGGCGGCGCAGGCGACGCCGAAGAACAGCGAGAACACGACGATCTGCAGGATCTCGTTGTCGACCATCGG
>JBPBQS010000339.1:0-5962 GCA_050920955.1 Janthinobacterium lividum | reverse complement strand
GCAGGGGGATGAACGGGTTGAGGTCGTGGCTCTGCGGCACCGTGCTCAGGATGAAGTCGAAGGACGCCTTCAGCGCGGCAAGGGCCTTGGCGTCGGTCCCCACGACGGCGGTGGCGCCGAGCGCGCGAGCGAGCGGGACCTTGTCCTCGCTGGTGGTGAACACGGTGACGGCGGCGCCCATCGCGCGCGCCAGCTTGACGGCCATGTCGCCCAGGCCGCCGAAGCCCACCACGCCGACGCGGTCGCCCGGCTTCACGCCCCAGTGCCGCAGGGGCGAGTATGTCGTTACGCCGGCGCACAGGATGGGGGCTGCGGCTGCGGGGGCGAGTGCGGGGGGGATGCGCAGGACGAAGTGCTCGGTGACGACGATCGTGGTGGCGTAGCCGCCGAAGGTGTTGTCGCGGCCGTAGTGGTTCGTGCCGTCGGGCGACCTGGCGGCCGACACCATCGGGCCGTTGTAGGTGGCGAGCCAGCTGTTCGGGCCCTCGCAGTAGTTCTCCTCGCCGGTGGCGCAGGACGGGCAGGTGCGGCAGCTGTCGACCATGCAGCCGACGCCGACCAGGTCGCCGGGCGTGAAGCGGGTCACGGCGGGGCCCACGCGGGCGACGCGGCCGACGACCTCGTGGCCGGGCATGCACGGGTAGACCGTGTTGCCCCACTCGTTGCGGGCCTGGTGGATGTCGGAGTGGCAGACGCCGCAGAACATCACGTCGATCTGCACGTCGGACGCGCCGGGCTCGTCGCACTGGAACGGGTGCGGCTTGAGGGAGGAGTGGCGGCCAGTGGTGGCGTAGCCCACGGCGTCGATCATGGCGGCAGTCTCCCGGAGCGGCCCGCACGGGGGCGGCGCGGGCGTGGGGCTCCAAGGCGCGGGGGGATGCGGGGTTGCCGCACGTTGGCGTGCGAGGGGCGGCCGGCCCCGGGACGGCAGGCCGGAGCCCTCAGGCCGGCACCTTCTCGGCGGGCAATGCGGCCGCCTCCCGGAGGCGCGCGGCCTGGAAGAGCGACTGGTCGATGGTCGTCAGCTCCGCGATGAGGTCGAGCGATGACTGGCTGACGGCCTCGATGCCGCTCCTGTCCGGGGCCACGTTCTCCCGCGGCGCGGGATCGTCGCCCGATCCCAGCGAGAACGTCCGGGCGGCCTGCTTGAGGAACAGCGCGATCCTGTCCGTGGTGCCCACGACGTCGATGCCGTCCAGGGCCGCGTGCGACTGCTCGTGCACGTAGCGCCGGTCGAACAGGTAGCGGACGTCCTCGGAGGTGGTCGACAGCCTGCTCGTCTTCGCGGGCGACAGGTCCAGGCGGCGCACGAAGCGCCGCATGTCCAGGCCGGACCTCACCAGGTAACGGGCCTGGAAGTTCTCGATCATCGGCCGGTTCTGCACGTCGAGCAGGAAGGCCTCGAAGGACTGCGGGCGGACACGCGCGTGCCAGGGGTGGGCGGTGTCGCGCTGCACATGGAGGTAGTGCGAGAACGTTCGCTGCAGCGGGTCGCGGAAGACGGTCATGGTGCGCAGCGCGACGCCGAGGTAGCGGTCGAGGTCGAGGCCGAAATGGCCCGCGAACATCGCGTATCCCGCAAGCCCGGCCTCGTCGCAGCGGAGGAGCTGGTCCCAGATTTTGGCCGCGCACATCGCGCCGTCAGGGGCCTGCCGCGACAGCCACAGGGTCACCGAGGAACCGGCGGTCTTCGGGATGTGCAGGAAATAGATGGGTCGATCGTCCATGCCTGCCTTTCAGGGTTGCCGCCCGGCCGTGCGGGGTCGCCGGGTGCACGGATGTATGCGCCCTGGTCGACGCAACTGTCCCGGCCTTCCGCCAGGCCTGGCTCCTTGTCACAGCATCGTGGCGAGGGCACCGCACCGGACGCGAGCGGGAGGGGGACGCCTGGGTGAAGGCGCTTGCCGGGCCGGCGACAGGCCGGCCTTGCGCGATGACCGGGACTGACGGCCTGCAGGCTCCTGCGATGTTCGAGGCATGGCCTCAGCCTTGCTCGCCTCTGCCCTGCCGTGCCGCGTAGTCGCGGCAGGCGGCGCCGAATGCCGCGAACAGCGCCGCGCTGGCCATGGTGGAGGCGTCGCCGCGCTCGGGGTGCCACTGCACGCCGACGCAGAAGCCCGCGCTCTCGGCCCGCACCGCCTCGATCGTGCCGTCGGGGGCGAGGGCCTCGGCCACGAGTCCCGCGCCCAGGCGGTCGATCGCCTGGCCGTGCAGCGAGTTGACGCGCACCGTCGCGCGGCCCAGCAGCGCGGCCAGCGTGCCGGACAGGGCGAGGTCGTGCGCCGGCGCCCACTGCGCGGCCTCCTCGGCGGCGGGGTTCTCGCGGTGGTCGAGGCGGCCGGGGAGCGCGTGCACCGCCTGGTGCAGCGTGCCGCCCAGCGCCACGTTCAGCTCCTGGTGGCCGCGGCAGATCGCCAGCACCGGCATCCCGCGCGCCAGGGCCAGGCGGATCAGCGGCAGCGTCGTGGCGTCGCGCGCGGGGTCGTGCTGGCCGGGCGTCGCGTCGCGGGCCTCGCCGTAGAGCGCGGGGGCGACGTTGCTCTCCGAGCCGGGCAGCAGCAGGCCGTCGAGGCGGTCGAGGAGGGCCTCCGCGGGCGGGCCGAGGGGGGGAAGGAGCACGGGCACGGCGCCTGCGCCGTCGCGCACGGCGGCGACGTACTGCTCGGCGACGGCGTGCTGCAGGTAGTCGGGGTAGCGGCGGGCGCAGGCGGGGAGGCCGACGATCGGGGGCATGGGGGTCCTCGGGAGAAGGAAGGAAGCAAGGCCAGAGGCTCTGCCTCTGGACTCCGCCAAAGGCTGCGCCCTTGGAACGCATCCCCTAAGTGAGGCCGGTCCAGGGGCGGCTCGCCCCTGGCGGGTCCGGGCAGAGCCCGGCCTTGCCTGCTTCAGGGCGATGCCGGCCGCCAGCGGTCCGCGGCGACGACGCCGGCGGCGCCCGCGAGCATCATCGCGGCCATCGGCACCGGCGTGCCGTTCGACAGCAGCCCGATCAGCGTGCCGCTGAGCGCGCCGAGCAGGAACTGCAGCGTGCCGAGCAGGGCGGAGGCGGCGCCGGCTTGGGCGGCGTGGCGCGAGAGGGCGCCGACCGCGGCGTTGGGCGAGATGAAGCCCATGGCGCCGAACATCAGCAGCACCGGCGCCATGATCCCGCTCACGCCGCCCTGCCCCGTGGCGGAGGTGGCGAGCAGGGCGAGGGCGGCGAGCAGCAGCACCGTGGAGGCCGCGCGCATGACGCGGGCGTGGCCGAAGCGGCGCAGCGCGAACGGGTTGGCCTGGGAGGCGCCGATGAAGGAGCCGGCGGTGCCCATGAACACGAGGCCGAACTGCGTGGGGGTCTCGCCGAAGCGCTCGATGAACACCGGGGGCGAGCCGCCGAGGAAGGCGAAGAGCGCGAAGGAGGCGCAGCCGGCCATCAGCGTGTGGCTGAGGAAGCCGCGGTCGCGGGCGACGTTGGCGAAGCGCTGGAGGAGGGCCCAGGGGCGCAGGCGGACGCGGCGCTCGGGGGCGAGCGTGTCGGGGAGGAGCGCGCCGACCAGGACCAGGCAGGCCACGCCGTAGACGGTGGCGATCCAGAAGATCGTGCGCCAGCCCGCGAAGCCGAGCACGACGCCGCCGAGCGTGGGGGCGAGGATCGGCACGGCGCCCATCACCAGCATCAGGCGGCTCATCAGCTTCGCGGCCTCGTGGCCGTCGGCGAGGTCGCGCACCACGGCGCGCGGCACGACCATCGACGCGGAGCCGCCAAGCGCCGCCAGCGCGCGGAAGACGGAGAGCGTGGTCATGTCGGGGGCGAGCGCGCAGCCGGCGGAGGCCAGGGTGTAGACGGCGGTGCCGAGCAGCAGCGGCACGCGGCGGCCGTAGCGGTCGGACAGCGTGCCCTGCATCATCTGGCCGACGGCGAGGCCCGCGAACCAGGTGGCGAGGGTGATCTGCGCGGAGCCGGCCGCGGCGTGGAGCGAATGCTCCATCGCGGGGAAGGCGGGCAGGTACATGTCGGTCGAGACCGGGCCGACGGCGGTGAGCACGCCGAGCAGCACCGGCAGCCAGGGCGGGATCCTCATCCCCGGGTTGTGCCAGATGGCGCGGCCGAAGCGTAGCCCGGGCGGGCGCAGGGCAGACGGCGCGCCGGTCCGGGGGCAAGGTGTTGCCGGCGGGTCGCGGGGTGGCCCCCTGCCCTACTCCGCGGCCATCAGCAGCGGGCCGGCGTGGCGGCGGGACTCGCTCCACAGCGCGTGGGCGTTGCGGCAGATCGAGAGCCAGCACTCGTCGAACAGGTTGTGCGCGTCCTCGTAGGGGGCGAAGCGGTCGATGTAGCCGCACAGCAAGCCCGGGGCGCGCTCCTCCACCGTGCCGGGCAGGTGGCCGGCGTCGGCGGCGACGACGTAGAGCAGGGTGTTGTCGCCGTAGCCGCGCAGGCAGGACCACACCGGCAGCACCTCGGCGAGCGCGAGGGCGTCGTTGCGCTTGAGCACGAAGATCTTCTCCGCGTCCTCCAGGTCCTCGAGGAACATGCGGCGCTGCAGGGCGAGCTTCTGGCGCGAGCGGGCGAGGACGGTGGCGGCGTCGGCGGTGTGCTCGTGCTGGAAGGTGTGCGAGTTCAGGCCGTAGCTGTCGTGCAGGAGGATGAACTCCTGCTCGCCGGGCTCGCCGCTGAGGCGCAGCGAGAGGCGGGCGGGGTCGTCGAGGCCGTCGAACTCGCTGTTCAGGCCGAGCAGGAGGTCGCGCAGGTTGATGCCGGCGAAGCGCAGCAGGTGCAGCGGGTCGGCGCCGAGGCGGCGCTGCACCAGGCCGAACTCGCAGTTGTCGCCCAGGCTCTGGAAGCAGCCGAGCAGGGCCGCGTCGGGCAGGGTCTGGCGCGGGGCGGCGTAGGCGCCGGCGGCGTGGGGGGTGGCGGGCACGCGGGTGGAGCCGTGGATCTCGGCGCCGCTGAGCGCGATCGAGAGCAGGCGGACGTCGTCGCCGCCAGCGCCCAGGTCGCAGGCGCGGGCGCGGTCGTAGTGCGTCATCACCAGCTCGATGCGGCCGTCCACCACGAGGCCGCGCGCCACGCCGATGCTGACGCGCGTGGCCTCGGTGACCAGGTGCACGCCGAGCAGGGTGCCGCGCGACCAGAACGCCACGCGCTGCCAGTGCTCGATGGGGCGGACCGCGAGCACGACGACGTAGGCGGGGTGCGTCTCGTCCACCGGCAGGCTGAGGGCGCTGAAGTCGCCGGTGGCCCAGACGTAGGCGGACTCGGGCTCGGACCAGCCGCGGCCGAGGAGCGGCAGGCCGTTGCCCTCCGCGCGGAATTCCAGCTCGCTCAGCTTGACCAGGCACATGGGATTTCCTGACGGCGCGGATGTCGGTGGGACGCGGGGCGGCGCGTTCTGCGCGGCGGGGCGGAGGAGGCACGGCGGGGCGGAAGCGGGCCGGAAGCGGAGCGAGGCGGGGCTAGAAGCGGCTCATGCTTTCGCAGACGAGCCAGTTCTGCAGCTCGGGGCGGTTCTCGCAGACCATCAGCCAGCGCTCGAGGTCGCTGATGGGGGCGAGGAAGGCGAACTGGTTGGGGTTGCGGCCCTCGCTGTGCAGGAAGGACAGCTTGTGGGTGTGGAGGAAGCGCGCCATCAGCTTCGGCACGATGGTGCGGTCGAGCCAGTCGTGGGTCTCGATCACCAGGTCGGCGCGGCGCACGGCGGCGAAGCCCGCGTCGGAGGTGAGCAGCGGCAGCTCGTAGGTTTCGCAGTCCAGGACCAGCAGCATGTCGGGGTCGAGTGCCGCGATCTCGCCGAGGACCTCGGGCTCGCACGGGCCGTTGATGGTGACGCGGTCGCTGACGCCGTTCTCGCGGGCGTTGGCGCGGCAGGCGGTGCGGGCGCGGGCGTCGATGTCGAAGGCGTAGACGTGGGCGTCCGGCAGGCAGCGCGCGAGGCCGACGGTGTAGTAGCCCTCCGCGCAGCCGACGTTGACCACGGTGCGGGTG
>JBPBQS010000072.1:0-5969 GCA_050920955.1 Janthinobacterium lividum | reverse complement strand
TGCGCCACGAGGGGTGCGGCAGGGGAAATCGGTCCGGCAGGAAGCTGCGGAACGCGCGGACGCGATCGGTCATGGCGCCGGGGCCGAGCGCCCAGCGCTGCGCGTAGCTGCCGACCAGCAGGGTGAGCCGGACCCGCGGCATGGCGGCGAGCAGGGGCGCCCGCCAGATCGGCGCGCACTCCGGGCGTGGCGGTGCGTCGCCGCCATTCGGCAGGCGGCCCGGATAGCAGAAGCCCATCGGCAGGATGGCGACCCGCGCCGGGTCGTAGAACACGTCCTTGCCCAGGCCGAGCCAGGCGCGCAGGCGGTCGCCGGAGGCGTCCCAGAACGACAGCCCTGCGAGATGGACCTTGGTGCCGGGCGCCTGGCTCGCGATCAGCAGGCGGGCCGTTGCGGAGACGTGCAGGATCGGCCGCGGACCCAGCGGCAGGCGCGACGCGCAGATCCGGCACGCCCGCGCCTCTGCGGCGAGCCTGTCGATGTCGGCGCCCGGGGTGGGGCCGCCGGTCCCGTCCGCCGCCGTGGGAGGAGCCGCCGGGATCACAGGGTCCGGAAGGACAATCGGGCGGCTCGGCACGGGCTAGGGTGCACCCTCCTGGACCCCGGCCTGCACGATCTGCTCGCCGGACAGCTGGAAGGTGATCGTGCAGGGCAGCACCTCGCTGGCCGCGATGGCACGCCTGAGGTCGTGCAGCGTGATCTGCCAGCCGCCAGGCTTGAGGAAGATCGCCTTGCGGGCGGGGACCTCGAAACCCTCGACCTGGTGCAGCTCGGTCGAGCCTTCCTGCATCGGGGCCTCGAAGGTGACGGAGCCGGCGTCCGGGCAGGCGGCCCGGATCAGATGGTCGGTGACGTCGCCGTTGTTGGTCACGGTCATCGACAGCACCGTGGCGCCACCCTGCGGCTGCGGCCTGGCAAGCGGGTCGGACACCATGATCGGGCCGACGATGGGGCTGGCGGCGTGCACAGGGACGGCGAGCCCGGCAATGGCCAGGGCGGTCAGGACGGTGTCACGCCAGTTCATATTCGACCTCGGGGGTATAGGCGGACTGCTCCTTGCCCAGGCGGGAGCTGAAAAGGGTGAAGTGCGCCACGGGCACGGGGTCGGCGCGGAACAGGTTGTGCGAGGCGATCCAGCCCGCAAGCTCGTCGGACGAGGTATTGTGGATCCGGCCCAGGGTGACGTGCGGCGAGAAGCGCCGGCGCTCCGGCTCCAGCCCCGCCCGCTGCAGCGCGGCCTCGATCCTGGCCTGGAGGTGGTCCAGCGCCGGGTTGCGCTCCACCCCCGCCCAGAGCGACGCCGGCCTGCCAGGCCTGGCGAACACGCCGACGCCGCGCACCACCAGATCGAAGGCGGGCGCACGCACCGCCGCCAGCGCCACGTCGGCATCCTCGGCCTCGTGGCGCGGCATCTCGCCCAGAAAGCGCAGCGTCAGGTGGTGGTTCTCCGGCGGCTGCCAACGCGCGCCCTTGAGGCCGCCGGCGAGTCCCGTCAGCCGCTCGCGCAGCGTCCAGGGCAGGTCGATCGCGACGAACAGCCTCACGGCGCGGGCTTGGCGCCGTGCCGCCCGCGTGCCTGCCGCCGGCCGATCATTGCGCGGGCGCCTCTGCCAGCAGGCGCTCGACCAGCGGAAGCAGGCGTGCGACGATGATCGCCACGCCCTTCGCGGTGGGGTGCAGCCCGTCGGCCTGCTTGAGCGCGGGGTCGAGCGCCACGCCCTGCAGGAAGAACGGGTCGTACAGCAGGCCGGGACGCCGGCTGAGCGTGTCGAACACGGCGCGGAACGCGTCGTCGTAGGTCTGGCCGAGGTTGGGCGGCGCGTACATGCCGGACAGCAGCGTCGGAACATGGTGCGCCGCCAGCCGGTCGAGGATCGTCGCGAGGTTGGCCTGCATCGCTGCCGGATCCAGGCCGCGCAGCCCGTCGTTGGCGCCGAGCTCGACCAGGGCGCAGTCCGGGTTGTCCGCCAGCGACCAGTCGAGCCGCGCCACGCCGCCGGCCGAGGTGTCGCCGGACACGCCGCCGTCGAGGACCGTCACGTCGTGCCCGGCCTTGCGCAGCGCCGCGCCGAGCTGCGCCTCGAAGCCGTCCTCGTGCGGCAGGCCGTAGCCGGCCGTCAGCGAGTCGCCGAAGGCGAGCAGGCGGACCGGCCGGGCACTCGCGGCGCCGCACGAGAGCGCCAGCAGGGCGAAACCGGCCGCAGCGGCCTTCGCCAGAAAGGTGCGGGCGCCATATGCTGCACCCATGGACACAGCCACCGCTTCCCTCGTTTCTGCCCCCGCTTCCGCGGGAGCGCCGCTGGTGCAGGTCCGCGACCTGAGGCTGACCGTGCCCTCGGCGGCGGGGCCGGTCAACATCCTCAACGGCGTCACCATGGACGTGGCGGCAGGCGAGGCTCTCGGCATCGTGGGACCTTCCGGCTCGGGCAAGACGAGCCTGCTGATGGTGCTGGCTGGGCTTGAACGCGCCAGCGGCGGCGAGGTGCGCATCGCCGGCACCACGATCACCGGCTTGGGCGAGGACGCACTGGCGCGGTTCCGCCGCGACACCGTGGGCATCGTGTTCCAGGCGTTCCACCTGATCCCGGCGATGACGGCGCTCGAGAACGTGGCGGTGCCGCTGGAGCTGGCCGGCGCGCGCGACGCCACGGCACGGGCGCGCGACAGCCTGCAGGCGGTCGGGCTCGGCCACAGGCTGACGCACCTGCCCGGGCAGCTCTCGGGTGGCGAGCAGCAGCGCGTGGCGCTGGCACGGGCCTTCGCACCGCGGCCGCGCCTGCTGCTGGCCGACGAGCCGACCGGCAACCTCGACCAGGCGACGGGGCAGGCGGTGATGGACCTGCTGTTCGACATGCGCGCGCGCGAGGGCACCACGCTGATGCTCATCACCCACGACCCCGGGCTGGCGGCGCGCTGCGGGCGCCAGGTCCGCGTCGCCGACGGACGGGTCTCGGCGTGAGCGGCGTGGCAGGGGAGCGGCGGTGATGCTGGCGCTGCGGCTGGCGGCGCGCGAGCTGCGCACCGGCACGCGCGGCCTGCGCATCGTGCTGGCCTGCCTGGCCCTGGGCGTCGCGTCGATCGGCGCGGTGGGCGGGCTGCGCGTCGCGATTGAGCGCGGGCTTTCGGACCGGGGCCGCGAGATCCTCGGCGGCGACCTGGCGGTTGACGGCGGGGCGCAGGCCCTGCCGGACACGCTACGCATTTTCCTGCGCGAGCGGGGCGCGCGGCTGTCCGACGTCGTGCAGATGCGCTCGATGCTGGTGGCCGACAACGGCGAGCGGGCGCTGATCGAGCTGAAGGCGGTCGATGCGGCATACCCGCTGGTGGGCACGCTCGACCTGACGCCGCCGGGCGACATCCAGGCGGCGCTGGCCGGGCAGGGGCTGGTCGGCGAGCCGGTGATCCTGGACCGGCTGGGCGTGAAGCCTGGTGACAGCCTGCGGGTCGGACAATCGCAGTTCGTGCTCAGGGGCTCCGTGGCGGCCGAGCCGGACGGCGCCGCGACGCCGGGGCTGCTCGGGCCGGGCGCGGTGATCTCGCTCGCCGACCTGCCAGCCACCGGGCTGGTGCAGCCGGGCTCGCTGCTGCGCCACGAGCTGCGCGCGGCGTTCCCGCCCGGCACGGACGTGGCAGGAGTGGAGACGACGCTGCGGGCGGCGTTCGGTGACCAGGGATGGCGCGTCCGCGACTCGCACGATGCCGCGCCCGGCGTGGTGCGGTTCATCGACCAGACCAGCCGGTTCATGACGCTGGTCGGCCTGACGGCGCTGCTGGTCGGCGGCATCGGGGTTGCGACCGGCGTGCGTGCGTGGCTGGAGGCCAGGGCGCGCGGCATCGCGGTACTGCGCTGCCTCGGCGCGTCGTCGCGGTTGGTGTTCGCTACCTTCCTGATCCAGGTGGCGGCGCTGTCGGTGGTGGGCGTGGTGGCCGGCGTGGTGGCGGGGGCGGCGCTGCCGGCGTTGGGAATTTGGCTGTTCGGCAACCTGCTGCCGGTGCCGCCGCGCGTGGGCATCTACTGGGGGCCGCTGGGGCTCGCGGCGCTCTACGGGCTGCTCACCGCGGGCGCGTTCTCGCTGTGGCCGCTCGGCCGGGCGGCGCGCATCCCCGGCGCCGCGCTGTTCCGCGACGCCGTGCTGCCGGGCGAGGCGCGGCCCTCCGCCGGGGTGGTGATCGCAAACGCTGTGCTCGTCCTGGTGCTGGTCGGGCTGACGGTGGCCACCGCGCCGCAGCGCGGCTTCGCCCTGTGGTTCTGCGGCGCGGCCGCCGCGACCCTGCTGCTGTTCCGGGCGGGTGGCTGGGCGCTGATGCGCGGCGTGGCACGGCTGCCGGCGCCGCGCTGGGCCTGGGCGCGGCTGGGGCTCGGCAACCTGCACCGTCCAGGCACGGCGACACCGCTGATGATGGTTGCTCTCGGCCTGGGACTGTCGACGCTGTGCTCGGTGGCGATGATCGAGGCCAACATCCGCCGCGCGGTGCTGGACCAGATCCCGGCCGACGCGCCCACCTTCTTCTTCATCGACATCCAGCCGGACCAGCTCGCGCGCTTCGACGACATGGTGCACGCGGCGCCCGGCACTAAGGACGTGGACCAGGTGCCGAGCCTGCGCGCCCGCATGGTCGCGGTGAATGGCGTTCCGGTCGAGCAGGTGCATGCCACGCCCGACACGCAGTGGGCGCTGCGCGGCGACCGCGGCCTGACGTTCTCCGCGGCGGAGCCCGAGGACACGCGGCTCGTGGCCGGGCAGTGGTGGCCGGCGGACTACGCGGGGCCGCCGCTGGTGTCGTTCGACGCGAAGCTCGCGCACGGGTGGGGCGTGAAGGTGGGCGACACGCTGCGCATCAACGTGCTGGGGCGCGACATCGACCTGCGCGTCGCCAGCCTGCGCGACATCAACTGGCGCACCCTGTCGCTGAACTTCACGCTCGTGGCATCGCCGGGGCTGCTGGCCCAGGCGCCGCACTCCGAGATCGCCACCGTGTACATGAGCGCCGACCAGCGGCAGCAGGGCGCGCTGCTGCGCCAGGTCACGGACGCGCTGCCCAACGTCACCGGCATCCGCGTCGCCGACGTGCTCGACGCGGTCGCCGCGCTGGTGCGCAAGGTCGCGGCGGCGCTTGCGGCGACGGGGTCGCTGGCGCTGGCGGCGGGCGCCCTGGTGCTGGCCGGCACGGTGGCGGCGGGGCAGCGGCGCCGGATCGCGGAGGCGGTGGTGCTCAAGAGCCTCGGCGCCACGCGTCGCCAGATCCGCGCGGCGTGGCTGGTGGAGTTCGGTGTGATCGGGCTCGCGGCGGGGCTGCTCGCGGCGCTGGTGGGCACGGCGGCGAGCTGGGGGGTGGTGCACTTCCTTATGGATGCGGAGTGGACGTTCCTGCCGGGCGTGCTGGCGGCGACCGTGTCCGGCTGCGTGGTCCTGATGCTGGCCTTCGGCTACGCCGGTACGGCCGTGGCGCTGCGGGCGCCGGCCGCGAGCTACCTGCGCAACGAATGAACCGCGGGTGAGCCGAGCTTTATCAAATATTTAGCTGCGACCAGTGGCGGGAACCGACACCGGAATTCGCTTGAACCCGGGCGGGCTCCTGCCAAGATAGCAGCCACGGGCACCATCCCCCCTTTGAGGAACCTTCCATGGCCTTCCGCCCCGACACCCGAACCTATCCGGCGCAGACCGGCTTCGCGCAGGCCGGCGCGCTTGATGCGGGCCTGCGTACCTACATGCTGCACGTCTACAACTGGATGACGTCGGGCCTGGTGCTGACCGGCATCGTGGCCTATCTCGTCGCCAATGTCCCGGCGGTGCGCGATGCGTTCTACCACGAGGTGCAGACGCGCGGCGGTCTCGCGCTGCAGCCGACCCTGCTCGGCTACGCGGCCATGTTCGCCCCTCTGGGGTTCGTTCTGGTGCTGAGCATGGGCGTCAACCGCCTGTCGCGGCAGTCGGCGCAGGCGCTCTATTGGGCGTTCTGCGCCG
>JBPBQS010000301.1:0-6039 GCA_050920955.1 Janthinobacterium lividum | reverse complement strand
CGCCGCCTGCGACGCCACCACGCGCGCGATCTGCTTCGCCTCGCCCGGCAACCCGACCGGCTGGGTCATGGAGCGCGCCGAGCAGGAGGCGGTGCTCGCCTTCGCCCGCGCGCGCGGCATGGCCGTGCTGGCCGACGAGGTCTACCACCGCCTCGTGTACGACCGTCCGGTGGCGCCCTCGATGCTGGAGATCGCCGAGCCCGAGGACCAGGTCTACGTCGTCAACAGCTTCTCCAAGGCGTGGGCGATGACCGGCTGGCGGCTCGGCTGGATCACCTACCCGGCCGGGCAGGCGGCAGCGTTCGAGAAGCTGATCCAGTTCAACACCAGCGGCGCCCCCACCTTCCTCCAGGCCGGCGCGGTCGCCGCCCTGGACCATGGCGAGCCGTTCGTCGCCGAGATGCTGGACTACTGCCGGGCGGGGCGGGTCATCGCCGAGTCGCGGCTGACCGCGATGCCGAGGG
This sequence comes from Janthinobacterium lividum, assembly GCA_050920955.1. Classification (GTDB taxonomy): domain Bacteria; phylum Pseudomonadota; class Alphaproteobacteria; order Acetobacterales; family Acetobacteraceae; genus CAXSEF01. Next base: position 5,575 of record JBPBQS010000301.1, on the reverse strand, counting down.
TGCGGGCGGTGCCGAACAGCGCCTCGTTCTACAGCATGTTCCGCGTCGACGGCGTGGCCGACACGCTGCGCTTCTGCAAGCGGCTCGTCGTCGAGGGCAAGGTCGGCACGGCGCCGGGCGAGGCGTTCGGGCCAGGCGCGGAGGGGCTGACGCGGCTGTGCTACGCCAAGAGCCCGGCGCGGCTGCACGAGGCGATGGACCGGATCGAGGCGTTCGTGGGCGGCTACAGCGAGGAAGGTTGAGGCGCTGCCTCAAACTCCGCCAAAGGCTGCGCCCTTGGAACGCATCCCTTAAGGAAGGCCAGTCCAGGGCGAGGCTGGCCAAAGGTTCCGATGGCCCGCTTGGGCCATTGGAAGGGCCAGACGAGGGGGCTCGCCCTGGCGGGTTTGGGCAGAGCCCATGCTTGCCTGCCTACGGCGGCCCGAGCAGGACGATGCCGTCCGGCCCGCCCGCCACCGGCGCGTAGCCCCGCGCCAGGAGGTCCGCCAGCAGCGGGTCGCGGCGCTGCGGCCCGGGCGTGGTGGCGCGTCGGTAGGCGTCGGCGCCGTACTCGAAGATCCCGAACGGCAGCGCGTGGAAGGGGGCGATCGGCGCGCCGGTGTCGATGCTCTGGCCCAGGTTGAACTGGTCCACGGTGAAGGGCTTGCCCGCCCAGAAGCAGAGCGAGGGCATCTCGCAGCCGGCGAGGCCGGGCGCTGCGCGGATGCGCTCGATCACGGGGGCCCAGGCGCGCGCCAGGGCCGGCGCGGCCAGGGCCTGGTCCCAGGAGCGCCACAGCGTGCGCGGTGCCATCGCCAGGGCGGGCAGCGCGGCCAGCACGAGCAGCGCGGCGGGTGGGCGGCCGCGTCCCGGGGATGCGGCGGCGCGGGACACGGCGAGGCCGGTGGCGATGCACAGCGCGGCCAGGGTCTCGAAGTGGGCGTTGACGTTCACGCCCTCGCCCAGGCGCTGCACGGTGCCGGTGAGCAGCGAGGCGGCGACGAACAGCGCGGCGAACAGCGCCGGCGGGTCGGAGGGGTGGCGGCGGGCGCGCCAGGCCAGCACGGCGACGAGCAGCATGGGTAGGAACGCGGCCTGGTCGCCGAGGGCGGGCCCCAGGCGGGCGGCCTGGAACACGCGTCGGTGGGCGAGGACGGCGGCGAACGCGCCCGTGCCGTGCAGCAGCGCCGTCGCCAGGGCGCCGGCCGCCACGGCGCACGACGCCGCCAGCAGCCACGCCGCCGCAGCGCGCGGGCGCAGCAGGGCCAGCCACGCCGTCGCGGCCAGGGGGAGGCCGACGAGGCTGTGCTTGACGAAGCCGCCGGCGGCCACGAGCAGCGCGGCCGCCGCGACCTGCCGGAGGGGGGTGCGCGCGGTCCCCGGGTCGCGCAGCAGCACCGCCAGGCCGCCCAGCATCAGCGCGTGCGCGAGCCACTGGGGGTCGTCCATGGCGACGTAGCCGCGGAACAGCGTCGCGGCGTGGAGGAGCAGCAGCCCGCCCGCCGCCACGCCCGCCCGCGCGCCGCCGCCGAGGCGTGCGGCGCACAGCCCGGCCAGCGCCGCCGAGGCCAGCAGCGACGCGGCGGCGACGATCCGCCCGGCCACGATCATGTCGAGGCCGGCGAGGCGGCCGAACGCGCCCACCAGGTGGAAGGACAGCGGCGGGTAGTTGTCGAACACCAGCCCGTCCGACGGGTAGAGCGGTCCCGGCGCCAGGCCTGCCGCGCGCGCGTCGAGGTAGGCGTTCCAGCCCTCGTTGTAGTTCAGCGGCACGTGCAGCGGGATGCGCAGCAGCGGCTGGAGCAGCAGCAGCGCCACCAGCGCCGCGCCGGCGGCCAGGAGCGCGCCGTGAGGGGGGAGGCCGCGCCGTGCCAGGGGGAGCGCAGGGGCGGGAGCAGGAGGCATGGGGCGATCCGGAAGCGGCGGGGCGGGTGTCGTGCCGGGGTGGCAACGGTCTTGCCTGCCCCGCCCCCGCGCCGCCATATGGCGGCCAGAACCGGGGGGTCCGTCGCATGCTCTACCAGATGTACGAGTGGCAGCGTCAGTCGATGGCGCCGCTCCGGCTGATGGCGGACCATGCGCTCGGCGTTCTGGACATGCCCGGCAACCCCCTGCGCGCGACGCAGATGGGCAGGCTGGTCGCCGCCGGGCTGAACAGCTTCGAGCATGCCACGCGCTCCTTCGCCAGGCCGGCCTTCGGGCTCGACCGCACCACGATCGACGGCGAGGAGGTCGAGGTCCGCGAGGAGGTCGTCGCGCGGCGGACCTGGTGCGACCTCAGGCGCTTCCGACGCGTCGCCGAGCGGCCGGGCGACCCGCGCCTGCTGATCGTGGCGCCGATGTCGGGGCACTACGCGACGCTGCTGCGCGGCACCGTCGAGGCGTTCCTGCCCGACCACGACGTGTTCATCACGGACTGGCGCAACGCCCGCGACGTCCCCGTGCTGGAGGGGAGCTTCGACCTCGACGACGCCATCGAGCACGTCATCGCCTTCACGCGGCTGGTCGGCCCGGGCACCCACGTCGTCGCCGTGTGCCAGCCCGCCGTGCCCGTGCTGGCCGCCGCCGCCCTGATGAACGCGGAGGCCGACCCGCTGGCGCCGGCGAGCATCACCCTGATCGGCGGCCCGATCGACACGCGCGAGGCGCCCACCGCCGTCAACCGGTTCGCCACGAGCCACGACATCGACTGGTTCCGGCGCCACGTCATCCACCCCGCGCCGTTCGGCACCCTGGGCTTCATGCGGCCGGTCTACCCCGGGTTTCTGCAGCTCGCGGGCTTCCTGTCCATGAACCTGGACCGCCACGTCGAGGCGCACTGGGCGATGTTCGCGCACCTGGTCGAGGGCGACGGGGAGTCGCTCGCCGCCAAGCGGGCGTTCTACGACGAGTACATGGCGGTGATGGACCTGCCGGCGGAGTTCTACCTCCAGACCATCGAGGCCGTGTTCCAGGAGCACAGCCTGCCGCGCGGCACCATGGTCTCGCGCGGCCGCCCCGTTGAGCCGGGCGCCATCACCCGCACCGCCCTGCTCACCATCGAGGGCGAGCGCGACGACATCTCCGGCCTCGGCCAGACACGCGCCGCCCACGCCCTGTGCCACGCCCTGCCGCCGGAGATGCGCGAGCACCGCGAGCAGGCGGGCGTCGGGCACTACGGGCTGTTCAACGGGCGCAGGTTCAGGGAACTCGTGGCGCCGGCGATCAAGGCGTTCGTCGCGGCGCACCCGGGCGCAGGCAGGCAAGGTTGAGGCTCTGCCTCAAACTCCGCCAGGGCGAGCCGCCCTGGACTGGCTTCACTTAGGGGAGGCGTTCCAAGGGCGCAGCCTTTGGCGGAGTCCAGAGGCGGAGCCTCTGGCCTTGCTTGCTCACACGCGCAGGTGCCGCGGCGGGGTCATGCCTAGGCGGTCCGGGATGTCCCAGACCTCGCGGACGCTGCGCACCGGCCGGAAGCCGGCGTTCAGGTAGGCCGGCAGGGCGGCCGGGTGGTCCGCCGAGCAGGTGTTGACCGTGACCGCGCGCGGCTCCTGCGCCCAGCACAGGTCGACGGCGGCGCGCAGGAACGCCGTGCCGAGCCCGGTGCCGATCGCCCACGGCATCAGCCCGAAGTAGCTCAGGTTCATGTCCGGGCGGCCGCGGCCGTCCAGCTCGAAGAAGCCGGCGGGCTCGCCGCCACGGTAGAGCACGTGGACCGAGACCAGCGGGTCGGCGAGCAGGGCGGCGAGCTGCTCGTCGGGCATGATGCGGCGCAGCCACCAGGCGTGGCCGCCGCCGACGGTGGCGTAGAGGTAGCGGTAGAACGGCACCGAGCAGCGGCGCACGTGCAGCAGCGCGGTGTCCTGCGGCAGGGCGCGGCGCTGGGCCAGCGGCGGGCCGGGCATGCGCAGGAAGGTGACGGTGACGCCGATCCGGGTGACCGGCTCGCGCGCCGCGGGCGAAGGGTGCAGCACGGCGTCGGGCCTCAGTCGTCCAGGAACGAGCGCAGCTTGCGGCTCCGGCTGGGGTGCTTGAGCTTGCGCAGCGCCTTGGCCTCGATCTGGCGGATGCGCTCGCGGGTCACGTTGAACTGCTGGCCGACCTCCTCGAGCGTGTGGTCGGTGTTCATGCCGATGCCGAAGCGCATGCGCAGCACCCGCTCCTCGCGCGGCGTCAGCGAGGACAGCACGCGGGTCGTGGCCTCGCGCAGGTTGGCCTGGACTGCGGCGTCGAGCGGGATGATCGCCGCCTTGTCCTCGATGAAGTCGCCGAGGTGGCTGTCCTCCTCGTCGCCGATCGGCGTCTCCAGGCTGATCGGCTCCTTGGCGATCTTGAGGACTTTTCGCACCTTCTCCAGCGGCATGCCGAGCTTCTCGGCCAGCTCCTCCGGGGCGGGCTCGCGGCCGATCTCGTGGAGCATCTGGCGGCTGGTGCGGACCAGCTTGTTGATGGTCTCGATCATGTGGACGGGGATGCGGATGGTGCGCGCCTGGTCGGCGATCGAGCGGGTGATCGCCTGGCGGATCCACCAGGTCGCGTAGGTGCTGAACTTGTAGCCGCGGCGGTACTCGAACTTGTCGACGGCCTTCATCAGGCCGATGTTGCCCTCCTGGATCAGGTCCAGGAACTGCAGGCCCCGGTTCGTGTATTTCTTCGCGATCGAGATCACGAGGCGCAGGTTGGCCTCGATCATCTCCTTCTTGGCGCGCGCGCTGTCGCGCTCGCCGCGGCTCACGGTGGCGTAGACGCGGCGGAACTCGGCGACCGGCAGGCCGGTGTCGTTGGCCACGGCGCCGACGCGGGTGCGCAGCTCGGCGACCTGGTCGAAGTGCTTGGCGGCGAACACCTTCCAGCCCTTGCCGGGCAGGTTGGCGACCGTCTCCAGCCAGTTCGGGTCCAGCTCGTGCTCGCGGTAGCGCGCCAGGAAGTCGTCGCGCGAGATCTTGCAGCTCTCCGCGGTGCGCAGGATCTGGCCTTCCAGCTGGTTCAGGCGCTGGTTGAGCTGCTTGAGCTGGGTGACCAGCTCCTCGATGCGGTTGTTGTGCAGGTGGACCTGCTCGACCTTGCCGACCAGCTCGTCGCGCTGCTTGTCGTAGCTCTTCTCCGAGCGCGAGCTGATCTCCTCGCCGGCGGTGAAGCTGTCCAGGCGGCGGGCCTGCACCTTGTGCAGCTTCTTGTAGAGGGCCTCGATGTCCTCGAAGTTGGCGATCACCTCGGGCTTGAGCTTCTCCTCCAGCGCCGAGAGCGACAGGCTGGTGCCCTCGCCCTCCTCGCCGTCCTCGATCTCCTCGCGCGTCTCTGCCTCGAAGTTGTCGGCGACCCCGTCGGCGGCGCCCTCGCTGACCTCCTCCGGCGGGGGTGCCCCGGCGCCCTGCGTCGCCTCGAGGTCGATGATGTCGCGCAGCAGCATCCGCCCGCCCTTGAGCGCGTCGTGCCAGGCGATGATGGCGCGGAACGTCAGCGGGCTCTCGCACAGCCCGCCGATCATCATGTCGCGCCCGGCCTCGATGCGCTTGGCGATCGCGATCTCGCCCTCGCGAGACAGCAGCTCGACGCTGCCCATCTCGCGCAGGTACATGCGCACCGGGTCGTCGGTGCGGCCGAGGCTCTCCTCGTCGAC
>JBPBQS010000017.1:0-6159 GCA_050920955.1 Janthinobacterium lividum | reverse complement strand
CAGGCAGGGCACGCGCGACAGCGGGTTGTCGGCGGTCAGCGCGTCGGGCGAGGCGTGGGCGTTGGTGGGCACCAGCGTGATCTGCGTGTCGAGGCCGTGCATGATCGCGCAGGCCATGACCTTGCGGACGAACGGGCTGGTCGGGGAATGGTACAGCTTCATCGGAAACGGTCCTTGCGCTGGCGGAGGTCGCCCAGTGTTGCCGCGTCGGGGGCGCGGAGGAAGGGGTTGGCGGCGCGCTCCTCGCCGAGCGTGGAGGGCACCGTGGGCTCGCCCGCAGCCCGCAGGCGGTCGACGTCGGCGGCGCGCTCGCGCAGGGCGGGGTTGGCGGGGTCCACGCTCAGGGCGAAGCGGGCGTTGGACTGGGTGTACTCGTGGCCGCAGCACACCAGCGTGGCGTCGGGCAGGCCGTCGAAGCGGCGCAGGCTGGCGAACATCTGCGCCGCCGTGCCTTCCAGCAGGCGGCCGCAGCCCAGCGAGAACAGCGTGTCGGCGCAGAGCAGCAGCGGGCCCTCGGGGAAGAACACGCTGATGTGTCCGACGGTGTGGCCGGGCGTGTCCATCACCGCGCCGCGCGCCGTGCCCAGCGGCAGGGTGTCGCCATCGCGCAAACGGATGTCGAGGCGGGGCAGGCGGTACTCGTCGGCCGCAGCCCCCGCGACTGGGGCTGGGTGGCGGGCGCGGATCTCGTCGGTGGCGGCGGTGTGGTCGGAGTGGTGGTGGGTCAGCAGGATCAGGTCGAGGCGGCCGGCGCGGGCGACGGCGTCCAGGCACGGCCTCGCCTCGGCGGGGTCGACGAGGGCCACGGCGCCGCTGTCGGAGTCGCGCAGGAGCCAGGCGTAGTTGTCGGACAGGAGCGGGATGCGTTCCGCCGTGAGGGTCATCGCGGTCTCCGGGGTGGCTCGAGCGTGCAACGCGCGGGAGGGCAGGGGGATGCCGAAGGCCGGGCCTGCTCGGAGCTGGGCTCCCTGGACACCCATCTCTTATGGAAGGCGATCCAAGGGCCCAGCCCTTGGCGGAGCTCGAGGCAGCGCCTCGACCTTGCTTCCCCGCGCGGCGTGTGCGTGCTACCCGGCCCGCGCCCCCAGGAGAGCCCCCGATGTCCGAGTTCACGCCGGCCCCCGAGTCCGAGCCCGCCCAGCCGCCGCTGATGGTCAACCACCAGTACGTGAAGGACCTGTCCTTCGAGGTGCCCGGCGCGCCGGAGATCTTCTCGACGCTGCGCGCCCCGCCGCAGGTGCAGATCAACCTCGACGTCCAGGCCCGCCGCCTCCAGGAAGGTGCGGACGTGTTCGAGGTCACGCTCGCCGTGCGCGCCGAGGCGAGCGACACGTCGAGCGGCACCGCGCGCGTCGTGTTCATCGCCGAGCTGGCGTACGGCGGCATCTTCACGCTGACGGGCATCCCCGCGGAGAGCGTCGAGCCGGTGCTGCTGGTCGAGTGCCCGCGCCTGCTGTTCCCGTTCGCGCGCAACATCGTCGCCGACGTCACGCGCGAGGGCGGGTTCCCGCCGGTGCTGCTGCAGCCGATCGACTTCGTCTCGCTGTGGCAGAGCCGGCGCGGCATCAGCCCGCAGGTCGGGCACGCCTAGGAAGCAGGCAAGGTTGAGGCTCTGCCTCAAACTCCGCCAAAGGCTCGCCTTTGGAATCCACTACTTAAGCAAGGCCGGTCCAGGGGCGGCTCGCCCCTGGCGGGTCCGGGCAGAGCCCGGGCTTGCCTCGCGGCCGCCCCCGCGCCTAGGGTGCGCGCATGTTCGGCGGTGCCCCCATGTTCATGTGCCTCGCGCGCACCTTCCTGCGGCTCCGCCTGCTCGCGCTCGTGGCCGGTGCTTTCGCGACCGGCGGCCGGCTGCTTCTCCTCCGACTTAGCCGCCCCTGAGCGACACGCCGGGCCCGACAGGCCGCGCCGGCGCCGCTGCAGGGGCCGACGCGCCTGAGCCGTGCCCGCCGCCCTGCCTCGCGTCGCAGGAACCGTCGGGCGCCTTCGCTGCCGATCCGTCCGAGGACCCGCCTCCATGACCACCGTGCACCCGAGCTTCGGCGACCTGCCCGCCGGCCGCGCCATCATCTTCGACACCACGCTGCGCGACGGCGAGCAGTCGCCAGGCTTCTCCATGAACCTGGCCGAGAAGCTGCGCATGGCCGAGGCGCTCGCGGCTCTCGGCGTGGACGTGATGGAGGCCGGATTCCCGATCGCCTCGCCCGGCGACTTCGACTCGGTGCGCTCCATCGCGGAGCTGTTCTCGCGCGACGGGCCGGTGGTGTGCGGGCTGTCGCGCTCGGCGCCCGGCGACATCGCGTCGGCGGCGGAGGCGACCAGGCCGGCGGCGCGGCCGCGCATCCACACCTTCATCAGCACCTCGGCGCTGCACATGAAGTACAAGCTGCGCATGGAGCCGGAGACGGTGCTCGACGCCGTGACTGCGTCGGTGACGCTGGCGCGCTCCCACGTCGCGGACGTCGAGTGGTCGGCCGAGGACGGCAGCCGCACGGACCCCGACTTCCTGTGCCGCTGCGTGGAGGCGGCGATCCGCGCGGGTGCGACCACGATCAACATCCCCGACACCGTGGGCTACGCGCTGCCGGCCGACCTCGCGCGCATCTTCGCGATGGTGCGCGAGCGCGTGCCGGGTGCCGACGAGGTGATCCTGTCGACGCACAACCACGACGACCTCGGGCTGGCGGTGGCGAACACGCTGGCGGCGGTGCAGGCGGGCGCGCGGCAGATCGAGTGCACGATCAACGGCATCGGCGAGCGCGCGGGCAACGCGGCGCTGGAGGAGGTCGCGATGGCGCTGCGCACGCGCCCGGACGCGGCGCCGTACACGCACGGCATCGAGACCACGCGCATCCTGCGCACCTCGCGGCTGCTGGCCACGATCACGGGCTTCGACGTGCAGCCGAACAAGGCGATCGTCGGGCGCAACGCGTTTGCCCACGAGAGCGGCATCCACCAGGACGGCGTTCTGAAGAACGCCGCGACCTACGAGATCATGACGCCGGAGAGCGTGGGCTGGTCCAAGACGTCGCTGGTGATGGGCAAGCATTCCGGCCGCGCGGCGTTCCGCGACAAGCTGGCGGGGCTGGGCTACGGCGGGCTCGGCGACAACCAGCTCAACGACGCGTTCCGCCGCTTCAAGGACCTCGCTGACCGCAAGAAGGTCGTCTACGACGACGACCTGGTGGCGCTGGTCGACGAGACGCTGGGGCGTGCCGAGGACCGGGTGCGGTTCGTGGCGCTGGACGTGCGGGCGGGCTCGCGCGGGCCGGCGCGGGCGGAGCTGGAGCTGGAGGTCGACGGCGAGGCGCGCGCGGCGCAGGCGTCGGGCGACGGGCCGGTGGACGCGGCGTTCAACGCGATCCGAGAGGTGTTCCCGCACGAGGCGGAGCTGCTGCTGTTCTCCGTGGGCGCGGTCACGGAGGGCACGGACGCGCAGGCGCGCACCACGGTGCGGCTGCAGGAGGCCGGCAAGATGGTTGACGGGCAGGGCGCGGACACGGACACCATCGTCTCGGCGGTGCGGGCGTACGTGCACGCGCTGAACAAGCTGCTGGTGAAGCGGGCGCGCACGGAGCCGGCGGCGATGGCGGGCTGAGCGGGCGGAGGCTCCTTCCCAGGTCGCGGCCCTACGCCACCCACGGGTCGACCAGCCTGACCCCTGTCGGCGCGAAGTCCGCCACGTTCCGCGTCGCCATGGTCATCGCGTGCACCAGGGCCGTGGCGGCGATCAGCGCATCGCGTTCCCCGCGCCGGTCGGGCACGTGCAGCCCTGCGCACCGCCGCGCCACGGCCATGTCGATGGGAAGCACGCGGCCCTCGAACGTGGGGAGCACCTGGGTCTCCAGCCAGCGCCGCAGCATCTCGCCCTGCGCCGCGTCGCGCCGTTCCGCCAGGAGCACGCCCTGCTCCAGTTCCAGCACCGTGACGACGGAGACGAACAGCGATGCTGCCGGGATGGCGTTCGCCCACGCCACCACCCGGGCGTCCGCGCGCCCGGTCCTCGCGCGGCGCAGCTCCGACACCACGTTGGTGTCGAGCACGAACATCAGGACAGGTCGGCGGGCGTGGCGCGCCAGTCGAGCCGTGGCGGCTCGAACCCGCTGTCCCCGGCGTCCGGCATTGCCAGCAACGCGACGATGCCGGCGCCGGCGCCGGTCAGCGCCAGGTAGTGCTCCATGCTGAGCAGCACGTGGGAGGGCCGCCCGCGGTCGGTGATGACCACGGGGCCGGTGGCGGCGGCCTTCTTCGCGCGGCCGGTGTCCTGGTTGAACTCGCGGCTGGACAACGTCGTGGTCGGCATCGCCATTCTCCCGCTGATGTAGATACGTTACTACAAACCGATGTGCTTCGCAAAGCCGGGCGCAGAGGTCTCGCTCGTGGCACTTGTCCCGGTGATCTTCAGCGTTCGTTCACCCTGCGGGGGCACGATGGCGTGGACCAAACGAGGTCCCGCTTCATAACGTCGGAATCCCTCTGAACCCAGCGACCGCGCGGAGAACGACCCATGGACATTGCACCCGGCGAGCCGGCCCGCGGCCCCAGGGCGCCGTTCGGCGACGACGCCTGCGACACGCTGCTCTCCTACGAGGTCCGCGCCATGGGGGACCGCGTCGCGCTGATCTACGACACGCCGGAGACCGCCTACATCCACGAGCTCAAGCTCGACCAGGCGGCGATCATGCTCGAGCAGCTCGTCAGCGCCATACGGCAGGCGCGCGAGATCGAGAGAAGCTGAGCAAGCATGGGCTCTGCCCAAACCCGCAAAGGGCCCGAGGCCCTTTGATCCCTTTACTTAAGTAGAGCCATCCAAGGGGCATCCCTTGGCGGAGTTTGAGGCAGAGCCTCATGCTTGCTTCCTACGGCCCCTGCGCCCGGATCAGCGCCGCGACCTGCTCGCCGAGCACCTCGAGGCGGAACGGCTTGCACAGCACCGCCATGCCCGTCTCGAGCTGCCCGTCCAGCACGCCGCCCTCGTACCCGGTGATGAACAGCACCGGCAGCCCCGGCTGCACCGCGCGCGCGGCCTCCGCGAGCTGGCGGCCGTTGGCGCCGTTCGGCAGCCCGACGTCGGTCACCATCACCGCGGGCCTGGCGCCTTTCGCGAGCGCGTCCAGGGCCGCCTCGGCGTCGGCGGCCTGCAGCACGCGGTAGCCCTGGTCGCCGAGGGACTCCGCGGTCATCTCGCGCAGCAGGGCCTCGTCCTCGACCAGCAGGACGACGGGGCGCTCGTCGGCGGGCACGTGCGTGGGCGGAGCGGGCGGGGTGGCGGCGTGCTCGGCCTTCGGGGCGTGGCGGGGCAGGCAGATGCGCACCACGGTGCCCTCGCCCTCGGTGCTGTGCAGCTCCAGCACGCCGCCGGACTGGCGCACGAAGCCGTAGACCTGGCTCAGGCCGAGGCCGGTGCCCTCGCCGAACGGCTTGGTGGTGAAGAACGGCTCGAACGCGCGGGCCTGCACGGCGAGCGACATGCCGACGCCGGCGTCGGTGACGGCGATCTCCACGAACTCGCCGGGCGCGGCACCTTCCTGGCCGGCGACCTCGGCCTCGCCGAGCGTCACGTGGCGGGTGGCGATCGTCACGTCGCCGCCGCCGGGCAGGGCGTCGCGGGCGTTGAGGCACAGGCTGAGCAGGACGCTCTCGAGCTGGTTCGCGTCGCACAGCACCGGCCAGCTGCCGTCGTGGCGCGCCAGCACGATGCGCACGCGCGGCCCGACCGTGTTGCCGAGCAGCGCGTGCAGCCCGCCGGCGAGCGCGTCGACGTCCACCGCCACGGGGTTGAGCGACTGGCGGCGCGCGAAGGACAGCAGGCGGTGGGTGAGCGCGGCTGCGCGCTCCACCGCGCGCTGCGCCTGGGCGACGAAGGGCACGGCGTCCTGCGGGCGGCCCTGGGCGAGGCGGCGCTGCATCAGCTCCAGGCCGCCGCCGATGCCCTGCAGCATGTTGTTGAAGTCGTGGGCGATGCCGCCGGTGAGCTGGCCGATCGCCTCCATCTTCTGGCGCTGGCGCAGGATGGCCTCGGTGCGCTCGCGCTCGCGGGCCTCGGTGCGCAGGCGGGCGTTGGCGGCCTCCAGCGCCGCGGTGCGCTCCAGGACCTGGCGCTCCAGCGAGGCGAGCTGCAGCGCCTCCGCGTCGCGCAGCGCCGCCTCGGCCGCGCGGGTC
>JBPBQS010000071.1:0-6176 GCA_050920955.1 Janthinobacterium lividum | reverse complement strand
GAGGCGGGCGGCGGGGGGCTGGGGCTGGGGGACGGGGGGGCGTCGGTGCTGGCGGCGGCGGGGCGGGCGCTGGCGGGCGGCGGCCAGGATGCGGCGGCGGGGCTGGACGGGTTGCGGGGGCTGCTGGGGCGCGCGCTGGTGGAGCAGCCGCCGGTGCGCGACGACGGGGGCGCGGTGGCCGCGGGGTTCGACGGCGAGCTGGACGCCGAGCGGGCGCTGCGCGACGACAGCCGGCGGGTGATCACGACGCTGCAGCTCGACTACGCCCAGCGCTACGGGGTGGCGAGCCTGAAGATCCGGCACCACGCGCAGCTCGGCTACGTGGTCGAGGCGCCGGCCGTCGCGGTCGAGGCGCTGCGCGCGCACCCGGACCTCACGCTGCGCCAGGCGATGGCGAACGGGGCGCGGTTCTCCTCGGTCGAGCTGGGCGAGCTGGACCGCAGGATCACCGAGGCGGGGGAGCGGGCGGGGGCGCGCGAGCGGGCGGTGGTGGCGCGGCTGGTCGCCGACGTGCTGGCGCAGGGCGAGGCGGTGGCCGGGGCGGCGGCGGCGCTGGCGGAGCTGGACGTGGCGCAGTCGGCGGCAAGGCTCGCAGAGGGCGGGCGGTGGTGCCGGCCGGTCGTGGGCGCGGACGTCGCGTTCCGCATCGAGGCGGGGCGGCACCCGGTCGTCGAGGCGGCGATGGCGGCGGGGCGCGGCGGGGCGGGGGCGGCGGAGGATGGCGGGGGGGCGGACCGGGCGGAGGCGGGGGTGTTCCAGCCCAACGACTGCGACCTGTCGCCGGAGCGGCGCGTGCTGCTGCTCACCGGGCCGAACATGGCGGGCAAGTCGACGTTCCTGCGGCAGAACGCGCTGATCGTGATCCTGGCGCAGGCCGGGCTGCCGGTGCCGGCGGCCGCCGCGCGGATCGGGGTCGTGGACCGGCTGTTCAGCCGCGTCGGGGCGTCGGACGACCTGGCGCGGGGGCGCTCGACCTTCATGGTGGAGATGACGGAGACGGCGGCGATCCTGCACCAGGCGGGGCCGCGCTCGCTGGTGGTCGTCGACGAGATCGGGCGGGGCACGGCGACGCTGGACGGGCTGGCGATCGCGTGGGCGGTGCTGGAGGCGCTGCACGAGCGGTGCTGCTGCCGCACGGTGTTCGCCACGCACTTCCACGAGCTGGCGCAGCTCGGGGGCGGCAGCGGGCCGGTGGCGGTGGGCGGGGTTGCGGGCGGGCGGCTCGCGCGGATGCGGGCGCACACCATGCGGGTGAAGGAGTGGCAGGGCGGCGTCGTGTTCCTCCACGAGGTCGCCGAGGGGGCGGCGGGGCGGAGCTGGGGCGTGCACGTGGCGCGGCTGGCCGGGGTGCCGGCGGCGGTGGTGCGGCGCGCGGGGATGCTGCTCGCGCGGCTGGAGGCGGGCGAGCGGCCGCGCGAGGACCTGCCGCTGTTCGCGGGGCTGGATGCGGGGGGGCACGCGGAGGCGGGGGAGGCCGGGGAGGCGGACGCGGGGGTGGCGCAGGCGGTTCTGGAGGCGCTGGCGGGGATCGACGCCGATGCGCTGTCGCCGCGCGAGGCGCTCGACGCGCTCTACCGGCTCAAGGCGCTGGCGCGGGCCTGAGCGGGCGCGGGCGTGGCAGGGGGTGCGTGGGAGTTGCGCGCGGGGCGATAACATCCCTGTCGCGGCGGGCGAAGCGGCGTTACTCTGCCGGGGATGGTCGCACAGGATCGGGTTCCCGGGATGCATGCCGCGTCGGCGCTGACGGCGGCGATGGCCACGCTGGCGGCGGGGCAGGACGGCGCGACGCCGCCGCGCGACGCGACGCTGGCGCTGTTCCGCCGCCACCTGGCCCGCGAGCAGCAGCAGGTGCGCGAGAGCTTCGAGGCCTACCAGGTCAGCGGGCTGGAGGCGGCGCGGCTGCTGTCGGGCCACGCCGACGCGCTGATCGTGGCGCTGCACGGCCATGCCGGGGCGCTGCAGCACGGCGACGGCGCGGCATGCGGGGCGGCGGACTCGCTGGCGATCGTGGCGACCGGGGGATACGGGCGCGGCGTGCTGGCGCCGTTCAGCGACATCGACCTGCTGTTCCTCACGCCCGAAGAGCCGTCGGCGCGCCTGCTCGGGCGGGTCGAGTACATGCTGTACTTCCTGTGGGACCTCGGGCTGAAGGTCGGGCATGCCACGCGCTCGGTCGTGCAGTGCCTGGAGCAGGCGTCGCACGACGTCACCGTGACCACGACGCTGCTCGACGCGCGGCTGGTGGACGGCGACGCGGCGCTGTTCGACGAGTTCCACGCGCGCTTCGCCGAGAGCAACCTGCACAACGCCGGCGCCTTCCTGGCCGCCAAGCAGGCGGAGCGGGCGCAGCGCCACCGTCGCTTCGGCGAGAGCGCCTATCTCGTGGAGCCCAATATCAAGGAGGGGCGCGGCGGCCTGCGCGACCTGCAGACGCTGTACTGGATGATGCGCTACGTGCTCGGGCCGGTGTTCGAGCGGCTCGACCATCCGGAGTCCGTGGCGTGCGGGCTGCTCAACGTGCGCGAGGTGGCGCAGGCCAGGCGCGCGTGGGACTTCCTGTGGAGCGTGCGCTTCCACCTGCACTACGTCTCCGGGCGGGCCGAGGAGCGGCTGACCTTCGACCTGCAGCCCGTGGTCGGCGCGCGCATCGGCTACACCCGGCACGGGCGACAGGACGGGGTGGAGCGGTTCATGCGCCACTACTTCCTCACCGCGCGCGAGGTGGGGCGGCTGACGCTGGTGCTGGAGCCCGCGATCCTGCGCAAGGCGCTGGGCGCGCCGGCGCTGGCCGCGGTGGCCGATCCGGCGCTGCGCGCGCAGGGGTTCGGCATGGCCGACGGGCAGCTCCTGCTGGCGCCGGGGCACACGTTCCGGGCGGACCCGCTGGCGCTGCTGCGCGTGCTCGAGGTGGCGCGCGAGCGCGACGTGGCGCTGCACCCGCTCACGCTGCGCGCGCTGATCCGCGACGAGCGCTGCGCCGTGTCGCTGCGCGGCGACCCTGCGGCGTCGGCGATCTTCCTCGACCTGCTGTGCGGGCGCGACGCCGCGCACAACCGCGCCGACGGGGCGCGCTGGATGCGCGTGCTCAACGAGACCGGGCTGCTCGGGCGCTACCTGCCGGACTGGGCGCGCATCGTCGGCCAGATGCAGTTCGACACCTACCACGTGTTCACCGTCGACGAGCACACCATCGAGGCGCTCGCGGTGGTCAACCGTCTCGAGCGCAACGAGCTGTCGGACGTGCTCCCGGTCGCGACGTCGATCGTGGAGAACCTGCAGTCCAGGCGGTCGCTGTACGTCGCGACGCTGCTGCACGACATCGCCAAGGGGCGCGGCGGCGACCATTCGGAGCTGGGCGCGGAGCTGGCGCTGGAGATCGGGCCGCAGATCGGGCTGTCGGCGGAGGAGACGGAGACGGTTTCCTGGCTCGTGCTGCACCACCTGCTGCTCAGCCAGACCGCGTTCCGGCGCGACATCGACGATCCCAAGACCATCCTCGACCTGGCCGACACCATACAGTCGCCAGAGCGGCTCAAGCTGCTGCTCGTGCTGACCGTGGCCGACATGCGCGCGGTCAGCCCGCGGGTGTGGAACGGCTGGAAGGCGACGCTGCTGCGCGAGCTCTACAGCCGCGTCGCGGAGGTGCTCGCGGGGGGGCTGGCGACGACGGAGCGCGACGTGCGGGTCGCGCGGTCCAAGGAGGCGTGCGACGAGAACCTGGCCGCCGCGGGGTGGGGCAAGGCCGACCGCGACGCGTTCCTGGCGCTGGGCTACGGCGGGTACTGGCTGTCGTTCGACCCGGAGACGCACGTGCGCCACGCGCAGATGGTGCGCGACGCGGAGGCGCGCGGCGCGCCGCTGCTGGTCGAGACGCAGCCGCTGCCGGCGCGCGCGGTCACCGAGGTCACGGTCTACGTCACCGACCACGCAGGCCTCGTGAGCAGGATCGCGGGCGCGCTCGCAGTGGCCGGCGCCTCGATCGTGGACGCGCGCGTGCACACGCTGACCAACGGGCGGGCGCTGGACACGTTCTGGATCCAGGACGCCGCCGGGGGGGCCTTCGACGCGCCGCACCGGCTGGCCAGGCTGTCGGTGCTGATCGAGCAGGCGCTGGCGGGCGAGCTGTCGATGGACGCGGCCATCCTCAAGGCAGGGCGCGCGCTCCTGGGGAGCCGGATGCGCGCCATCCACGTGCCGCCGCGCGTCGTCGTCGACAACCGCGCGTCCAACACCCACACCGTCGTCGAGATCAACGGGCGCGATCGGCCCGGGCTCATGCACGACGTCACCGCGGCGATCAGCGAGCAGGGCGTGCAGATCGCCTCGGCCCACGTCACCACCTACGGCGTGCGCGCGGTCGACGTGTTCTACGTCAAGGACGTGTTCGGGCTGAAGATCGAGAACGAGCGCAAGCTGGCGCTCCTGCGCGAGGCGCTGCTGCGGGCCCTCACGGCGCCGGACGCGGCAGGGCCGCTGCCGGCGCCGCCGGCGCGCAGGCGCAGGGACGCGGCGTAGCAGGAGGCAAGGAAGGCCTTCTTTTTCTGAAGAAAAAGAAGCAAAAAGACTTTGCCCGTCTGGTTCTTTTCCGGCGGGGTTGGCCCAAGGAGAACGGGCAAAGTTCTTTGGTTCTTTCTTTCAAGAAAGAACCGCTTTCTTCCTTCAGTCGGCCATGGCGGGGGCGAGCTCCTCGGCGACCTGGCGGATCACGCCGGGCCAGTCCCCTGCCCGCTCCTGCCGGAACAGGCGCATCGAGGGGTACCAGGGGGAGTCGGCGCGGTCGCGCATCCAGCGCCAGTCGGGAGCGGCAGGGAGCAGGAGCCAGGTGGGCGTGCCCAGGGCGCCGGCGAGGTGGGCGACCGAGGTGTCCACCGTGACCAGGAGGTCCAGGTTGGCGAGCACGGCGGCAGTGTCGGCGTAGCTGGCCAGGGCGCGGCCGACCTCGGGGATGCCGTGGGGAGCGAGCTCGCCGGCACGGGGGCCGACCTGCAGGCCGAGCAGTCGGGGGGCGCAGGCGCGGGCGAGCACGGCCAGGGCGTCGGGGGGCATGGAGCGGCGGCGGTCGTTGGAGTGCAGCGAGTTGCCGGCCCAGACCAGGCCTGTGGTGCGGCCAGGCGGCAGGCGGCGGCGCCAGGAGGCGGCCAGGGAAGGGTTCGCGCGCAGGTAGGGGTGGGGGCCGGGGATCGTGGCGAGCGTGGTCCCGAACAGGCCGGGCAGGCTCATCTGGTCGGCCCAGACATCGTGGGCGGGGAGCGGGCCGTCGTCGAGCACGTGGACGCCGTCGAGCTGGCGCAGGAGGGGGCGCAGGGGCGCGGCGCAACGCAGGGACACGCGGGCGCCGCGTTGCGCGAGCAGAGGGAGGTAGCGGGCGAGCTGGATGGCGTCGCCGAAGCCCTGCTCGGCGAGGACCAGGATGTGGCGGCCGTCGAGCGGCTCGCCACGCCAGTGGGGGCCGGGGAGCGCGGTGTAGGCGTGGGGGAAGCGGCGCTTGCGCCACTCGTAGCGGGCCCAGCCCTCCTCCAGGCGGCCGGCCAGCAGGCAGGCGATGCCCTGGTTCCAGTGCGCCTCGGGGAGGTCGGGGGACAGCGCGATGGCGCGGTCGCAGGCGGCGATGGCCTCGTCGGTGGCGCCGCGCTCGCCCAGGACGTGGCCGAGGCTAACGTGGGCCTCCACCAGCGTCGGGTCGAGGCGGGTCGCCTCGCGCAGGGCGGCCTCGGCGTCGGCGGGGCGGTCGAGTTCTGCGAGCGCGTTGCCGAGGTTGGCGTGGGCGGAGGCGTGCGCGGGGCTGGCGGCGACGGCGAGCGCGAGGACGGCCGCGGCGTCGGCGTGGCGGCCCAGGGCGTTGAGCGCGGAGCCGTGGAGGAAGTGCGCCTCGGCCACGGTCGCGGGGGGGAGGCCGGGGGTGGCGGCGAAGGCGGCGGCGGCGGCGGGGACGGCGGCGGCGCGGCCGTCGGTGAGGAGGGCGCGGCACAGCGCGAGCACCTGGCCGGGGTGGGCGGGGCGCAGCGCATCGGCGCAGGACAGGAGGGAGACGGCCTCGGCGGCGCGGTTCGTCGCGAGCGTCAGTAGGCCGAGGGTGAACAGGGCGGGCGCGCAGGCGGGGCTGGCCGCGAGCACGGCGCGGTAGGCGCGCTCGGCCTCGGGGAGGCGGCCGGCGCGCTGGTCGGCGATGCCGGCGA
>JBPBQS010000256.1:0-6185 GCA_050920955.1 Janthinobacterium lividum | reverse complement strand
CCACGAGGCGCTCGCCGACCGCCGCATCGACTTCGCGGTCCACAGCCTCAAGGACCTGGAAACCGCGCTCCCCCCCGGCATCGTGCTCGCCTGCTGCCTGCGCCGCGAGGACGCCCGCGACGTCCTCATCCTCGGCCCCGACTGCGGCACGCCCGACCCCGCCGACCCCTACGAGGTGCTCCCCGCCGGCGGCCTGATCGGCACCTCCTCCGTCCGCCGCCAGGCCCAGCTGCTCCACGCCCGCCCCGACCTGCGCGTCGCCATGATGCGCGGCAACGTCCAGACCCGCCTGGACAAGGTCGCCGCCGGCGAGTGCTCCGCCTCCATGCTGGCGCTGGCCGGCCTGCGCCGCCTCGGCCTCACCCCCGCCTCCTCCGTCGTGCTCGACCCGGAGTCCATGGTCCCCTCCGCGGGCCAGGGCATCGTCGGCATCACCGTGCGCGAGGACGACCTCGACCTGCGCGAGCTGCTCGCCGGCATCGAGGACCCCGAGGCCCGCGCCGTCTCCACCGCCGAGCGCGCTCTCCTGCAGGTGCTCGACGGCTCCTGCCGCACCCCGATCGGCGGCTACGCCCGCCTGCTCCCCGCCCGCCCGGGCGAGGCGGCGCAGCTCCACCTGATCGGCCTGGTCGCACGCGAGGACGGCTCGTTCCTGCTCAAGCGCTCCCGCCACGGCAGCGCCGCCGACGCCGAGCGCCTCGGCCGCGACCTCGGCGCCGAGCTGCGCCGCGACAGCCCGGACGACATCTTCGCCTGAGGACGCCGACATCGCGCGCGCCGACCTCGCCGGCGCCGCGCGCACCCTCGTCCTGGTGACCCGCCCCGAGCCGGGCGCAGGCGCCGCCGCCGCCGCCCTGCGCGCCCGCGGCCTCGACCCCGTGGTCGCGCCCTTCCTCGCCGTCTCCACCCGCGCCGCCACGCTCCCCGACCCCACCCGCTTCCAGGCCGTGCTCGCCGCCAGCGCCCGGGCGCTCGACCTGCCCGACGCCCCGCCCGCGCTGCTCGCCCTCCCCTTCCTCGCCGTGGGCGACGCCACCGCCGCCCGCGCCACCGCGCGCGGCTTCCCCACCGTGCACAGCGCCGACGCAGACGCGGACGCCCTGGCCGCGCTCGCGGCCCGGCGGTGCGACCCCGCCGGCCCGGCGCTCCTGCTGCTGTGCGGCGCGGGCCAGGGACACCGCCTCGCCGCCGCCCTGCGCGCCCGCGGCTTCCGCGTCGCCCGACGCGTGACCTACGCCGCCCGCCCGGTGCGCCGCTTCCCCGCCGCCGCCGCCACCGCGCTGGAAGGCGGGCGAACCCGCGCCGCGCTGTTCCTGTCTGCCGAGACCGCGCGGGCTTTTGCGGCCACCGTGCCGCCGGCCCTTGTGCCCGCGCTTGCGTCGGTCGACGCTGTGACGATTGGCGGTGCCGCCGCCGCCGCGCTACACGCTCTGCCCTGGCGGCACGTGCACGTTGCGCAACGACCCACCCTGGACGGAGTTCTGGCCCTGCTATGAGCGACACATTGCCCCCTTCGTCCGACCCCGAGCACCCCGGCCGCGCCGGCGGGGCGATCCCCGACGCCGAGCTCGTCGCTGGCGAGCCCGCGGCCCCCGCCTACAAGCGGCCCGCCTTCGAGCCGCCCGCCCGCGACGTGCCCGCCTACGGCACGCCCCCCCTCGACGCCCCTGCCGCGGCGCCGCGCTTCGGCGCCCGTGACGCCGCCGGCCCGACAACGGCGGAAGCGGCGCGCGCGTCCCGCCTCGGCGCCACCCTCGGCGGCCTCGCCCTGCTCGGCGTGGTGCTGGAAGGCGGCGTCCTGGCCTATGGCTGGAGCCACCCCCCGACGCCGCCGACGCTCGCGCAGGACAGCGCGCGCCTGCAGGACCTCGACGCCCAGGCGCAGGCCGCGAAGAAGGCCCGCGACGACCTCGCCGCCGAGCTGCAGAAGACGCAGGCCCGCCTCGCCGCCGTGGAAGGCCGCCCCGCCCCCAACCTCGCGCCCATCGAGCAGCGCCTCGCCACCCTGGAGAAGCCCGGCCCGCTCGCGTCCACCGACACCTCCGAGCTGGCCCGCCGCCTCGACTCCATCGCCGGCCGCGAGGACCAGCTCGCCGCCCGCCAGCAGGCCGACGTGAACACCCTGTCCGGCCGCACCGACGCCGCCGTCGCCCAGGCCACCGCCGCGG
This sequence comes from Janthinobacterium lividum, assembly GCA_050920955.1. Taxonomy (GTDB): domain Bacteria; phylum Pseudomonadota; class Alphaproteobacteria; order Acetobacterales; family Acetobacteraceae; genus CAXSEF01. The sequence continues at coordinate 4,017 of JBPBQS010000256.1, read as the reverse complement.
CCGCCGCGGCCAGCACCGCGCTCGGCCACCAGCTCGACGCCGCCCAGGCCACCCTCGGCAAGCAGCTCGACGCCGCCCAGGCCGCCGACAAGGCCGCCCGCGACGCCCTGGCCAACAGCCTCGGCGGCCGCATCGACGCCACCACCGCCCAGGCGGCTACCGCCGCCACCGCGGCCGCTGCCACCCTCTCCGGCCGCATCGACGCCGCCCAGGCCGCGGACAAGACCGCCCGCGACGCCCTCGCCTCCAGCCTCGGCGGCCGCATCGACGCCGCCTCCGCCCAGGACGCCAAGGCCCTCGCCGACCTGTCCGGCAAGGTCGACGCGCTCGACGGCCGCCTCGGCACCGTGGAGCAGTCCTCCGGCAAGGTCGCCGGCCTCGCCGCGCGCGCCGGCACCATGGCCAAGCTGCAGTCCGCCCAGGACCACCTCGCCGCCGGCCAGAAGCTCGGCCCGATCCCCGGCGCGCCGCCCGCCCTCGCCCGCTACGCCGACACCGCGCCGCCCACCGACGCCTCCCTGCGCCTGTCCTTCGCCGACGCCGCCGAGGCCGCCCGCCTCGCCAGCCAGCCGCAGAACGCCGGCCGCCCGTTCCTCGACCGCATCTGGTCGCGCGTGCAGCAGGCCGTCGTGGTCCGCCAGGGCGACGACGTGATCGTGGGCGACCCCGCCGCCGGCGTCCTCGCCCGCGCCACCGACGCCATGAACGCCGGCGACCTCCCCGGCACCGTCGAGATCGTGGAGACCCTGCAGGGCCCCGCGCGACAGGCCATGGCCGACTGGCTCGCAAGCGCGCACGGGCTGCTCGACGCCCGCGCCGCCCTGTCCTCGCTCGTGGCGCATTCCTGATGCTGCGCGCCCTCTCCCTCCTCGTCCTCGCCGCGATCGTCGTCACGATCGCCTGGTACGTCGGCCACCTCCCCGGCCAGTTCGTGCTGCACTTCGGCGCCTACGTCGTGCAGACCTCCGTGCCCGTTGCCCTGCTGGCGCTCGCCGTGCTGTTCCTGGTGCTCTACGCCCTGGCCCGCCTCGTCTCCGGCCTCCTGCGCATCCCGCAGTGGTTCGGCGTGCGCGGCGCGCTCCGACAGCGCCGCCGCGGCGACGAGGCCGTGACCCGCAGCCTGCTGGCGCTCGCCGCCGGCGACGGCAGCGACGCCCAGCGCGAGTCCGCCCGCTCCCGCCGCCTGCTCGGCGACACGCCGCAGACCCTGCTGCTCGCCGCCCAGGCCGCGCGCATCGCCGGCCACGAGGACCAGGCCGAGGCCATCTTCCGCGAGCTCGCCGAGCGGAAGGACGCCGGCTTCCTTGGCCTGCGCGGCCTGCTCCGCCAGGCGCTGGCCCGCCAGGACTGGGTCGCCGCCGCCGAGTACGCCCGTCGCGCCGAGGCCGCCCACCCCGGCGCCGCCTGGCTGCGCACCGAGCGCGCCCAGATCGCCATCCAGACCCAGGACTGGCGCGGCGCCCTGTCTCTCTCCGCCCCGGACGCGCCGCTGGCCGCCTTCGCCACCGCCGCCGCCCTCGAGCAGTCCGACCCCAACGAGGGCCGCAAGCTGGCGAAGAGCGCCTGGGACGCCGACCCCTCGCTCGCCCCCGCCGCCATCGCCTACGCCCGCCGCCTGCGCGAGGCGGGCAAGGAGGCCAAGGCCATCGACGTGCTGCGCCGCTCCTGGTCGCTCGCCCCGCACCCCGACGTCGCCGCCTACGCCATCGCGCCGGCCAACGGCGCGCTGGAGCGCCTCGCCGCCGCCGAGTCCATGGTCGGCACCACCACCGAGCACCACGCCGAGACGCATCTGCTCCTCGCCCGCCTGCACCTCGACGCCGGCCAGGTCGCCGCCGCCCGCACCGAGCTGGACCGCGCCCGCGCCGGCGGCCTCGACCAGCAGCGCGTCTGGCTGCTCCAGGCCGACATCGCCGAGGCCGAGGGCCAGGCCGACGAGGCACGCGAGGCCCTGCGCCACGCCACCACCGCGCCGTCCGACCCGGTCTGGCGCTGCGGCTCCTGCGGCACCGTCCACGTCCAGTGGCTCGCGGTCTGCCCGCAGTGCCGCACGCCGGGGCGCATCGTGTGGGGCACCACGCGGGCGGAGACGGCGCTGGTCGCCGTCTAGCAAGCAAGGCCGGGCTCTGCCCGGACCCGCCAGGGGCGAGCCGCCCCTGGACCGGCCTCCAAAGGAAAGGGGCACACCGCCCGCGCGGTGTGCCCCTTCTCATGCGCCGGTCCAGGGGCGCTGCCCCTGGCGGGTCCAGGGCAGAGCCCTGGCCTTGCCTCAGTTCTTGGCCTTGTCCACCAGCGCGTTCTTGCTGATCCACGGCATCATCGCGCGCAGCTTCTCGCCGACCTGCTCGATCGGGTGCTCCGCGAGCCGGCGCCGCGTCGCCTTGAAGCTCGACTGGTTCACCTTGTTCTCCAGCATCCAGTCGCGCGCGAACCGCCCCGACTGGATGTCCGTCAGCACCCGCTTCATCTCCGCCTTCGTCTCCGAGGTGATGATGCGCGGCCCGGTGACGTACTCGCCGTACTCCGCGGTGTTGCTGATCGAGTAGTTCATGTTCGCGATGCCGCCCTCGTAGATCAGGTCGACGATCAGCTTCACCTCGTGCAGGCACTCGAAATACGCCATCTCCGGCGCATACCCCGCCTCGGTCAGCGTCTCGAACCCGGCCTTGATCAGCTCCACGAGCCCGCCGCACAGCACGGCCTGCTCGCCGAACAGGTCGGTCTCGCACTCCTCCTTGAACGTCGTCTCGATGATCCCGGCCCGCCCGCCGCCGATCGCCGACGCGTACGACAGCGCGATCTCCATGGCGTTGCCCGACGGATCCTGCGCCACCGCGACGAGGCACGGCACGCCGCCGCCACGCTGGTACTCCGAGCGCACCGTGTGCCCCGGGCCCTTCGGCGCGATCATGAACACGTCCAGGTCCGGCCGCGGGTCGAGCAGGTTGAAGTGCACGTTCAGCCCGTGCGCGAACGCCAGCGCCGCACCCTGCTTCATGTTCGCCGCCAGGCTGTCGCGGTACAGGTCGCCCTGCCCCTCGTCGGGCGTGAGCACCATGACGATGTCGGCCCACTTCGCCGCCTCGGCGGCCTCCATCACGCGGAAGCCCGCGGCCTCGGCCTTGGGCACGGCGACGGAGCCGGGCCGCAGGCCGATCACGACGTCGGCGACGCCGCTGTCCTTCATGTTGTTGGCATGGGCGTGGCCCTGGCTGCCGTAGCCGATGACGGCGACCTTCTTGCCCTTGATGAGGTTCAGGTCGGCGTCGCGATCGTAATAGACGCGCATGTGCGGGTCTCCCTTCAAAAAACGATAGGAAGGCCAGGGCTCTGCCCTGGACCCGCCGGGGGCAGGCGCCCCCGGACCCGCATCTGAAAGAGGCCGGTCCAGGGCGGCTCGCCCTGGCGGGTCCAGGGCAGCGCCCTGGCCTTGCTTGCTGACGCCCTAGAGCGTGCCCGTGCCCCGCGCAATGGCCGCGACCCCGGTCCGCGACACCTCGACGAGCCCGAGCGGCCGCATCAGCGCGAGGAACGCGTCGAGCTTGTCCGTCGCCCCGGTCAGCTCGAACACGAAGCTCTCCGTGGTGGCATCGATGACCCGCGCGCGGAACGCGTCGGCGATGCGCAGCGCCTCCGCCCGGTGCTCGCCGCTGCCCACGACCTTGATCATGGCTAGCTCGCGCGCCAGGTGCGGCCCCGACAGCGTGAGGTCCGAGACGCGGTGCACCGGCACCAGCCGGTCGAGCTGCGCCTTGATCTGCCCGATCACCATCTCGGTGCCCGAGGTGACGATGTTGATGCGCGACTGTCCGCGCTCGTCGTCCACGGACGCGACGGTGAGGCTGTCGATGTTGTAGCCGCGCCCGGAGAACAGCCCGATCACGCGCGCGAGCACGCCGGACTCGTTCTCGACCAGGATCGACATGGTGGCGGAGCGCACGGGGTCGCCCTGCGCGGTCTGCGAATGTGGCATCAGAGCAGCATCAGCCCCTCGTTGGTGATCGACGCGGCCTCCTT
>JBPBQS010000188.1:0-6248 GCA_050920955.1 Janthinobacterium lividum | reverse complement strand
GGAAGCTGCCGAACACGCAGGCGAACAGGAAGGCGAGGCCGCCAATGGTGAGCATCGCGCGTCCTCAGCGTGGGGCGGGCGGCAGGGCCGCCGGCGGGCCGGAAGGGGAAGCCGGCAGGGTGGCCGGTGGTGGCGGCTGGGCAGCGACGGGGGGCGCGGCGGCAGGTGGCGCGGCAGCGGGGGGTGGCGCGGCGGGGGGACGGTCCGGGGCCTCGCGGAGCACGGTGATCGCGATGCGGCGGTTGGCGGCGGCGAGCGGGGTCGCGGGCAGGAGGAGGTCGCGGTCGGCGGCGCCGGTCACGCTGCGGATGCGCGACTCGGGCAGGCCGGCGTCGGCGAGGAGGCGGCGGGTGGCGTTGGCGCGCTCGGCGGACAGCTCCCAGTTGGAGCGCTCGCCGCCGCGGTAGGGGGCGGCGTCGGTGTGGCCGGTGATGGCGATCTGCTCGGGCAGGCGCAGCAGCACCGGGGCGATCTTGCGCAGCAGCAGGCGGGCGCGGTCGTTCACGGCGGCCGAGCCGCTGGCGAACATCGGGCGGCCGTCCTCGTCCAGGATCTGCACGCGCAGGCCGCTGCGGGTCACGTCCACCGCGAGCTGGTGCGCCATCTCGGCGTAGGCGGGGTCGGCCTCCAGGGCCTGGCGGATCTCGGCGGCGGCGGCCTTGAAGGCGGCGCGCTCGGCTGCCGCGCCCTGCGCGCCGCCGGGGCCCGCGCCGAGGGTGCCGGGGGCGGCGCCGGGGCTGGCCGGGCTGGCACCGGGCTGGCCGGGGGACGGGGCGCCGGAAGCGGGAGCACCGGGGGCGTCGGGGGGGATCTCGGCCTGGCCGGGATCGCGCCAGTTCATGGTCTGGGCGGGGGTGTCGCTGTCGTCGTCCTCGACGTTGGTGGGGGGCGCCTTGGCGTTCATCACCGCGAGCGCGCCCTGGTCGGACAGCAGGGGGCCGTGGTCGTACGGGGTGTGGCCGCCGAACGGGCCGCCCTGCCCCACCGGCGTCTTGGTGGAGCCGATCACGGGGCTGAAGTAGTCCGCGATGCCGCGGCGCTGCGCCTCCGTGGTGGCGTTGAGCAGCCACATCAGCAGGAAGAACGCCATCATCGCGGTCACGAAATCGGCGTAGGCCACCTTCCACGCGCCGCCGTGGTGGCCGCCCTCGACCACCTCCTCGCGGCGGATCACGATGGTCGCCTTGCCGTCCTTCTTCGCCATGCGCCGCGCCGCCTTCCCGTCTGAAGGCCAGGATGACGGGTCGGGTTTAACTTGCGGCTAACGGCGCCACGGCGCGGGGCGGGCAAGCGCGGGGCGCGACGGCGATCGCGGCGGCTCCTGCGGCGTTCGGGCGCCGTGGCGGCGGGCGGCGGTCAGGGGGCGGGGGGCGCGGCGGCTCCGGGGTGGGGGAGCACCGCGCCGGACAGGCCGGGGCGGGGCGTGGCCAGGTAGAGCCGGTAGCGTTCGGCGGGGTGGCCGTCGCGCTCGCGGGTCAGGGTGGCGACCTGCCGCGCGTCGGCCCAGTCGGCGGGGTCGGGGGCGTCGCCGCGGCGTTCGCTGCGCAGGAGGAGCACGGGGCGGCCGTCCAGAGGCAGGCGCGGCAGGGCGAACGACGACCAGCGCGGCTCGATGCCGAGCACCACCGGCGCGGCGTCCTCCCAGGCCAGCTCCGAGGCGAGGCCGTACTCGTCGGCGGCCAGGAGCGGCGCGGGGGTGTCGCCTGCGATGCGAGCGGCGAGCTGGCGGGCGAGACCGGGCCAGCCGCCGAGTCGCGCCAGGGTGGGGTCGAGCGTGCGCGGCAGGGGGAAGGGGGCGGCGGCGGCCTGCAGGTAGACTGGGACCGCGAGGGCGAGGCCGAGCGCCGCCGCAGGGCGCCAGCGGCGCACCAGGCCGCCGGCCGCGATCGCCGCCGCCGGGTAGAGGATCGCCGGCCAGTTCGCCTGCACGCGGTCGCCGGTGGCGTGCTCCAGGAACACCGCGGCGCCGGGCAGGGTCAGGGCGGCCAGCAGGGCGGGGCCCGGCGCGGGCCAGGCGCGGGCGGCGCGCCAGGTGCCTGCCACGCAGGCGGCGAGCACGAGGGGGGTGGCGAGGGCGAGCTGGCCGGCGAGCAGCTCGGACTCGAAGCGCAGGGCGCGCGCGGGGTGCCAGTCGGCGGTGCGCCCGCCCTGGCGGCCGAGGCTCGCCCAGCCGTGCGCGGCGTTCCACAGCAGGTTCGGCGCGAACGTCGCGGCGGCCAGCGCCCCGCCCGCCCACGGCCAGGGCGTGCGCAGCCAGCGGCGGCCTTCGGGCACCGCGACCAGCCACAGGGCGAGGCCGGCGCCGAGCAGGAGGGCGGTGTACTTGCTCTCGCCCGCGCAGCCGGCAGCGAGGCCGATCGCCAGCCACCAGGCGCCGCGGCCGGTGCGCAGCAGGCGGCCTGCAGCCGCCAGCGCCGCGCACCAGAAGAACAGCAGCGGGGTGTCCGGGGTCATCGTCACCGCGCCCACGCCGAGCAGCAGGGTCGCGTTGAGCAGCGCCGCCGCCGGGATGCCGGCGCGGCGGCCGGGGAGGATGTCCTCGGCGGCGCGCCAGAGCAGCGCGGAGCCGAGGGCCGCGGACAGGGGGGCGAGCAGGCGCACGCCGAGGCGCGTCTCGCCGGCCAGGGCGGTGCCGGCGCGTATCCACAGGGCGACCATCGGCGGGTGGTCGGGGAAGCCGGGGGCGAGGGCGTGCGACCAGGTCCAGTAGTAGGCCTCGTCGGGCGACAGGGGGGCGAGGCCGGCCACGAGGAGGCGCGCCGCGGTCAGCGCCAGGAGGGCCAGCAGCGCTGGGCCGTGGCTCTGCCCGGGGGCGGGTTCAGCGGTGGGGGGCATGGGTCTTATGCCGCGGCGTGGCGTACGGCGGGGCGGCTGGAGGGCCATCTGTGGGTGTATCGACGCCGATGATGTCGCCGACGAGTGATGGATGACCGATGATGACACGTTTCCTTCTGGCCGCCGTGGTTGCCGCAGCCCTTCCCGCCAGCGCGATGGCGCAGGACGCGCTGGGCTTCACGCACAGCCCGCCCTCCGCGTTCTCCGCGTCCGCGATGCCGCAGCCGATCAACAGCCTGCCGCAGGGCGCCTCGACCGGCAGCACGACAGCCGTCTACCCGAGCGGCACCACCGATGGGCTCGGCAGGCGGGGTAACCCGGGGCGGGCGATGAGCCGCACGCTGACGCGGCCGCTGGTCGACTGAGGCAAGCAAGGTTGGGCTCTGCCCAAACCCGCCAGGGCGAGCCGCCCTGGACTGGCTTTACTTAAGGGAAGCCATCCAAGGGGCTTCCCTTGGCGGAGTTTGAGGCGGAGCCTCATGCTTGCCTTGCCTCAGAGCGGGACGCCGGAGAGGCTTCGGCTGGTGCGGATGGTCTGCAGGGTCTGCACCCTGGCCACGCCCGGCGCCCCGGTGAGGCGGCGGGTGAGCTGGTTCTCGTGGGCGGTGTCGCGGGCCACGAGGCGGAGGAGGAAGTCGCCGCCGCCGCGGATCATGTGGCACTCGCGGACCTCGGGCCAGTCGGCGACGAGGGTCTCGAAGGCGGTGAGCACCGTCTCCTTCTGGCTGTCGAGGCCGACGATCGCGAAGAAGGTGATCTCCCAGCCGAGGACCTGCGGGTCGGTGTCGGCGTGGTAGCCGCGAATGATGCCGGCCTCCTCCAGCCGGCGGACGCGGCGCAGGCACGGGGGCGCGGAGATGCCGGCGCGGCGCGCCAGCTCCACGTTGGTCATGCGCCCGTCCTGCTGCAGCTCGTCGAGGATGCGCCGGTCGATCCCGTCGAGCTCGGCCGTGGTCGTGCTGTCCATGTCACCGCGCGTCTGGCCGGGCGGCAGGAGGCCTCCGGGCGGCGCAGGATCGGGCGGCGGGGGCTGCGGCGCAAGGCCGAAGGACGCGCGTGAGGGCTGGGTTGCACGCGGGCCGTGCGGCCGCGGCGGGCGGCGGGGGCGGCCTGCTTGCTTGCGCGGGGCTGCAACCGGCCGGTAACGTGCGGCATTGCCGGAGGCAGAATCGTCGATGCCGCAGACCCATCGCACCCGCCTGCTCGTGATCGGGGCGGGCCCGGCCGGCTACACCGCCGCGATCTATGCCGCGCGCGCGGCGTTCCAGCCGATCCTGGTCGCGGGTTTGCAGCCGGGCGGGCAGCTCACCATCACCACCGACGTCGAGAACTACCCGGGCTTCCCCGAGGCGGTGCAGGGGCCGTGGCTGATGGAGCAGATGGCGGCGCAGGCGGCCCACGTCGGCACGCGCATCATGGACGACATCATCACGGAGACGGATTTCTCGGGGCCGCCGTTCCGGTGCACCGGCGACTCGGGGGATCTGTACGTCGCCGACGCGGTCGTGATCGCGACGGGGGCGTCGGCGCGCTGGCTGGGGCTCGAGTCGGAGACGCGGCTCCGCGCGGGCGGGGTGTCGGCGTGCGCGACCTGCGACGGGTTCTTCTTCCGGGGCAAGGAGGTCGCGGTCGTGGGCGGCGGCAACACCGCGGTGGAGGAGGCGCTGTACCTCACGCACCACGCGACGAAGGTGACGCTGGTCCACCGGCGGGACTCGCTGCGGGCGGAGCGCATCCTGCAGGACCGGCTGTTCGCGCATCCCAAGGTCGAGGTGGTCTGGGACAGCGAGGTCGAGGAGATCCTGGGCCAGGGGCAGCCGGAGACGGTGTGCGGCGTGTCGCTGCGCAACCGGCGCACCGGGGCGGTGTCGCGGCTCGCGGTGGACGGGGTGTTCGTGGCCATCGGGCACACGCCGAACACGGCTGTCTTCGGCGGGCAGATCATCCTCGACGAGGACGGGTATGTCGTCACCGAGCCCGGGAGCACGCGGACCAACGTGCACGGCGTGTTCGCGGCGGGCGACGTGGCGGACAGGGTGTTCCGCCAGGCGGTGACGGCGGCGGGAACGGGGTGCATGGCGGCGCTGGAGGCGGAGCGCTGGCTTGCAGCGCAGGTCGACATCGTGGACGAGCAGGTCGCCTCCATTGCCGCGTACTGAACGCCAGGCGGGACGCCAGGTGGGCGGGGACTTCCACACGGGCCAGGAGCGGTGATGGACTGGGACAAGCTGCGGGTTTTCCACGCGGTCGCGGAGGCCGGGAGCTTCACCCACGCCGGCGACACGCTCAACCTCAGCCAGTCCGCGGTGTCGCGCCAGATCTCGGCGCTGGAGGAGGCGCTCGCGGTGCCGCTGTTCCACCGTCACGCGCGGGGCCTGATCCTGACGGAGCAGGGCGAGAGCCTGAACCGCACCGTGCGCGAGGTGTTCGCCAAGCTCGCGATGACCGAGGCGCTGCTCACCGAGAGCAAGGAGAAGCCGGCGGGGCGGCTGCGGGTCACGACGACCGTGGGGTTCGGGGCGTCGTGGCTGGCGCCGAAGCTGCCGGGGTTTCTTGCGGCGTATCCGGACGTGACGGTGAGCCTGCTGCTCGACGACGCGGACCTCGATCTGGCGATGCGGCAGGCGGATGTCGCGATTAGGATGCATCCGCCGCGGCAGCCCGACCTGGTGCAGCGGCACCTGATGGAGATCCGCTGGCTGGTGTGCGCCTCGCCCGAGTACTGCAAGGCACACGGCACGCCGACGCGGGCGGAGGAGCTGGACGACCACAGGCTGATCCTGTTCGGCGACTACCATGCGCCGGTGGCCGACATGAACTGGCTCGCCGAGGCGGGGCGCAGGGCGGGGCAGCCGCGGCGCGCCCTGCTGGAGGTCAACAGCCTGGCGGCGATGGCGGTCGCGGTGCGCGGCGGGCTAGGCATCGGGGCGCTGCCGGACTGGATGGGGAGCGATCTCGACGGGCTCGTCAGGCTGCTGCCGGAGTTCAAGGCGCCCAAGGTCGACGCCTACTTCGTGTATCCGGAGGAGCTGCGCAGCTCGAAGCGGGTCATGGTGTTCCGCGACTTCCTCCTGGCGCGGCTGCAGGAGCGGGACTGAGGAAGGAAGGTTGAGGCGCTGCCTCAAACTCCGCCAAAGGCTGCGCCCTTGGAACGCGCCACTTAAGTAGAGGGATCAAAGGGCCTCGGGCCCTTTGCGGGTTTGGGCAGAGCCCATGCTTGTTTGCCCGGGTTTTCACGGAGAACACGAGATGTCTGACGCGCCGGGCGCGGTTTCGCGCGATCCCGCCACGGGGGTCGTGATCGAGCGTTTCGCGTTCCAGGGGTCGGGGGAGGTCGAGCGGCTGCTGGCCGGGGCGGAGGCCGCGTTCCGGGTGTGGCGCGACATGCCGGTCGGCGAGCGGGCCCGGGTCTA
>JBPBQS010000300.1:0-6281 GCA_050920955.1 Janthinobacterium lividum | reverse complement strand
AGGTCGATGATGTCCTCGCCGCGCGAGCGGGCGCCGGCCTTGGCCTTGTTGACCTCGGCGAACACGTAGGGCGGCAGGCGGCGGATGCGGTGGAACTCGTCGGTCATGGCACGCTCGGGGCAGGAGGAAACGACCGCCCGGACGGGCGGGCCGGTCAGTGTAACAGCCGCACGGTGCCGCCGCGACCGAAGGCTTCCGCCGCGATGCGGATGTCGCCCGCCGGCACGCCGTAGGTGCCCAGCACCGCCGACATCGCCTGCGCCCGCTGCAGCCCGAGCGACAGCGCGTCGGACTGCGCGTCCGGCGTGTCCGCGCCGGCGTCGCCATACCCGGTGACCGAGACCGGCGCCCTGCCGCGCCGCTCCGCGAGCGCGCGCAGCACCCCCGCCTGGTCCGGCAGCAGCAGCGCGCTCCCCGGCTGGAACCGCACCGGCGTGCCCCGGCGCGACAGCGGCTCCAGCGGCGTCGCCCGCGACAGCGGCTCGCGCGCGGCGGGCGGCGGCGCATCCACGGCGACGCCCGACGGCGGAGCGCCCGCGACGGCCACCTCGAACGACGGTGCCGGCGGCGGCTCGGCGGCCACGGGCGGCAGCATGACGCCGGCGTCCGCCGTCTGCCCCGCCGCCACCAGCGGCGCCCCCGCGGCCGGCGCGGAGTCCTGGAGCGCCGCCAGCTCCTGCGGCGTCGCGCGCTGCGACGGTGCCGCCGGCGGCGCCGCCCGTGCCCGTGCGGCCGGCGCTGCGGGCGCGGCCACGGCGGCGTCCAGCGTGGCGCTCGCAAGGTTCGGGTCCGCCGCCGCCGGGGCCGCCGCGCCGGCCGGCGCCGTGCCCGCCGCGGCCGTGGCGCCCGGCGTCGCGGCCGGCGCGGACGCAGGAACCGCCGCAGTCCCGCCGGCTGGCGGCGCCCCCGCGGGAGCCGCAACCGCCGGCACCACGCCCTCCGACGCCAGCGCCTGCGCCGTCGCCGTGCCCGGCGCGGGCAGCGGCGTGCGCGTGAGCGCCCGCTCCGCCTGCTCGCGCTGCGCCGCCAGCCGGTCCGTCTCGCCGATGCGCGCGGCCGCGTCGGGCAGCACGGGCCGCGCCGGCACGGTGCCGATCCTCGGGTAGGGCTGCCCGACCCCGGGCGGCGGCGGGCGCTGCTGCGCGATCGTGCCGCCCTCCAGGTCGTGCCACCACTGCACCGGCGCATCGAGCGCCACGCGCCGGCTGCCGCACCCCCCGAGCGCCACCACCGCCGCGAGCACCGCGCCCAGCGCCCTGCCCCCCCGCTGCGCGCTGGGGACGGTTGCGCCGGGCGCGCCTTGCCGCGTCGTGCCCACGCTCCTAGCCTTCGATGCCGCCTGCGTGTCCATAGGTGTGTCCCGATGCGTGCGGGCGGCGACCGGCCCATCCGTCCGTGTCATCGGCGCCAAGGCGCGCAGGTGTAGCGCGGCGGCGGGCCCCACGAAAAGGAGGCCTGAATGGCCGACCGAGGGAACGACGCCTGCAACCAGGACGTGCCGCCAGCCGTGCCCGCCGCCACGACGCCCGACTCCGCCGCCGCCGGCCCCGCTGCCCCCGATCCGCTCGCGATCGCGCGCACGATGGCCGACGTCGCCGAGCGCTCGCGCCGCCTGGTCGGCGACTGGCTGCGCCGGCAGGTGCTCGACCCCGCCGCCACCGGGCGCAGCGGCGAGGCCGACCCGCTCAACATCGGCGGCGCCTTCATGGACATGACCGCGCGCCTGCTCGCCCAGCGCGCCGGCCTGGTGCAGGCGCAGATCGGCTTCTGGCAGGACTACCTCACGCTCTGGCAGCACGCCACGCGCCGCCTCTGGGGCCTCGACGCCGCGCCCCAGGCCGCCGACGACCCCGCCGCGGCACCCGACCCGGCGGCCCTGCGCGACCCCGCCTGGAACGGCGAGGTGTTCGACTTCATCAAGCAGTCCTACCTGATGTCGGCGCGCTACGTGCAGGACGCGGTCGGCCACGCCGACGGCCTCTCGCCGCGCACCGTGCAGAAGGCCGACTTCTACGCCCGCCAGTTCGTCGAGGCGATGAGCCCGGCCAACTTCCTGCTCGCCAACCCCGCGATCCTGCGGCGCACCGTGGAGACCGGCGGCGAGAACCTCCTGCGCGGCCTGTCCAGCCTGCTCGGCGACCTGGAGCGCGGCCGCCACCGCCTCGCCGCCCGCCTCTCCGAGCTCGACACCCCCCGCCTCGGCGAGACCGTCGGCATCACCCCCGGCCGCGTCGTGTTCACGAACGAACTGCTCCAGCTCGTCCAGTACGACCCCGCCACCCCCCAGGTCCTGGCCCGCCCGCTGCTGGTCGTGCCCTCCTGGACCGGCAAGTTCTACTCGCTCGACCTGCGCCCGCGCACCAGCTTCGTCCGCTGGGCGGTGGCGCAGGGCCACACCGTGTTCATGCTGAGCTGGGCCATCCCGCCCCACCCGACCCTCGACGAACCGGCCCCCCTCGACGACGCCGACATGCACGACGCGAACGGCGAGACCCCCGACGAGATCCTCGACCGCCAGGCGTTCGAGGACGCCATGCGCCTGGGCGTGCTCGCCAGCCTGGACGCCGTGCTGCGCCTGACCGGCGAGCGCGAGGTCAACGCCGTCGGCGTGTGCCTCGGCGCCACCCTGCTCGCCGCCACCATCGCCGCCATGGCCCGCACCGGCGACCGCCGCATCGCCTCGCTCACCGTGCTCACCGCCATGCTCGACTTCAGCGAGAGCGGCGAGCTCGGCGTCTTCATCGACGAGGGCCAGCTCGCCGCCCTCAACGCACCCGTGCCCGCCCTCCTGCCCGCCGCCCTGCTCCCCGCCCCCCGCCGCCCCGACCACGCCGCGACCCTCGCCCTGCTGCGCGCCAACGACCTGATCTGGTCCTTCGTCGTGAACAGCTACCTCTCCGGCAGCGACCCCTTCCCCTTCGACCTGCTGCACTGGACCGGCGACGCCATGCCGGTGCCCGCGCGCCTCCACGGCTTCTACCTGCGCCAGCTCTACGCCGCCGACCGCCTGGCGCGCCCCGACTCCCTGACCCTGCTCGGCGTGCCGATCGACCTCGGTCGCGTCGACGTGCCCTGCTACGTGCTCGCCGCCCGCGACGACCACATCACCCCCTGGCGCTCGGTCTACCGCGGCGCGCGCCACCTCGGCGGCGAGTGCCGCTTCGTGCTCGCCGCCTCCGGCCACTTCGCCGGCGTCATCAACCCCCCCGAGGCCGGCCGCTACAGCCACTGGCTCCGCGCCGACCTGCCGCCCGAGCCCGACGCCTGGTTCTCCGGCGCCGCCGAGATGGCCGGCTCGTGGTGGACCGACTGGCAGCGCTGGGTCCTCGCCCGCGACCGCCGCACCGTGCCCGCCCGCACCCCCGACCCCGCCGGCGAGCCCGCCCCCGGCAGCTTCGTCCGCGGCCGCGCCGCCTGAGCGCGCCCTACGTCCCCGTGCACGCCCCCCCGTAGGCGTCCGAGTTCGCCTCCGCGTCCACCCGCATCGTCGCCACGGCCACCCCCTGCAGGTACGGCAGGTTCCCCAGCAGCCGCAGCGTCTCCGCCCCCTGGAACGCCGGCGGCGACACCGCGCGCTCCGCCGCCGCCCGGTCGTTGTCCGCCAGCGCCTCCGCCGCCCCCACCAGATCGTCCACCACCACCTGCGACGGCGTCCCCGGCGCGACATGCAGCACCCGCCGCATCTCCTCGCGCGCCCCCAGGATCTGCCCCCGCGCCACCCCCGACAGGCACACCCAGCGCGGGCTCGTCCCCAGCACCCCGCCGAGGTACTCCACCGCCGCCGCCGCCCGCGCCGCCTCCGCCGGCCGCCCGTAGGTCTGCGACGCGCTCGAGAACGCGTTCGACGCCACCCCGATCGCCGCCAGGTCCGGGTCCTCGCCGCCCACGGCGCCCTGCGGCATCCGCGCCACGTCCACCGGAAGCGGCGCCGGCCCCGCACAGGACACGCACAGCACCGCCGCCAACACCCACCGTCTCGCCACGCCTGTCTCCCGTCCTCGCCAGCGACGCAGATGGCACCGCGCGCCGGCAAGGAAGCAAGCATGGGCTCTGCCCAAACCCGCCAGGGGCGAGCCGCCCCTGGACCGGCCTCCCTTAAGGGAAGCCATCCAAGGGGCTTCCCTTGGCGGAGCTCGAGGCGGAGCCTCGACCTTCCTTCAGGCCGACGCCGCCGCCCGCCACCCCGCGCCCATCGTCATCAGCGCGATGTTCTCCACCGCCGCCCCCGACGCCCCCTTGCCCAGGTTGTCGAGCTGCGCGACCAGCACCGCCTGCCTGTGCCGCTCGTTCGCGTGGACCCGCAGCACCAGCCGGTCCGTCCCCGCCAGCGCCTCGGCACTCAGCGACCCGCACTCGTCGCGCGCCACCTCGACCCGCGCGCTCCCGTGGTAGTGCGCCGCCAGGATGTCGTGCAGCTCGGCCGCCCGCGGCGCCCCCACCATCAGGTCCAGGTGCAGCGGCACCGACACCAGCATCCCCTGCGCGAAGTGCCCCACCGACGGCACGAACACCGGCCGCCGCGAAAGTCCCGTATTCGCAACCAGTTCCGCGACGTGCTTGTGCTCCAGGGTGAGCGCATACAGCTCGAACGCCGGCCCCCCGTCGCGCTCGTGCGCCTCGATCATCGCCCGCCCGCCCCCGGAATAGCCGCTGACCGCGTTCACGCACACCGGGTAGTCCGGCGGCAGCACGCCCGCCTCCACCAGCGGCCGGATCAGCGCGATCGCCCCCGTCGGGTAGCACCCGGGGTTGCTCACCCGGCGCGACGCCGCGATCCGCCCGCCCTGCCCCTGCGACAGCTCCTGGAACCCGTAGACCCAGTCCGGGTCCGTCCGGAACGCGCTGCTCGCGTCCAGCAGCTTCGGCGCCTCCGCCCCCAGCGCGTCCGCCAGTGCCACCGCCTCGCGCGACGCGTCGTCCGGCAGGCACAGCACCACCAGGTCCACCACCGCCATCATCGCCTGGCGCGCCGCCGGGTCCTTCCTGCGCTCCGGCTCGATCGAGCACACCTCCACCGGAAGCTCGCGCAGCCGGTCGCGGATGCCCAGGCCGGTCGTGCCGGCCTCGCCGTCGATGAACACGCGGGGGGTCGGGCGCATGGCGGCATCTCCCAGGAAGAAAGGCCAGGGCTCTGCCCTGGACCCGCCAGGGGCAGCGCCCCTGGACCGGCACGAGTTAAGCGGCAGCCCGGCCCGCAGGCCAGGGCGGCGCGCATGAAAAAAGGGCGGGCCCTGCGGCCCGCCCTCCCATCCAGCCGACCCGCGAGGGTCTCAGCGCTTGCTGAACTGGAACGACCGGCGGGCCTTGGCCTTGCCGTACTTCTTGCGCTCGACCACGCGGCTGTCGCGCGTGAGGAAGCCCGCGACCTTGAGGATGCCGCGCAGCTCCGGCTCGTAGTAGGTCAGCGCGCGGCTGATGCCGTGGCGCAGCGCCCCGGCCTGGCCCGAGAGCCCGCCGCCGTTGACCGTGCAGAACACGTCGAACTGGTTGTAGCGGTCCGCGACCAGGAACGGCTGCGTCAGCAGCATGCGCAGCACGGGGCGCGCGAAATACACGCCGACGCGCTTGCCGTTGACCTGGATGTCGCCCTTGCCCGGCTTGATCCACACGCGGGCGATGGCGTTCTTGCGCCGGCCCGTGGCGTAGGAGCGGCCCTGCTCGTCGCGCTTGGACTCGCGTCGGATGGCGCCCTCGGCGAGGGCTCCGTCCGGCGTGGTCCCGGCGATGCCGGCCGCGTCGACCAGCTCCTTGAGGTCGGCGAGCGTGCGGGTCTGGGTCTCTGCCTCGGACATGCCCTCAGCCCCTCTTGTTCTTGGAGTTCATCGCGCCGACGTCGAGCGACACCGGCTTCTGCCCGTCGTGCGGGTGGCTGGTGCCGGCGTAGACGTAGAGGTGCTTCATCTGCGCGCGCTGCAGCGGCCCGCGGGTGATCATCCGCTCGACGGCCTTCTCGACGACGTGGCCGGGGTTCTTGCTCTCGAGGCGCTGGCGGATCGTGCGCTGCTTGATGCCGCCGGGGAACCCGGTGTGGTAGTGGAACAGGTCCTGCTCGGCCTTCTTGCCGGTGAGCACGACCTTCTCGGCGTTGATGACGACGATGTTGTCGCCGCAGTCCACGTGCGGGGTGAACTGCGCCTTGTGCTTGCCGCGAAGACGCTGGGCGATGATCGTCGCGAGCCGGCCCAGAACCAGGCCCTCCGCGTCGATCAGGGTCCAGCCCTTGCTGACCTCCGCAGGCTTCAGCGAATGCGTTGACTTGAACATGGGCGTTCCCGTGACCT
>JBPBQS010000187.1:0-6300 GCA_050920955.1 Janthinobacterium lividum | reverse complement strand
CCGAACGTGAACCACAGCCCCGACGGGATGGGCGGCAGCGCCCCGCAGGATCCGAACCGCTTCGAGGGCATCCGCCGCGACTACACCCCGGCCGAGGTCGCCCGCCTCTCCGGCTCGTTCCACGTCGAGCACACGCTCGCCAAGATGGGCGCGGCGCGGCTCTGGCACCTGCTCAAGACCGAGCCTTACGTGAACACGCTGGGCGCGCTGACCGGCAACCAGGCGATGCAGCAGGTCAAGGCCGGGCTGAAGGCGATCTACCTGTCGGGCTGGCAGGTCGCGGGCGACGCCAACAGCAACGGCGAGATGTATCCGGACCAGTCGCTCTACCCCGTCGACTCGGTGCCGAAGGTGATCACCAAGATCAACAACGCGCTGCGCCGCGCGGACCAGATCGCCCACCTCGAGGGCGACAGCTCGCAGTACTGGATGGCCCCGATCGTGGCCGACGCCGAGGCGGGCTTCGGCGGCGCGCTCAACGCCTTCGAGCTGATGCGCGCGATGATCCATGCGGGCGCGGCGGGCGTGCACTTCGAGGACCAGCTCGCGTCGGAGAAGAAGTGCGGCCATCTCGGCGGCAAGGTGCTCGTGCCGATCAGCCAGCACATCCGCACGCTGAACGCGGCGCGGCTTGCGGCCGACGTCGAGAACGTCGCGACCGTGCTGCTGTGCCGTACGGACGCGCATTCCGCGCAGCTGCTGACCGCGGACGTGGACGAGCGCGACCTGCCGTTCATCACCGGCGAGCGGACGCCCGAGGGCTTCCACCGCATCAAGCCGGGCGTGGGCGTGGACTACGCGATCGCGCGCGGCCTGGCGTATGCGCCGTACTCCGACCTGCTGTGGTGGGAGACGAGCGAGCCGAACCTCGAGGAGGCGGAGCGCTTCGCCAACGAGATCCACGCGCAGTTCCCGGGCAAGATGCTCGCCTACAACTGTTCGCCCTCGTTCAACTGGAAGAAGAAGCTGCCCGAGGACAAGATCGCCGGCTTCCAGAAGGCGATCGGCGCGATGGGCTACAAGTTCCAGTTCGTGACACTCGCCGGCTTCCACAGCCTGAACCACTCGATGTTCACGCTGGCCAAGGGCTACAAGGAGCGCGGCATGGCGGCGTACTCCGAGCTGCAGCAGGCGGAGTTCGCCTCCGAGGCGGCTGGCTACACCGCGACGCGCCACCAGCGCGAGGTCGGCACCGGCTGGTTCGACGCGGTCGCCACCACGGCGGCGGGCGGGCAGTCGTCCACCACCGCGATGGCCGGCAGCACGGAGACCGAGCAGTTCCACGACAAGGCCGAGGCCGTCCAGGCGCCCGGCCACAACTGGGGCTCCGAAGCCGCCGAGTAGTCGGCGCCGGGTTCGGGGAGGAGGCGAGGGCGCGGGGGTCAACCCCGCGCCCTTCGCGTTACTGGCGTGCGCGGTCCGGGGCGGATCCGGAGACGGTGTCGTCGTCCGGGGCGGCGGCGAGCAGGATCACGACCAGCACCAGCGTGACGACGCCGAGCACGCCCACGCCGGTCGGCCAGCCCAGGCCGGGCGCGATCACGGCGGCGGCCAGGACGCCGAGGACACTGAGGGCGCACAGCACCGCACGGCGCGCGGAGGTGGCGATGTTTCTCGTGTGCTGGTCCTGCATGGCTCTTCTTCCCGGTGCGTGCCGCTCCGGGTTACAGGCCGGGAATGAACGAACCGTTAAGCGGGAGGAAACGCGGGCGTGATGTTGTCTTACGCCCCGCCGCGTGGCCGTTCGGCCACTCAGAAGTCGATGCAGCGGCCCTTGCTCTCCCAGTCGCCGTAGCGCGTCGGGTCCTTGCCCTTGGGGCCGCCGGTCTCCTTCGGGGCCTCGGGGGGCGGGGTCGCCTCGCCGGTCGCGGGCGTGGCGGGCTTGGGGGCGGTCTCGTCGGGGGTCTGGGTCATCGCCGGGAGATCGTGGGTCCGCGCGCGCGGCGCAAGGCGCGCCAGCCGGGTTCAGTGGTGCTCGGACTCGGCGAGGCGCTGCGTGGCGAGGACGTGCCACGGCGCGTCCGCGGCGCCGGCGGCGAGCGCCTTGCGGTAGAGGTCGGCGGACTCGGCGTCGACGTGGCCCTGGGCGCGCGTCGTGGCCTCGGCGACCTCGAAGGCGACGGTGGCGTCGAAGCGGATGCCGAGCGCGGTGCGCCAGGCGGCGGCGGCGTCGCCCCAGTGGCCGAGGCTGGCCTCCGCCTGGCCGAGGATGAGGAGGCCCTGGTGCGCCTGCTCGGAGCCGGGCGGCAGCTTGGCGATGCTGGCGCGCAGCTCGCCGAGCAGCTTGTCGTCCTCCGCCGCCCGCCCGCTCGATGCGGCGATGCGTGCGGCGATCGGCGCCGCGGGCAGGTCGGGGCGGCCCGCGGAGGCCAGGTAGAGGCCGACGGACATGCCGGGCACCAGGAGAAGGGCCGCGACCAGCGGGCCGCGCGCGGCGCGGACGGGGGCGACCTCGTCGCGCGCGGCCTCGGCGAGCAGGCGGCGCTGCACCTCCAGGCGCGCGCTGCCGTGGTCGGCCGGCGCGATGCGGCCCTCGCCCAGGTCGCGGTCAAGCTCGGCGAGCTGGGCGCGGTGCAGCGCGAGCGCCGGGTCGCGGCGGCCGCGCACGGTCACGCCGCGCCCCATCGCCCACGCCACCGGCGCCAGCGACAGGGCGCACAGGCAGAGGATCGCCAGCCAGACCATCACGCCGCGCCGCGCACGGCCACGGCACGCTCCGCTCGCGCGGTCATCGTGCGGCGGTCAGCTCGGCGAGGCGCGCGCGCTCCCCGTCGTCGAGCGGCGCCGGGCCCTCGGGGGGACGCCTGCGTGCCAGCCACGCCGCGCCCAGGCCCGCGAGCACCGCCAGGAACGGCGAGCCCCACAGCAGCAGCGTGCCGGCGTCCAGCGGCGGGCTGAGCCGCACGAAGTTGCCGTAGCGCGCCACCATCCAGGCGACGACCTGGCGGTCGCTGTCGCCGGCGGCCACGCGCTGCCGCACGATGCCGCGCAGGTCGCGGGCCAGGTCGGCGCCGGAGTCCTCGATGCTCTCGTTCTGGCACACCAGGCAGCGCAGCTGGGAGCCGACCTGCTCCGCACGCGCCTCCAGCGCCGGGTCGTGCAGCATCTCCGCAGGGTCGCTGAGGGCAAGCGCCGGCCCCGCCATCAGCCCGAGGGCGACGGCGGCGGCCGGCAGTCTGGCGAGGGTGGCGTGCAGGCGCATGGCGGTCGGGTCCGGGCTCTGTCTTGCGTGACTGGATATGCGGTTTCGCCGGCGCGCGCCAAGCCGGGGGGTGCGTACGGGCACGGCGGGCGGCGCCAGGCAAGGAAGCATGGGCTCTGCCCAAACCCGCAAAGGGTCCGAGGACCCTTTGATCCCATTACTTGAGGGGAAGCCATCCAGGGGGCTTTCCTTGGCAGCGCCCCTGGCCTTGCCTGCTCATCCCAGCTTGCGCAGCAGGGGCATGAGCTGCTGGCGCACGACGTCAGGGTCGAGCGGCCCCGCCCAGTGCCAGTGGACGATGCCCGCGCGGTCCACGACGAAGCTCTCCGGCACCCCGGTCAGGCCCCAGTCGATGGCCGCCCGCCCCGGCGCGTCGCGCGCGACCCTGGCGTAGGGGTTGCCGTTGTGGCGCAGGAAGTCGGTCGCGGCCTCGATGCGGTCCTTGTAGGTCACGCCCCAGATCGGCATCCCCGCCTTGGCGAGCTGGCCCAGGAGCGGCGCCTCCTGCACGCAGGGGATGCACCACGACGCGAAGAAGTTCACCAGGATCGGCCGCGGCGGCGCGGCCAGGTCGGCGGAGGTGAACCCCTGCCCCGGCGAGCCGTCCGGAAGCGGCTGCGCGGGGAGGTCGAACGGCGGCACGGGCTGGCCGACGAGAGGGCTCGGGACGCCGTGCGGGTCGAACGCGCCGGTGCGCATGCGGTCCAGCATCGTCCAGAACGCGGCGCCCCCGGCGGCGGCGACCCCAAGCGGGGCCAGCATCAGGACGCGGCGGCGGTCGAACGTGGTCATGGGGCTGCAAGGCAGGAAGGTCGGGCTCTGCCCGAACCCGCAAAGGGTCCGAGGACCCTTTGATCCCACTTGCTAAGTAAAGCCATCCAAGGGGCTTCCCTTGGCGGAGTCCAGAGGCAGAGCCTCTGGCCTTGCTTGCCTTCGCGCGCAGTCACTCGGCGGCCACGACCATGCTGCGGCGACGGGCGGGCGCGCCGACGCGGAGCCTGCGGTCGGCCAGCGACAGGACGCCGCCTGCGGCCATGACGAGCGCGCCGAGCCAGATCCAGGGGGCGAGGACGTTGTCGTGCAGGCGCAGGACGGCCTCGCCGTCGCGCTCGTCGCCGAGGACGGCGTAGAGGTCGCGCATCAGGTTGGTGTCGATGGCGACGTCCTCGACGGTCTGGCCCTGGGTCGCGAAGGTGTGGCGCGAGGGGCGCAGGGTCACGACGGGGTGGCCGTTGCGCGAGACGGCGATGGTGGCGACGCGGGACTTGTAGTTCGGGCCGGGCTCGTCGGCGAGGTTCTCCAGGGTCCAGGTGTAGCCGGCGACGTCGACGCTCTCGCCGACGTGGACGGCGACGATGCGCTGCTGGGCGAGCGACATGCCAGCGATGCCGGCGATGGTCACGCCCATGCCGGCGTGGGCGATCGCCGCGCCGAGCACGGACAGCGGGAGGGCGACGAGGCGCGACCAGCTCGTGGCGAGCGGGACGCGGAACAGGCGGACGCGCTCCACCAGCTCGGAGAAGGAGCCGAGGATCAGCCAAGCGCTGGCGGCGAAGGCGAGCGCGGGGAGCACGGCCATGCGGAACAGGCAGAAGGCCGCCACGGTGGCCGCGATCAGGGCGGCCCACCAGACGCGCATCAGCACGGGGGCGAGCTGGGCGCGCTTCCAGGGCATCAGCGGGCCGATCGCCATGAAGGCGAACATCGGGATCGCCAGGGGGAGGACGGTCGCGTTGAAGAAGGGAGCGCCCACGGAGATCTTGGCGCCGAGCAGGAGGTCGGCGAAGGGCGGGTACATCGTGCCGGTGATGACGACCGCGCAGATCGAGCACAGCAGGATGTTGTTGAGGACGAGCGAGCCCTCGCGCGAGATCGGCGCGAACACGCCGCCGGCGGCCAGCGTGGGCGCGCGCAGGGCGAACAGGAGGAGCGAGCCGCCGATGACGATGCCGAGGAGGGCGAGGATGAACACGCCGCGCGCGGGGTCGTTGGCGAAGGCGTGCACGGAGTTGAGGATGCCGGAGCGGACGAGGAAGGTGCCGGCGAGCGAGAGCGAGAAGGTCGCGATGGCGAGCAGGACGGTCCAGATCTTCAGGCTCTCGCGCTTCTCGACGACGATGGCGGAGTGCACCAGCGCGGTGCCGGTGAGCCAGGGCATGAGCGAGGCGTTCTCGACCGGGTCCCAGAACCAGTAGCCGCCCCAGCCGAGCTCGTAGTACGCCCACCACGAGCCGAGCGCGATGCCGCAGGTCAGGAAGCACCACGACACCAGCGCCCACGGGCGGACCCAGCGGCCCCAGGCGGCGTCGATGCGGCCTTCCAGCAGGGCGGCGACGGCGAAGGCGAAGGGCACGGCGAAACCGACGTAGCCGGCGTAGAGCACGGGGGGGTGGAAGGCGAGGCCGGGGTCCTGGAGCAGCGGGTTCATGCCGCGGCCGTCGGTGGCGGGCGGCCACATGCGCAGGAACGGGTTGGAGGTCAGGAGCGCGAACAGGAGGAAGCCGGCGGACGTGCCGCCGAGCACGCCGAGGACGCGGGCGCGCAGGGCGGAGGGCAGGCCGCGGCCGAAGCAGGCGACGGAGCCGCCGCACAGGCCGAGGATCAGGGCCCAGAGCAGGATCGAGCCCTCGTGGTTCCCCCAGGTGCCGGTGATCTTGTAGAGCAGCGGCTTCGCGGCGGCGCTGTTCTCGGCGATGTTGGCGACCGAGAAGTCGTCGGACACGGCGCTCCAGACGAGCGCCGCGGCGGCGACCACGAGGGCGAGCATCTGGCCGATCGCGAGGCCGGGGGCCGCTGCCATCAGGCGGGCGTCGGCGCGGTGGGCGCCGTACAGCGGGATCGCGAACTGCGCCACGGCGAGGCAGCACGCCAGGGCGAGGGCGAAGTGGCCGAGCTCGGGGATCATGCCCGGGTCTGCGTCATGGGGGAGGCCTCGCTCAGGGGGGTGGGCGTCACGAGCCGCGCGCCGGGGTGGCGGCGAGCGCGGTCCATTCGGCGGCGGGCGGCGGTCCGCCCTTGGCCGGGTCCCAGCGGCCGGACTTCTTCAGGGCGTCGGCGACGTCCTTGGGCATGTAGGCCTCGTCGTGCTTGGCGAGCAC
>JBPBQS010000016.1:0-6345 GCA_050920955.1 Janthinobacterium lividum | reverse complement strand
GAGACGATCTGCCTGGAGCTGCTGAGCGGGGCCGCGCGCCACCTGGGCGACCTTTGGGTCGAGGACCGCTGCTCGTTCACCGAGGTGACGCTGGCGGCGGTGCAGCTGCACCGGCTGCTGCATGACTTGGCACCTGGGGAGCGGGACGGCGCTGGCGAGGCTGCGGCGGACGGCGGGGCGGGGCATGGCGGCGCGGCGAGTGCGGCGGGGCTGGCGCTGCTGGTCGCGGCGCCGGGGGAGCAGCACTCGCTGGGGCTGTCGATGCTGAGCGACTTCTTCCGCGGCGCCGGCTGGCAGGTGCAGAACCCGGCGATCGCGGGGGCCGCCGACGCGGCGCGCGTGGTCGCCGCGCGGCCGGTCGACCTGATCGGCTTCTCGCTGGGCGCCGAGGTCCATTTCGGCCGCCTCGCGCTGTGCGTCGCCGCGGTGCGCCGGGCGTCGCGCAACCGCGGCATCATCGTCATGGTGGGCGGCCCCGCGTTCCTGGAGCACCCGGAGCTGGCCATCCGGATCGGCGCCGACGAGACCGCGCCCGACGCCGCCGAGGCGGTGCGCCGTGCCGCAGCACTGCTCGCCGCGCGGCGCCGGCCCGCGCCGGCCCGTCGCGCCTCGACCGCGCAGCCGCGATGAGCCATCAGGTGAGCTTCAGTCAGCCGGGCCGTTTCAGCACCATGAAGTCCAGATCCCCGTTTCCCGACGAGCCGGCACCCGGCGCACTCGACGCCGACGCGGTGGCGCGCCTGCTCGCGGCGGCGGCCGACGTGGCGCTGGTGCTCGACCGCGACGGCGTGGTGCGCGCGGCCACCTTCCGCAGCGCCTCGCTGGAGGCCGACCTCGGCGGCGCGCAGGCCGTGGTGGGCCGGGCATGGAGCGACACGGTGAGCGCGGAAAGCCGGTCCAAGGTGCGCGCGCTGATCGAGTCGGCACTGGCTGGCGACACGCCGCGCCTGCGCCACCTCAACCATCCCGGCGTGGCGGCCGGCAGGCCGGGCGCGGGCGACGTGGCCGTCGAGTACAGCGTGACGCAGGCGGGCCCGGCGGACAGCCTGGTGGCGTTCGGGCGCGACCTGCGCCCGCTCGTCGGGCTGCAGCAGCGGCTGATCGACGCGCAGCAGACGATGGAGCGCGACTACGCGGGCCTGCGCCAGGCACAGACGCGCTACCGCATCCTGTTCGAGACCTCGCCCGAGCCGCTGATGGTGCTCGACGCGCACAGCCTCAAGGTGGGCGAGAGCAATCCGGCCGGGCGGCGGCTGGCCGGCACGCGCCGCGCGCAGGGCTGGCTGTTTCCCGAGCTGTTCGAGCCGCACGACCGCGGCGCCGTGCTGCGCGTGCTGGCCGCGATCAAGACGGGCGGGCGCGCGGAGCCGGTGCGGGTGCGGCTGGCCGAGCCAGTGGCGGCCGCGGACGGCAGGGCCGAGTCGGTCGCCGCGTCCGATGGCGACGTGTCGCTGTCCGCCTCGCTGCTGATCGAGGGCGACAGCTCGGTGCTGCTGGTCCGGGTGATGCCAGGCGCGGTGGCCAGCGGCACGACGCTGGTGTCCGAGGTGAGCGAGCGGCTGCTGCAGGCGCTGGAGCAGGCGCCCGACGCCTTCGTGGCCACGGACGGCGAGGGCACGATCCTGGCCGCCAACGCCGCGTTCCTCACGATGACGCAGATCCCGGTCGCCGGGCAGGCGCAGGGGCGCGCGCTGGGCACCTGGCTCGGCCGCGCCGGGGTGGACGTCGACGTGCTGCTGGCCAACCTGCGCCAGCGCGGCTCGGTGCGGCTGTTCGCCACCACGTTGCGCGGCGAGCATGGCATGCTGACCGAGGTGGAGATCTCCGCCGCGGCCGTGCTCGGCGGCGCGCAGCCCTCGTTCGGCTTCGCGATCCGCGACGTGGCCAGGCGGCTGACGGCCGCCGCCGCGGCGCCCGAGGTGCGCGCCGCCGTGGTGCCGCGCTCGGTGGAGCAGCTCACCGAGCTGATCGGCCGCGTGTCGCTCAAGGAGCTGGTGCGCGACGCCACCGACGTGATCGAGCGGCTGTGCATCGAGGCGGCGCTCGAGCTGGCCGAGAACAACCGCGCCTCGGCGGCCGAGATGCTCGGCGTGAGCCGGCAGAGCCTGTATGCCAAGCTGCACCGCTACGGCCTCGGCGACCTGCCCGAGCCGGGCAGCGGGTGGGAAGGCGAGTGAGAGGCGCAGCCCTCGCACAGGGCGGCGTGCCGGCCGCGGGCGCGCGTCCCTCGGCGGGCGCGCTGCTGGAGCTGCTCAAGCCGCTAACCTGGTTCGCGCCGGTGTGGGCGTTCGGCTGCGGCGTGGTCTCGGCCGGCGCGTTCCCGGCCTCGCGCTGGGGCCTGGTGGCGGCGGGCGCGGGTCTCGCGGGGCCGCTGGCCTGCGGCACCAGCCAGGCGGTCAACGACTGGTTCGATAGGCACGTCGACGCGATCAACGAGCCGGGGCGGCCCATCCCGTCCGGGCGCGTCCCCGGGCGCTGGGGCCTGGGGCTTGCGGTGGCGTGGAGCGTGCTTTCCCTCGCGGTGGCGGTTGCACTCGGGCGCTACGTGTGGATCGCCGCGGTGCTCGGCCTGGCGCTGGCCTGGGCGTACAGCGCGCCGCCGGTGCGGCTGAAGCGCAACGGCTGGTGGAGCAACCTCGCGGTGGGCGTGTCCTACGAGGGGCTGCCCTGGTTCGCCGGCGCCGCAGTGAGCATGCAGCACTGGCCGGGCGGGCGCATCGTGGCGCTGGCCGCGCTCTACAGCCTCGGCGCGCACGGCATCATGACGCTGAACGACTTCAAGTCGATCGAGGGCGACCGGCAGATGGGGCTGGGGTCCCTGCCCGCCCGCCTCGGGCCGGACCGCGCCTGCCGCCTCGCCTGCGTGGTGATGGCGGTGCCGCAGGCGTTGGTCGTGGCGCTGCTCGCGTCGTGGGGGCAGCCGGTTCATGCGGCGGCCGTCGGCGTGCTGCTGGCGGCCCAGCTCGTGCTGATGCGCAGGCTGCTCGCCGACCCGCGGGGACGGGCGCCCTGGTACAATGCCACGGGGACCAGCCTCTACGTTCTGGGGATGCTGGCGGCGGCGCTCGCGGTGCGGGCGTCTTGAGCAGGCAAGGCAAGGCCAGGGCGCTGCCCCACGTCTTGAAGGCGGCGACCCGCCAGGGCGAGCCGCCCTGGACCGGCACACTGAAGGGGCAGGCGGACATGGAACTCCAGGTGGCGCCGGGGTCCGGGGGGCGGCCTCGCCTCCCGGCCTTCGACTTCGATGTCGTCGTCGTCGGCGGCGGGCCCGCAGGCGCCACGGCCGCCTCGGAGCTGGCGCGGCGCGGGCACTCCGTGCTGCTGCTCGACCGCGGCGGCCGGGTGAAGCCGTGCGGCGGCGCGGTGCCGCCACGGCT
The DNA here is from genome assembly GCA_050920955.1 of Janthinobacterium lividum. GTDB lineage: Bacteria > Pseudomonadota > Alphaproteobacteria > Acetobacterales > Acetobacteraceae > CAXSEF01. Next base: position 2,968 of record JBPBQS010000016.1, on the reverse strand, counting down.
GATCCAGGACTTCGCCATCCCCGAGAGCCAGCTCGTGGCGCGCGCCACCTCGGCGCGGATGTTCGCCCCCTCGCACCGCTCGGTGGACATGCCGATCGAGGACGGCTTCGTCGGCATGGTGGACCGCGACCGCTTCGACGAGTGGCTGCGCTGCCGGGCGGCGACCGACGGCGCCACGCGTCGCACGGCGCTGTTCGAGGGGGTGCGGCGCGAGGACGGCGTCAGCGTCGTCGCGTGCCGCGAGTGCAGCACCGACGGCAGCGGGGCCGCCTTCGAGGTACGCGCCCGCGCCGTGGTGGGGGCCGACGGCGCGCGTTCCGCAGTGGCGCGCGCCGCGGGCGTGAAGGGCGCGGCGAAGATGCGCTACGTGTTCGCCTACCACGAGATCGTCCGCTCCCCGGCCGGCGCCGACCCCGGGCGCTGCGAGGTGCACTACAACGGCAAGGTATCGCCGGACTTCTACGGCTGGGTGTTCCCGCACGGCGCCACCACGAGCGTCGGCCTTGGCAGCGCCCGCAAGGGCTTCGCGCTACGTCCGGCTACCACGGCGCTGCGCGCTGCCACCGGGCTCGAGGGCGCCGAGACGCTGCGGCGCGAGGGCGCGCCGATTCCGATGCACCCGCTGGGGCGCTGGGACAACGGGCGCGACGTGCTGCTGGCCGGCGACGCGGCGGGCGTGGTGGCGCCGGCCTCGGGCGAGGGCCTCTACTACGCGATGCTCGGGGGCCAGCTTGCGGGCGAGGCGGTGGACCGTTTCATCGTCACCGGCAAGGTGGGCGCGCTGCGCGACGCGCGACGGCGCTTCATGCGCGCCCATGGCGGCGTATTCCGCGTGCTGGGGCTGATGCAGCGCTTCTGGTACGCCAACGACAACCGGCGCGAGCGCTTCGTCAGCATCTGCCAGGACGAGGACGTGCAGCGCCTGACCTGGACCGCCTACATGACCAAGGAGCTGGTGCGCGCGAAGCCCGTCGTGCACCTGCGCATCTTCTGCAAGAACATCGCCCATCTCGCCGGGCTGGTCTCGGCGTGAGCTGGGATGTCGCGGTCGCGGCCGGTGGCGTCGTCGTGGTGCTGTTCCTGGGCGGGCTGCTGACCGAGATCGGGCCGTGGTACAACTCGCTGCGCACGCCGTGGTGGCAGCCGCCGGGCTGGGCGTTCCCCGTGGTGTGGACGTCGATCGGGGTGCTCACGGCCTGGGCGGCGGTGCTGGCCTGGCGCACCGGCGACAGCGCCGAGCGCGGCTGGGTGGTGGCGCTGTTCGCGGTCAACGCCGTGCTGAACATCGCCTGGAGCGGGCTGTTCTTCAAGCTGCGCCGCCCGGACTGGGCGCTGCCCGAGGCGGCCGCGCTGTGGCTCTCGGTGCTGGCGCTGGTGCTGGCGTTCCGGGGGTGGTCGCCGTTCGCGGCGGCGCTGCTGCTGCCCTACCTCGCCTGGGTGGGCACCGCCTTCTTCCTGAACCGCGCGGTGGTCGTGCTGAACCGCCCCTTCGGCCGGCCGGGCCTCGTGCCCTCGCCCGCCCTGCCCGGAGCCTCGGCCATGACGGAGACCAAGCGATGAGCGGCGATGTCGAGGCGGCGCTGGCGGAGGCTGCGCACGGGACGCGGTTCGGGTCGGGCTGCCCGGATGCGGCACACGGAATGCTGACGACGGCGCCGCGCCACACCCCCGCGCTGCCGCTGCGCATCGGCACGCGCGGCTCCCCGCTCGCCCTGCAGCAGACGCGCTCCTTCATGGCGACGCTGGCGCGGGCCTGCCCGGTGATGCACCAGTTCGGCGTGTTCCAGGAGCGCGTGATCCGCACCACGGGCGACGCGGTGCAGGACCGCCGGCTGGCCGAGATCGGCGGCAAGGGCCTGTTCTCCAAGGAGATCCACGAGTCCCTGCTCGCCGGGCGCATCCATCTCGCGGTGCACAGCCTCAAGGACCTGGAGACGGAGCTTCCGCCCGGCATCGTGCTCGGCTGCACCCTGCCGCGCGAGGACCCGCGCGACGCGCTGATCCTGGGCGACGAGTGCGGGGTGCCCGACGAGGCCGACCCGTTCGCGTGCCTGCCGCAGGGCGCCGTGGTCGGCACCTCCTCGGTGCGGCGGCAGGCGCAGCTCCTGCACGCCCGCCCGGACCTGCGCATCGTGCTGTTCCGCGGCAACGTGCAGTCCAGGCTCGACAAGATACGCCACGGCGTGTGCGCGGCGAGCCTGCTGGCAATGGCGGGGCTGCGGCGGCTGGGGCTGGAGGCGGAGGCCTCGCTCGCGCTGCCGGAGCACGCGATGCTGCCGGCCGCCTGCCAGGGGATCGTCGGCGTCACCGTGCGCGAGGACGCGCACGAGCTGCGCGAGCTGCTGCTGCTGATCGAGGATTCCGCGGCGCGCGTGGCTGCCACGGCGGAGCGGGCGATGCTGGGGGCGCTCGACGGGTCGTGCTCGACGCCGATCGGCGCCCACGCACGCCTGCTGCCGGGCGGCGCGATGCGGCTGGACGGCCTGCTAGCCTCGGGCGACGGCGCCATCGTACGCCGGGGCATGATCGAGGGGCCGGCCTCGAGCGCCGCCAGGCTCGGCCTCGAGCTTGGCGCGGAGCTCAAGGCCGCCTTTCCGGCAGCGGCCTTCGTTTGAAGGCTACTCGATGCGGCCGCGCAGGACTCTGATCGTGGCATAGAGCCGGGCCACGGCGGCGTGCTTCGGTTCCATACCCTGGGCGTTCAGGTTGCCGGGCACCTCGCTCAGGGTGTCGATCACCTGCTTCAGCTCGGGCAGCGTGTCGGCGTGGCGTTCGCTGGCGGCCAGGTAGAGGAGCAGCATGGCCGGCAACGCGGTTTCCGCGAACCCCGCCAGCGTGCGAAGCGCGGGGATGTCTCCGCCCTGGGGCAAAGGCGTTCTGTCGGGGTCGCGTGGCGCCGGGAACAGCGGCGGATCGTCATCTCGGTTCTGAGGCGACACGGCGCTACTCCGGGGCGGCAGGCCGGCGG
>JBPBQS010000338.1:0-6373 GCA_050920955.1 Janthinobacterium lividum | reverse complement strand
ATCGGCAGCGGGGCAGGAGGCGGCGGGGGGAGCGCGTCGGACTGGCCGCCCGCGCTGGCGTTGCGCGAGGACATGGCGCCGGCGGGCACGGGCGACGGCGACGCGGAGCAGGCGGGCGCGCGGGCGGTGGGCGTCGTGGTGTGCGTGCACAACGCCGCAGAGGACACGCGGCGCTGCCTCGACGCGCTGGCCAGGCACGGGCGGGCGCCGTGGTCGCTGGTGGTGGTGGACGACGGCAGCGGGGCGGAGACGCGCGCCGTGCTCGACACGCACCCGGCGATGGCCACCGCCACGCTGGTCCGCCACGAGCAGGCGCTGGGCTACACGCGCGCCGCCAATGCCGGGCTGCGCGCGGCGCGGGGCGAGGTCGTGGTGCTGCTCAACTCCGACACGGTGGTGACCGCGGGCTGGCTGGACGCGCTGCTGCGGGCGTTCGACTCGGACCCGCGCTGCGCGGTCGTGGGGCCGCTGTCCAACACCGCGTCGTGGCAGTCGGTGCCGCTGCTGTCGGAGGGCGGCGACTGGGCCAGCAACCCCCTGCCCGACGGCGTCACCGTGGACCAGGCCGGGCGCATGGTGGCGCAGCGGCGCGCGGTGCATCCCGCGCTGCCGTTCATCAACGGGTTCTGCTTCGCGGTGCGGCGCGAGGCCCTGGACACGGTGGGGCTGCTCGACGAGGCGAACTTCCCGCAGGGCTACGGCGAGGAGAACGACTGGTGTGTGCGCGCGCGCATCGCCGGGTGGACGCTGCGTGTCGCGGACGACTGCTACGTCTGGCACGCGCAGTCGAAGTCGTTCTCGCACGAGCGGCGGCTGAAGCTGGCGGCGGACGCGGGGCTGGCGATCGCGGCGAAATACGACGCACGGGTGATGGTCGAGGAGCCGGCGGCGTTCTGCCGGCACAGTCTGGCGCTGCACGGGGTGCGCGAGTGGGTCGGGCGGCGCTTCGAGCGCGAGGCCGCGGTGGCACAGGGGCGGCGCTGGGCAGGCGCCAAGGTCGCCTTCGTGCTGCCGGTGGCGGCCGAGGGCGGAGGCGCCAACGTGGTGCTGCAGGAGGCCGAGGCGCTCGGGCGGATGGGCGTCGACGTCACCCTGCTCAACGTCGCGGCCAACGCCTACGGCGCGGGTGCGGCGTATCCCGAGGTGGAGTCCTGGCGGTTCGAGGCGGACGAGGCGGCGCTGCGGGCGCATGTGCTGTCGGGCGGCTACGACGCGGTGGTGGCGACCGCGCAGCAGAGCGCGTTCTGGCTGCCGCTGCAGTCCGAGACGCGGGCGCGCATGGGCTACTACGTGCAGGACTACGAGCCGCTTTTCTACGACCCGCTCGGCCCGGACCACGCGCTGGCGCGGCTGAGCTACCAGCAGGACCCGGCGCGCGCGGTGTTCACCAAGAGCGCGTGGAACCGCGACGTCCTGCTGCGCGAGGTGGGCGTGGAGGCCTCGCTGGTCGGGCCGAGCGTGGACGTCGACCGGTTCCGCGCGGTGGATCGGCTGGCCTACGACGAGGTGCGGCCGACGCTGCGGGTGTGCGCGATGGTCCGGCCGAGCAGCGAGCGGCGCGGGCCCGAGGCCACGTGGCGGATGATGGCGGCCCTGGCGCACGGGCTGGGCCGCGGGGTGGAGTGCCACGTGTTCGGCTGCGACGACGCCGACCTCGCCGGCTACCGCGCGCGCCATCCCGCCGCGGTGCGCAACCACGGGCGGCTGCGCCGGCCGCAGGTGGCGGCGCTGTTCCGCGCGATGGACGTGTTCGTGGACCTGTCGAGCTACCAGGCGATGGGGCTGACGCTGCTGGAGGCGATGTCGTCGGGGCTGGTGGCGATCGGGCCGGAGCGCGGCGGCGCCAGCGAGTTCATCACCGACGGGGTGGACGGGTTCCTGGTACCCACGACCGACGGCGACGCCGCGCGCGAGGTTGTGCGCCAGCTCGGCGCGGGGGACCTGGACATGGCGGGGGTGCGGCGTGGTGCCGCGACGGCGGCGGCGCTGTGGCACCCGGAGCGGGCGGCGCTGGCGATGCTCGGGGTGCTGCTGCCGTCCTGAGGAGCGAAGGAAGCAAGCGAGTTCTTTCCTGAAAGAAAGAACCAAAGAACTTCTGCCAATCAGTCCCGAGCCTACGCGCAAGGCAAAAGCCTCAAGTGGCAAAGTCTTTTTGCTTCTTTTTCTTCAGAAAAAGAAGGCCTTGCTTGCCTGCCGGCGATGCGGCTTCCTGCATGCTGCAGGCCGGAATGTCCGGCCTTTCCTGGAGACGACGAGATGCCGGACTACCTGGTGCCGCCCTATTCCACCGTCGCGACGCCATATGGCGGCAGGAGCACGGTGTTCCTGCAGGGGGGCGACAACGTCGTGCATGGCGGGGGGATCGACACGGTCTACGCGGCGACCGGGTTCGACCAAGTCTACACGTCGGACTTCGACACCGACGTGCACGGCGGTCGGGGCTACCTGTACGTCGAGGACGGCAACGGCGACAACTACGTCGACCTCGGCTACGGCAGGGGCGAGGTGTACGCCGGGCTGGGCAACGACACGGTCCTCGGCGGTGCCGGGGGCAACAGCTACCTCATCGCCACCGGCGGCAACACCACGCTGGTCGGCGGCAACGCGGACGTGCTGTACGGCAGCCGTGGCGACACGGAGTTCGTGGGCAGTGCTGCGGGCGGCGACACCATGGTCGGCGGCAGCGGCCGCAACCTGATGTTCCTGTCCGACGACAACGTGGCGTTCACCGGGGGCGGGTCGAGCACCGTGGTGGGCAGCGACGCAGCGAACACCGTGTTCCTCGGCAGCGGCGAGACGCTTGCCTACGCCCAGGGGGGCGGGGACCTCTACGTGCTGCAGAAGGGCGCCTCGGGCGGCGACGACGCGATCGTCGGCTTCCGGCCGGGGCTCGATCAGGTGGCGCTGTACGGCTACTCGGACGCCGAGGTCGGCTTCGCCGTGGCGAACGCCCAGCACGGCGCGTACGGGTCGACGATCTCGCTGCGCGACGGGACCGACCTGACGCTGTTCAACGTGCAGGACGTGGCGCGCGCGCTGGCCTGAGCCAGGCGGGCATGAAAAAGGCCGGCCCCCGCGAGGGAGCCGGCCTGGTTCACGCCGGGGGCGAACCCCCGGGGCGCGGGCTTTAGGAGAAGTTGCCCGAGGTGAGGTTCGTGTAGTTCTGGAAGACGATCTTGGTCTGGTCGGACAGCGTGATGGTGGTCGAGCCGCCGGAGACGGTGGCGGTCTGCAGCACGGCGCCCGAAGTGGAGGCGGTGTAGCCGGAGATCGACACCTTGTCGGCGGTCTTGAAGTCGCTGATGACGTCGGTGGCACCGCCGGTGTTGCTGGCGATGAAGTCGTAGGTGTTGACGCCGTTCGCGCCGCCAGTGAGCGACGAGGCGCCGGAGCGCACCACGAACAGGTCGGCGCCGGTGCCGCCCAGGATCGTGTTGGCGCCGAGACCGCCGAACAGGGTATCGCCCGCGCCGGCAGAGCCGCTGGCGTCGATCTTGCCGCTGTCGATCACGGTCAGCATGTTGTTGGCCGCGGTGCCGGTGAAGGTCACCGAGCCGCCGTTGGCGCCGAACAGCGTGACAGGCGCCGAGCCGCCGGTGACGGTGGAGTTGCCCGCGCCGCCGAGGAAGGTCAGCGCACCCGTGCCGCCCTTCACCAGGTCGTTGCCGCCGCCGGCCGAGATGTAAGCAGTCGAGGCGCCGGCGTTGACGGTGTTGGAACCGTTGTCGCCGATGACCATCGAGTTCCCGACCAGGTTGTAGGTCGAGTTCGTGCCGCCGAAGATCGAGCCGCCGCCGGAGCCGAGCGTGACCAGGTCAGCCGCGCCCGTGCTGTTGATCAGGATCGCGCCGGTGCCGCCGTTGATGGTCGCGCCGTGGCCGCTGGCGCCCACCGTGCTGAGGCCGGCGCCGCCGGTGATCAGGTCGTTGGAGGTCGAGGCGACGTAGCTGCTCCCCGCGCCGAGCGTGATCACGTTGGCGCCGGTGCCGGCGTCGACGAAGTCGTTGCCCGCGCCGGTGGTGATCGTGTCGTTGCCGTCGCCGGTGTAGATCGAGAAGTTGCTGGTTGTGCCGTTGAACACGTTGGCGCCGCCGCCGGCGACGAGGATGCCGTCCGCGTTGCCCGCGTTGAAGGTCACGCCCGCCGTGCCGGCGAGGACGCCCACGAAGCCGCTGGTCGCGGTCGCGCCGTTGATCGTCGTCGCCGCGGAGGCCACGTCGGTCACGAAGGTGTAGCCGGCCGGCACCGACAGCGACGACGAGGCGGACAGGATGACCGCCTCGCTGGTGTTGCCCGCGGGGATCATCGGAGCCGCGCCGCTGCTCGTCTCGTTGAACGCGGTCAGGGTGCCAGCCCCGGCCGCCTGGTTGATGATCGAGGCGAACTGCTGGGCCACGGTGAAGTTGGTCACGCCGTTCAGCTGAACGGTCAGGATCTGGTTGTTGGCACCCGTTACGGTTACGGCAGTCATTGGGTTAGTCCCCTTTGTGCGTCGGCATTCCGTGGCGGCAGCCACAACGATGCGTCCGGCGCAATGGTTAACCGAACGCCTCCTGCCAAGGCAAGCTTAAACGAACACCTTAACCGGGATGTCATATGCATATACCGTCGATCGGTTGGTTGCGGTTGGTCACACACCGAAGTCAATGCCAACAGGACCCGCGGTCCAGCCGAATAATACGACACATGCAATTGCATTTTCTTAATGCTGCGGTGCAAACAGAGAGTAACTACTAAAAGCCCCCGTGGTCGTTTCAACGAGTTGGATAACCGTATACTCTTGTTGCGACCCAGGCTCGGGGATATGTTGCGTCGCAGCATGGCGGATTTTTAGCGGGTAGCCGGAATCGAGGCTGGGCAATTGCAGTCCAGGCGACTCGCATTTGCCGCAACAAGTCGCAGGAATTGGGACGTGGTGACGAAGATGTTAACGCCTTCCCGACTTCCGAGTCTCATCGTCTCAGCAGGGACAGGGCGCAGGGGTTAACCACGGCGCCCCGGCCAAGCCTCGCGGCAAGGAGCCGGCCGCCGCAGCACGGACCGCATTTGCGGCCATCCCGGGGTGCGTTACACCCTGCCCGGCAACGTCGCGCCGATACGGGCGGCCACGGCGCACAGCCCGGGAGGACGGCGGATGACGACGCTCCAGCGGAACGAGGAGCCCGGGCAGGACGGCGCGGCGGCCGCGGCGGTTCCGGCTGCCGAGACCGGGGCGGCGCGGGCGCCGGTGGTGGCTGCGGCGGCGCTGCCGGAGCGGCTGCTGCGCCATGCGCGGGTGCTGCCGGACCGCTACGCCCTGCTGCCGCTGCTGCCGCGCGGCAAGGTGGTGGTCGAGGTGGGCGTGGCGACGGGCGACTTCTCCGCCGAGATCCTGCGGGTGTGCCAGCCGAGCCGGTTCGTGGCGATCGACGACTTCCGCTTCCACACCTGGCCGATGCTGTGGGCGGGGCGGCCGGTGGGCGAGATCTTCGGCGGCCGCACCCACGTCGAGTTCTACCGCGAGCGGTTCGCCGCGCAGATCGCCGCGGACCGGATGATGGTGATGCACGACGACAGCGCGCGGGCGCTGGAGAACCTGGGCGACGCCACGGTGGACGTGATCTACCTCGACGCGGACCACGCCTACGAGTCGGTCAAGCGCGAGCTCGCGATCGTGCGTCGCAAGCTGCGGCCGGACGGGATCCTCGTGCTCAACGACTACACCATGCTCGACGTGGTGGGGCCCAAGCTCGAGCCCTACGGGGTGATCCAGGCGGCGCACGAGTTCATGATCGAGCACGGCTGGGAGATGACGCACCTGGCGCTCCAGTCGTACATGTACTGCGACGTGGCCCTGCGGCGGGTGGCGGAGCCGGACACGCGCTCGACGGTGCGGCGCCTGGCAGGCGCGGCGCTGCGGCGGGCGGGCCTGCGCTGAGCGCCACGGCGCCCCAACGCTTCCTCATCCATGCCGGTCCAGGGGCGCTGCCCCTGGCGGGTCCAGGGCGGAGCCCTGGCCTTTCTTTGCCCAGAAGGACGCCGCCGTGGACCAGGACCTGACCCCGCCGCTCCCCGACGCCGTGGCCGCGCTCGCGACGCCGGCGCTCGACCCGGTGTTCGAGCGCCCGACGCTGCTGGACACGGAGAGCGCGTGGCACGGGCATGTGCCGTTCGCGCACTGGGTGGTGTCGGCGACGCGGCCGGAGGTGCTGGTGGAGCTGGGGACGCACAACGGCGTGTCGTATGCCGCGATGTGCGAGCAGGTGCGGCGCGAGGGGCTGGCGACGCGCTGCTACGCGGTGGACACCTGGGCGGGCGACGAGCACGCGGGGTTCTACGGCGAGGACGTGTTCTCCACGCTGAGCCGGTTCCACGCGGAGCGCTACGGGACGTT
>JBPBQS010000116.1:0-6518 GCA_050920955.1 Janthinobacterium lividum | reverse complement strand
GCCGATGATCGAGTACCGCCCCCGCGACGCCCCGCCCTCGACGCTCTCCAGCAGGAAGCTGTTCGCCTGCCCGTGCGCCAGCTTGAGGAACGCGGCCACCGGCGTCAGCAGGTCCGACACCAGGCTGCTCCACAGCAGCGCGCCCTGGCCGCCCTCGTACGCCGCCGTGAAGTCGTCCATCGCACCCTCCCGAAGCAGGCAAGCATGGGCTCTGCCCAAACCCGCCAGGGCGAGCCGCCCTGGACCGGCCCCCGTTAAGGCACCCCCGCCCCCAACGCCACTGCCTTAAAGACGCCGGTCCAGGGGCGGCTCGCCCCTGGCGGGTCCGGGCAGAGCCCGGCCTTGCTTCCTTTGGCCCGCGCCTACGGCTGCTCCGCCACCCGGTCCAGCACCGCCGTGTTGATCCGCGGCTTGGCCAGCGCCCGCAGCGCCGACGCGTAGGTGATCTCCGCGTCGTCCCCCATGCCCCGCGACAGCGCGTCGCGCATCTGCCCGTATCCGATCGGATCGCCCGCCTGCGTCGCCGGCTTCACCGACTGCAGCACCGCGACCACGAACCCGCCGCCCGCCTCGCCGGCCGCGTCCTCGACCATCGTCGCCTCGCCCTGCTTGAGCGAGAACACCACCTGCGCCAGCACCCCGGGCACCCCCTTGGGCGGCGCCTGGCGCCCGATCGGCGGCGTGGTTGCGACCTTGACGCCCTCCACCGCGGCGGCCGTCTCGATCGACTGCCCGCCCTGCACCGCCGCCAGCAGCCGCGCCGCCGCCGCCTCGCGCCCGTGCCGCACCGCGTCCGCCCGCCAGTCCGCCAGCACCGCGTCCGCGACCTCGGCGTACGGCTTCGGGCTCGGCGGCGTGACCGCCTCGACGACGAGCGCGAACGCCGACTGCCCCGGCCCCTGCACGACCTGCGCCGCGTCGCCGACCTTCTGCGCGAACGCCTGCTTGATCACGGCGTCATGCAGCGCCGCGTCGCCCGGCAGCGGCGCCGGCTCGCCCGCCGCGGTGCGCCCCTGCGCGTCCAGCGTGCCCTGCACAGCCGCCGCCCCCAGGTCGCCCGGCAGCTCGTCCAGCGACGTGCCCCCCGCCAGCGCGTCCTGCAGCCGGCTCACCCGCGCATCGACCTGCCCCGCCGCCAGCTCGCGCGCGACCTCCGTGCGAAGCCCCTCCTTCGCCGCCGCGAAATCCTGCGACACCGCCGGCGTCACCTTCGACACCTTCAGCACCACCCACCCCAGCGACCCCTGCACCGGCCCGACGACCTCGCCCGCCTTTGCCGCGAACACCGCCTTCGCCAGCTCGGGCGAGGGGATCTGGTCCTGCGTCGCGTCATCCAGCGACACCGCCGTCGCCGGCGCCGCCGCCCCCGCGCCCGTGCCCGCCTGGGTCGCCGCCGCCTGGATGCCGCTCCACGCGACGCCGCCGCGCCACAGCGTCGCCAGCGTCTCCGCCCGCCCCTTGTCCGCCGCCGTCACCACGTCGACCGAGCGCTTCTCCGCCTGGTGGAACTGCGCCGACTTCGCGTCGTACGCCGCCTGCAGCTGCGCGTCCGTCACGTCGATCGAGCGCGCCACCGTGTCGGGCGAGATCACCACCGCCTTGATCCGCCGCAGCTCCTGCGTGCGGTAGTCCTCGGGATGGTTCGCGTACCACCGCTGCAGCACCACCATCGCCGGCGCCGCAGGCGGCGCAACCCCCGCCAGCGGGAAGCTCGCCGTCTGCGCCACCCGCGTCTCGCCCTCGAAGGCGAAGATGTGCCCGACCAGGCTGCCCGGCGCGCTCATCCCCGACTTGAGCGCCTCGACCAGCTCGCGCTGCGTCATGTCGTCGCGCATCAGCTGGAGGAACCGCGCCTCGCTCAGCCCCGCCCGCCCCAGCGCCGCCTTCATCACCGTGCGGTCGAACTTCCCGCCCGCGCCCTGGAACGCCGGAATGGCGAACACCGCGTCGCGCAGCGCGTCGTCCGGCACGCTGAGGTCCATGCGCCCCGCCCGCGCCTGCACCGCCTCCTGCACGATCAGCCGGTTCAGCGTCTGCTGCGCCACCATCCTGCGCAGCCCCGGCGGGATCTGGTCCGCCGAGCCGAACTGCCCGCCCACCTGCTCCAGGTCGCGGCGCACCTGCCGGTCGAAGTCCTCGGCCCGTATGCCCCGCCCGTCCACCGTGGCGACGTCGTTGCTCCCCACGCCGCCGCCCGTGAACACCCCCGCGATCCCCCACGCCCCGAGTGCGGCCACCATCACCAGGATGAGCAGCCGCGCGGGCCAGGTGTTCATGAAGCCGCGGAACAGGGCGAGCATGGGCAAGGGTCCGACGCTGTGGAAAGGCGGCGCACCATAGGCAGCCGCCGGACACCGCGCCAGCCAGGGAAGGGCAGGGAAGCAAGGCCTTCTTTTTCTGAAGAAAAAGAAGCAAAAAGACTTTGCCCATAAGCTCCAGGCTCCACCCGGCAGGCACAGGCCCGATGTGCAGAAGTTCTTTGGTTCTTTCTTTCAAGAAAGAACTCGCTTCCTTCCTTCCTCCTGCCCCGAGCCGGCAAAGCCCCCCGCCCGCCCGTCGATCACGCCCCCGTTGCCCCCCACCCCCGCCTGCTCTAACCCCGCTCCACCCACCACGGAGCCCCCCATGCGCCCCATCGTCGCCGGCAACTGGAAGATGAACGGCCTCGCCGCCCCCTCGCTGGCCCTGGCCACCGCCCTGCGCGACGCCGCCCCCTCGCTCCCCTGCGACCTGGTCGTCTGCCCCCCCTTCACCCAGCTCACGGCCCTGGCCGCCGCCCTGCGCGGCAGCGCCGTCGCCCTCGGCGCCCAGGACTGCCACCAGATCGACAGCGGCCCCCATACCGGCGACATCTCCGCCCCCATGCTGGCCGAGTGCGGCGCGACTCACGTCATCCTCGGCCACTCCGAGCGCCGCCTGAACCACGGCGAGATCGACGAGACCGTGCGCCAGAAGGCCAAGGCCGCGCTCGCCGCCGGCCTGACCCCCATCGTCTGCGTCGGCGAATCCGCCGACCAGCGCGCCGCCGGCGCCCACCAGGACACCGTCGGCTGGATGATCGAGGGCTCCCTCCCCGAGGGCTTCCGCGGCATCGTCGCCTACGAGCCTATCTGGGCGATCGGCGCAGGCAGCAGCGCCACCGCCGAGGACATCGCCGCGATGCACGCCTTCGTCCACGCCGAGCTTTCCCGCCAGTTCCCCGGCGCTGCGATCCCGCTGCTCTACGGCGGCTCCGTCAACCCCGGCAACGCGCGCGACATCCTCGCCATCCCCCACGTCGGCGGCGCCCTCGTCGGCGGCGCCAGCCTCAACGCCGAGGACTTCCTCGCCATCGCACGCGCCGCCACGCCCGGCTGAAGGAAAGGCCGGGCCCTGCCCGAACCCGCCAAAGGCCAGGAGCCTTTGGAAACCCGCCCACAAGGAAGCGCGCCCTCGCCAACCCGCCCCCGAGCGCCCACCTCTGGCACGGGCCGCCGCCTCACCCGCCGCCCGGAGCCGCCCCCGATGGACCAGGACCTGCACGACCGCCTGACCGGATGGCGCCGCGACCTGCACCGCCGCCCCGAGGTCTCCCTGCACGAGGCGGAGACCGCCCGCTTCGTCCAGGCCCGCCTCGCCGAGCTGGGCATCCCCTTCGAGTCCGGCATCGGCGGCCACGGCATCGTCGCCACCCTCGCCCGCCCCGGCGCGGCCGGCGCCAACGCCGAGCCCAGCGTCGGCCTGCGCACCGACATGGACGCGCTCCCCATCCACGAGACCACCGGCGCCCCCCACGCCTCGCAGACCCCCGGCGTGATGCACGCCTGCGGCCACGACGGCCACATGGCCTCCCTCCTCGGCGCCGCGATCCTGCTGCAGCGCGACCCCGGCTGGCGCGGCACCGTGCGCCTGGTATTCCAGCCCGCCGAGGAGGGCTTCGGCGGCGCCGACGCCATGCTCGACGACGGCCTGCTCGACCGCTTCCCGATGGACCGCATCTTCGGCCTGCACAACTGGCCCGGCCTGCCCGCCGGCACCATCGCGGTCCACGGCGGCGGCGAGCGCCGCGCGCCCGTGATGGCCGCCGGCACCCGCGTGCGCATCACGCTCGACGGCCACGCCGGCCACGCCGCCCAGCCCCACCTGACCCGCGACCCCATGCTCGGCGCCGCCCACCTCCTCCTCGCCCTGCAGTCCGTGGTCTCGCGCAACACCGACCCCCTCGACGCCGCCGTGCTCTCGATCTGCCGCATCGACGGCGGCGACGCCGAGAACCAGATCCCCGACCGCGCCACCCTGCGCGGCACCATGCGCTCCCACGACACCGCGGTGCACGACGCCATGACCGCGCGCGTGCGCGCCATCTCCGAGGGCATCGCCGCAGCCCTGGACCTGCGCGCCTCCTTCGACCTCGGCACCAGCGTCTCCGCCACCATCAACCACGGCCCCGAGGCCGACCTGGCCGCTGCCGCCGCCGCGTCCCTGGGCGTGCCCCTGCGCCGCGACCTCGCCCCCTCCATGGCGTCGGAGGACTTCGGCGCCTACCTGGAGCGCCGCCCCGGCGCCTTCGTCTGGGTCGGCAACGGCCCGGCCGAGGGCGGCCGCTCGCTGCACAACTCCGGCTACGACTTCGACGACGCGATCCTGCCGACCACCGCCGGGTGGCTCGCCGCCGTCGCTAAGGGCGCACTCGCGGCCGATTAGCAAGCAAGCATGGGCTCTGCCCAAACCCGCAAAGGGTCCGAGGACCCTTTGATCCCATTACTTAAGGTAAGCCATCCAAGGGGCTTCCCTTGGCGGAGCTCGAGGCAGAGCCTCGACCTTGCTTCCTTCGAAAGGCACCCTGCATGACCGCCGAAGAACTCACCGCCTGGGCGCTGGCGAACGGCTGGCAGATGCTGGCCGGCTCCCCGAGCCTGACCAAGCCGTCCTCGCCGAAGGAGGCGATCGTGCGCATGGTCCTCAAGGAAACCGTCGTGAACCTCGAGGCCAAGAAGCCCGCCGGCAAGTGGGAGAAGATCAGCGGCGCGCCCTACGCGAAGGTCACGCCCGACGAGGACGGCCGCCCGCAGGGCCTGGGCTTCGAGAAGATCCCCTCGTTCTCGATGCTGATGCGCGAGAACAAGGACCGCCAGGTCTTCGCCGCCTTCAAGCCCTGAAACCCGACGAAAGCAAGGCCGGGCCCTCCCTCCGCTGCCATTCCAACGATCTAGGAGATCGTTGGAACCTCTGGCAGCTACGCCCGGACCCGCAAAGGGCGCGGGGCCCCTTGATCCCCCTGCCTAAGGAACGCGTTCCAAGGGCGCAGCCTTTGGCGGAGTTTGAGGCAGAGCCTCAACCTTGCTTCCTTGCCTGAGCCCTCAGGCCGCGCCGGCCTTCTTGGCCCGTGCCGTCGCCTGGTCCGAGCGTGCCTTCCACAGCGCCATGTCCGCGTCCTTTGCGAACATCACGCGCACGCCCTTGCCGCCCTGGCTGACGCGCACCTTGCCGCCGTTGGACGCCTTGTGCGTGGCCATCCACTCCAGGAACTCCGGGTCCTCGTTGGAGCGCCCCTCGAACTCGAGCACCCCCGCGATCTCTTCCTCTTTGCGACGCTTGGTCATTGGTCATGCCTCCAGAACGGCTGCGGCGCCTGGCTTGGGCCGCGTCGCGCGATTGCCGAACAGGCGATCCGCCTGCCTTGCCGCAGCATCTACGCCGCCCCGCGCCGTTCGCACAGACGCAACCGCGCGAGTGACGCCACCCGCCGCGCGCCGGGGCAGGGCGCAGCGCCACGCTCACCCCGGCGCCACCCGCCCCAGCGGATCGAGCAGCCCCGTGGCCGCCAGCGCCTCGACTCCGACGTCCGTGCACGGCGCGGCCAGCAGCGCCGCCACCGCCGCCCGCGTCCCTGCCATGCGCGCCTGCCACGTCCCCGCGAGCACCGGCCGCAGCGGCTCGGAACGCATCGCGCCCCCCTCCTGCCAGGCGAGCACGTCCGTCCACGCCTCGTGCCGCACCACCACGCGCCCCGCCGGCCCGTCCTCCCGGGGCGTGGACAGCACCGCCTCGTAGAGCAGCCGCACCCTGCGGTCGTCCGGCACCGCCACGACCCGCAGCCCGAGCCGCCGCGGCCCCGACCCGTGCCAGTCCCAGCTCTCCACCCCCAGGACGCGCACCTGCGCGCCGTCCCACCCCGCGAGCACCGCGAGCACCTGCCCCGACGGCAGCGCCACCCCGGCGACCACGACCTGGCGCCCCGCGACCGGCAGCGCCGCGATCCGCTCCGGAGCGCCCGGCAGCAGCACCGGCTCCGCGTCCAGCAGCAGCCGGCTGCGCGCCCCCTCCGCCCGCAGCGTGACCAGGTCCGCGACCCCGCCCGGCCGCAGCCGCACCGTCGCCGCGACCCCGGGCCCCGCCGCCGCACCGGCCGCCCCCGGAACCGCCGCCCCCCGCGCCGCCCCCGCCAGCAGCAGCCCCGACGCCGCCAGCAGCACCCCGCGCCGCCCCACGGGGACGCACGTGCGGTCCCCCGAAGCCTCGCCGCCCGCCGCCCGCCC
>JBPBQS010000255.1:0-6526 GCA_050920955.1 Janthinobacterium lividum | reverse complement strand
GTGCCGTCCGTGCGCCACAGCGCGTTGCCCGCCCCGTTGCCCGCGTTGAACAGCACCGTCGTGCCGGTGGACACCAGGTCGTTCGGCGACGCCCCGGCCAGCACGTCCAGCTCGCGCGCCAGGCCGGTGGCGGGGTCGGTCACGAACAGCGGCCCGGCCAGCTCGTTGTCCACGGCGAGCACGAGCGACCCCGCGAGCACCGCCACGCCGTTGACGGACGGCGCCGCGCCCCCGCCGGGCGGCCCGGCCAGCGCCACGCCCTCGACGGGCACGCCCCCGCCCGTGGTCCACAGGCCGAGGTTGTCCCCGGCCCCCGGCCGCCCGTCCTGCCCGACGAACACGCTGCGCTGCGATACGCCCATCACGAAGCCCCCCTGCGCCGGCCTGGTCGCCCGGCTTCCGGTCCGTATCGCGGCGCGGGCATCGAAGCCTACCAGCTCGCCCCAGGGTGGCAATCGCGGCCGGCGCCGAGGCAAGGCCAGGGCTCTGCCCGAACCCGCAAAGGGCCCGGGGCCCTTCGATCCCCTGGCTTAAGTGGCGCGTTCCAAGGGCGCAGCCTTTGGCGGAGTTTGAGGCGGAGCCTCAACCTTGCCTGCCTTGGCCCTGCGCCCGCCGCATGGCTGCGAAACGCCTTCGTGACGTGCGCAAGCGGCCGCGGGTGATATTCCCGTGAGGGGGCGACTGGTCCCCGGAGGACTGGCATGCCGCACCGTTCCCACCTGCGCGCGGCGCTTCTCGCGGGCTCCGCTCTGGCCTGGTCCGCGACGGGCGGCGGGGCGCGGGCGGCGGAGGACCCGCGGCTTGGCGCGATCGAGGCGCAGATCCGTGCGCTGCAGGCCCAGCTCGGCCAGGTGCGCCACGACCTGGCCGCGCGCGACGCCCAGGTGCGCAGCGCGCGCGCCGAGGCGGCGCAGGCGCGTGCAGAGGCCCGCGCGGCCACGGCGGCGCACGGGCGCGGCGACGCGCTGGCGCAGGGCCCGTCCGGCGGCGCTCCGGCGGCCGCGCAGCCGGTGCGGCTGGCCGCCTCGCCCGGCGGCGACGCGGGGCCCCCGGCCGCCAACGGCGTCGTCGCGAACGCGCCGGGCACGGTCGGGCAGCAGCAGGCGGGCGCGGTCGGCGGGCCGTCGGGCACGTTCAGGGTCGGCAACGCCACGGTCACGCTGGGCGGCTTCGTGGCGCTGGAGGGCATCTGGCGCAGCCGCAACGAGACCGCCGACATCGCGTCGAACTTCAACACCGGCATCCCGCTGCGCCAGGCGCAGGCCGCGCACGAGAACGAGTTCCGCTTCACCGCGCGCCAGAGCCGGCTGTCGCTGCTGGTGGCCGACGACCCGACGCCCTCGGTCCACCTCGCCGGCTTCCTGGAGGCGGACTTCCTCGGCGCCGCGTCGAACTCGAACTCGCTGGAGACCAACAGCTACGTGCCGCGCCTGCGCCAGATCTACGGCACGTTCGACGACAAGGCCTCCGGCTGGCACGTCCTCGCCGGCCAGGCGTGGAGCCTGGCGACGCTGGACAAGGTCGGCATCACCCCGCGCCAGGAGGCGATCCCGCTCACCGTGGACCTGCAGTTCGTCCCCGGCTTCAACTGGACGCGCCAGCCGCAGCTGCGCGTGACCAAGGACCTCGACGACCACCGCATCTGGCTGGCCGCATCCCTGGAGAACCCGCAGGGCAGCTTCTACGTCGGGCCGAACGGGGCGGGCGTCGCCGGCGCCACGGTGAACACCGGCAACCCCGGCGGCACCGGCTTCTACTCCGACAGCAGCTACAGCGCCGACGTGGCCCCCGACGTGATCGTCAAGGCCGCGTTCGACCCGGGCTGGGGCCACTACGAGGCCTACGGCATCGCCCGCTTCCTGCGCAGCCGCGTCAGCACCGTGGGCAGCGGGCACAACGACGTGACGCTGGCGGGCGGCGGCGGCGCGGGCCTGATCGTGCCGCTGCTCCCCGGCACGCTGAACTTCCGGGCGAGCGGCCTGGCCGGCTACGGCATCGGCCGCTACGCCTCGGGCCAGCTCCCCGACGCCACGCTCTCCGCCTCGGGCAGCCCCGACCCGCTGCCCGAGGTCGAGGCGCTGATCGGCCTCGAAGGCCACGCGGGCAGGCAGTTCGACCTCTACGGCTACATCGGCACCGAACAGATCGCGCGCCGCTCGTTCACCGCCGGCGGCCGGCCCTTCGGCTACGGCAACGCGCTCTACGGCAACGCCGGCTGCGGCACCGAGCTGAGCACGGCCACCTGCGTGGCCAACACCTCGGGCATCACCCAGGGCACGCTCGGCGGCTGGTGGCGGTTCTACCAGGGCGGCTTCGGCACCGTGCAGGGCGGCGTGCAGTACTCCTACACCAGGCGCGACATCTTCCAGGGGGTCGGCGGCCACGCCGGCACCGACGAGAACACCGTGCTCACCAGCCTGCGGTTCTCGCCGTTCCAGTAGAGGAAGCAAGGTCGAGGCTCCGCCTCGAGCTCCGCCAAAGGCTGCGCCCTTGGAACGCGTTCCTTAAGCAAGCGCCGGTCCAGGGGCGGCTCGCCCCTGGCGGGTCCGGGCGTAGCTGCCAAAGGTTCCGACGATCCTCTTGGATCGTTGGAATGGCAGCGGAGGGAGAGCCCGGCCTTCCTCAGCCCAGCATCCCCAGCACCTCGCGCGCCGCCGCCTCCGACGGGCTCTCGCCCCCGGGGTGCAGGCTCGCCATCACCCCCCGGAACGCCGCGCGCTGCGCTTCCGCCACCGCCCTGTCCGTGAGCAGCCGCTCCAGCGTCGCCGCCAGCGTGCCCGCCGTGCAGTCCTGCTGCAGCAGCTCCGGCACCACCGCGCGCCCGGCCAGCAGGTTCACCATGGCGACGTGCGGCACGCGGATCATGCGCCGCGCCATCGCCGCGCTGAGCGGGTTCACGCGGTACGTCACCGCCATCGGCACCCCGGCCAGCGCCAGCTCCAGCGTCGACGTCCCCGACTTCGTCAGCGCCGCACCGGCTGCCGCATACGCGTCGTGCTTGTCGTCCAGCTCCGTCACGATCACCGGCTTGACCGCCCAGCCCTCGGCCGCCGCGCGCACCACCTGCGCCACGATCGGCGAGACCGGCACGACCGGCACCACCCCCGGCATCCGCCCCGCCAGGATCGCCAGCGCGTCGCCGAACACCGGCAGCAGGCGCGGCGCCTCGCTCCTGCGGCTCCCTGGCATCAGCACGACCACGGGCGCGTCCGCCGCCACCCCGTGCCGCGCCCGGAACCGCGCCCCGTCTCCCTGGTCCGCGCCGGACTGCAGCACGGGGTGGCCCACGAAGCTCGCCTCCAGGCCGTGCCCCGCGAAATACGCCGGCTCGAACGGCAGCAGGCACAGCAGCCGCTCCCACAGCCCGGGGAACCGCCGGACGCGGTGCTCGCGCCACGCCCAGACCTGCGGCGCCACGTAGTGCGCCCGCGGGATGCCGAGCGGCGCGATGCGGCGCAGCAGGTGCAGCGCGAAGCCCGGGCTGTCGATCGTGACCACCGCGTCCGGCCGCACGCGCGCCACGTCCGCCGCGCACTCCGCCAGCCTGCGCCGCAGCAGGCGCAGCCGCGGCAGGATCTCCACCAGCCCCATCACCGCCAGGTCGTGCATCGGGAAGATCGACTCGAACCCCAGCTCCGCCATGCGCGGCCCGCCCACGCCGGCGAACGCCAGTTCCGGCCGCCGCGCCCGCAGCGCGAGCATGAGCCGCGCGCCGAGCACGTCACCGCTGGCCTCGCCCGCGAGGAGCCAGATCGTGGTCATCGCCAGGAAGGCAGGAAAGCAAGAGAGTTCTTTCTTGAAAGAAAGAACCAAAGAACTTCTGCCAATGGGGTCCGGGACCCAATTTGCAGAAGTCTTTTTGCTTCTTTTTCTTCAGAAAAAGAAGGCCTTGCTTCCTTCACGTCATCTCCGCCACGCCGCACGCCGGCACCGCGCCCGGCCAGTCGCGGTGGTTGCGCACGCCGCCGTCCGCGCGGACCGCGTCCAGGCGCGTGCGGTCGAGCGTGGCGTACACCCAGCCGGGCGCGTCGAGTGCGCCGCGCGCGATGACGCCGTCCTCGGGGAAGCCGCGGTCGACGGGCCCGAACACCGCGGCGTAGCCCCGGTTGGCGTCGAGCGTGCCGAGCCACGGCGCGAGGCCGACGGTGGGCGTGATGGCGACGAAGCACTGGTTCTCCAGCGCGCGGGCGCGGGCGGAGAGGCGCACGCGGTTGAAGCCGGCGATGGTGTCGGTGCACGACGGCGCGAGGATCAGCCAGGCGCCGGCCTCGACCTGGGCGCGGGCGAGGGCGGGGAACTCGACGTCGTAGCAGATGCAGATGCCGATCCGGCCCCAGGGCGTGTCGAACACGGCGGGGGGAGCGCCGGGCTCGACGTCCCAGACCTCGGACTCGAAGCGGGTCATCACGGACTTGTCCTGGAACGCGCAGCGGCCGTCGGGCGCGATCAGCGGCGCGCGGTTGCGGGTGCGCACGCGCCCGCCCGGCCCCGCGTCGCGCCACGGCAGCGTGCCGGGCAGCAGCCACACGCCGTGCCGCCGCGCCGCCGCGCGCATCGCGTCGAGCAGGCCGTCCGCCGCCGCGCACACCAGGTCCAGCTCGCGCCCCACGTCCGGGGGGCCGTCGCCCGTGCCCGCGCCGGCCAGCTCGACGCAGCCGTACTCCGGCATCACCAGCAGCTCCGCGCCGGCGCCCGCCGCCTCCGCCACGCGCGCGTCGAGCAGCGCGGCCCACGCGTCGATGTCGGCCGGCCGCCCGATCGGCTGCTGCAGCAGCGCGAGGCGCAGGACGCTCACGCCACCGCCCCGGGCAGCGGCGCGCCGGTGAGCGAGCGCGCCCAGAACGCCAGCTCGTGCGGCGTCTCCTCCGCGTGTCCGGCCTCGCGCCAGGTCATCACGCACGCAAGGCCCGGCACCGGCGCGTAGCCCCGCTTGCGCCAGAACCCGTCGAGCGGCACCCACCCCGCCGGCCGCCGCGGGTCGTCCGCCGCGCGCCGCACCGAGCAGAAACAGGCGAAATCCGCGTCCGACACGCGCCGTGCGTGGGCCTCTCGCCCCGCGAAGAACGCGACCCCCACGCCCCGACCGCGGTACTCCGGCAGCAGCACGGACTCCCCGAAGTAGAAGAACCGGTCCGGGTCGAGTCCCAGCGCCACGAACGGCGCCACGACCTGCGCGCTCTCGTCGACCATCGGCAGGCAGGTCGACGCCCCCACCGGCCGGTCCCCGTCGAACGCCACGACGATCGCGGCCCGCTCGCTCTCGACGTAGACGCGCATGTACGACGCCTCGTACTCGGGGTCCGCGTCGTACAGGTACGGCCAGGTGCGGAACACGGCGGCGCGCAGCCCGTGCAGCGCCGGCAGCACCGGGATCAGGGCCGCCCCTGACAGGGTCTCGATGCGCAGCGGCGGCGCGGCGGGTGCCATGGCGGAGGCCTTCACGGGGGGTGCGACAAGGCGTCCTGCGTGCAACGCCGCGCGCGCGAAGGCAAGGCCAGGAAGCAAGGCCAGAGGCTCTGCCTCTGGACTCCGCTCAAGGCTCGCCTTGAGAATCCACCACGGGAGGCACACGCGCCGTCCCGAAGGAGGCGGGCACATGACGGACACGCTGTTTCACGTTCTGGGCGCGCAGGCCTGGGAAGCCGCGCAGGCGGCGGGCCGGCACGCACCGCCGGAGCTGTCGCGCGACGGCTTCCTGCACTGTTGCACCCAGGCGCAGCTCGGCTTCGTCGCACGACGCCACTTCGCCGGGCGCAGCGGCATGCTGGCCATGCGGTTCCGGCCCGAGGCGTGCGGCGCCGCCCTGGAGTGGGTGCGCAGCGAGCCCGACCAGGACCCGTTCCCGCACCTGCACGGCCCGATCCCGCTCGCGGCCGTCGTGGAGGTCGCGCCGCTGGACTGAGGACAAGGAAGCAAGGTCTTCTTTTTCTGAAGAAAAAGAAGCAAAAAGACTTTGCCCACTTGCACCGGTTCCACCCGGGTGGACCCGCAGCCATATGGGTAAAGTTCTTTGGTTCTTTCTTTCAAGAAAGAACTGCTTGCCTTCCTGACGGTCAGGCGCCCGGACAGGAAAAAGGCGGGAGAGCCCATGCCCACCCGCCTTCCCCACGGTCATTGCCGGCCCGGCGGAACGCCCGCCGGGCCGGTCGTGCTAGCGGCTCGCCTTGTAGAGCTTGCTGGCGATCTCGAAGATCTCCTCGGGCGCGTAGTTCGGGGCGAACGCGCCGTAGTTGCCGTCGAGCTCGGGGATCTTGCCGCCCTCGGGCATCCCGTCCACGACCTCGAGCTGGCCCGGCGGATCACCCGGCAGCGCGACCTCGTCGTTGGACCACACGCCGGCCGCTTCCTTGTAGTCGTCCGGGCTGAAGCGGTACAGGCGGCGATGGCTGCCCTCGTTGAGGTACTTCTGGCACTCCGGCACGCGGTCGAGGTTGATGTTCGGCGTCGGCAGCATCTTCTCGATCTCGACGCCCGTCAGCTTCTTCAGCGCGAGCGCGTAGGCGTGGGCATGCACCGAGCCGCGCAC
>JBPBQS010000070.1:0-6542 GCA_050920955.1 Janthinobacterium lividum | reverse complement strand
GGACTCCGCCAAGGGAAGCCCCTTGGATGGCTTCCCTTAAGTAAGGGGATCAAAGGGCCTCGGGCCCTTTGCGGGTTCGGGCAGAGCCCGACCTTCCTGTCTGCGCCCGTCAATTCTTGACAGATTCGGGCCTCAGTTCGGCGCCCGGTCCCCCTGGAACAGCTCGGTCAGCTCGGCGGCCTGCTGCTGGGCGTTCTGGATGAGCCGGGTCTCGTCCTCGTAGTAGGCGTGGCTGGCGACGAGCGCGCGCTCGTCGTGGGCGGCGAACACGGCGACGGCATCGCGCCCGGCCGCGGGGTCGCGCCCGAGGGCGTCGAGCGTCAGCTCGGTGAGGCGCAGGCTGGAGTGGAAGGTCTCGCGCACCAGGCCTTCGACGCCGCGGTCCATGAGCAGGTGCGCGTGGCGACGGTTGCGGGCGCGGGCGACGACGCGCAGGTGGGGGAACTGCCGGCGCGCGATCTCGGCGACGCGCAGCGCGGCTTCCATGTCGTCGACGGCGATCACGAGCACCTGGGCGTGCTCGGCGCCGGCGGCGCGCAGCAGGTCGGCGCGGGTGGCGTCGCCGAAGTAGACCTTGCTGCCGAAGCGGCGGAGCACGTCGATCTGCCCCGCGTCCTTCTCCAGGGCGACGAAGCCGATGCCCTGCATGCGCAGCACGCGGCCGACGATCTGCCCGACGCGGCCGATCCCGCAGATGATCACCGGCATCGCCTCGGCGTCGATCGGGTCGTACTCCGGGGCGCGCACGGGCTCCAGGCGCGGCACGAGGAAGCGTTCGGAGGCGCTGAACAGAACCGGCGTCGCTGCCATGGAGAGGGCGATCACCAGCGTGGCGCCGTCGGCCTGCGCGGGGGCCAGGGCGCCCACGGCCACGGCTGCGGCGAACAGCACGAAGCTGAACTCGCTGCCCTGCGGGAGGGCGAGGGCGAAGCGCGCGGCCTCCACCCGCTCCTGCCCGCCGGCACGGCCGAGGGCGAAGGCGACGGCGGCCTTGGCGAGGAGCAGGCCGGCGACGCCCGCACCGATCATCAGCGGGTGGGCGGCGAGCAGGCCGAGCTGGGCGGCCATGCCGACGGACATGAAGAAGAAGCCGAGCAGCAGGCCCTCGAACGGCTCGATGTCGGCCTGCAGCTCGTGGCGGTACTCGGAGTTCGACAGCAGCACGCCGGCGAGGAAGGCGCCCAGCGACATGGACAGGCCGGCGCTGCTGGCGAGGAAGGCGGTGCCGACGACGACGAGCAGCGCGGTCGCGGTGAACACCTCGGGCGTGCGGGTGCCGCCCACGGCGCGGAACACCAGCGGCAGGAGGAAGCGCCCGCCGGCCAGGATCGCGGTGATCGCGGCCGCCGCCTGCGCCACGCGCGCCCAGGGCACGGAGGCCGCGCCGTGCGCCGTCAGCGGTCCCGCGCCGCCGGCGAGCAGCGGCACCAGGGCGACGAGCGGGATGAAGGCGAGGTCCTGGAGCAGGAGCACGGCGAAGGCGTCGCGCCCTGCCCTGCCCTGCAGCAGGTCGCGCTCGGCGAGCATCGGCAGCACGATCGCGGTCGACGACAGCGCGCAGCCCGCGCCGAGCACCACGGCACCGCCCCAGCCCACGCCGGCCAGGCGCCCGAGGACGGCGAGCAGCGCCGCGGTGCACAGCACCTGCGCCATGCCGAGGCCGAACACGGCGCGGCGCATCACCCACAGCCGGTGTGGCCGCAGCTCCAGCCCGATCAGGAACAGCAGCATCACCACGCCCAGCTCGGAGACGTCGGCGATCTCGGACACGTCGGTCACGAGGCCGAGGCCGGCGGGGCCGATCGCGGCGCCGGCGACCAGGTAGCCGAGCACGCTGCCGAAGCCGGCGCGGCGCGAGAGCGGCACGAAGACGACGCTGGCCACCAGCAGCGCCACCAGGGTTCTCAGCATCGACCGTTCCTTCCCCGGCACGGTTTCGCCCGTGCACGCGCCATGCTGCGCCGCAATATGTTGCGCAGGGAAGGCCTCGCGGCGGCGCAGCGGCCGGTTGCGGCGGGTTGTGGCGCAAGAAGCGCTCGCCAGGGCCGGAGAAATCTGTAAGGTCTTTTCAAGAGGGCGCGAAGCCCGGCTGCGCCCGAACGCAAGGCGCGGCTGCGCCCCGGGATGAACGAGGCGGCCGCACGAGCCGCCCGACGGAAGGAAGCTGACATGGACGTGCACGAGTACCAGGCGAAAGAGCTGCTGGCGGCCGCGGGCGTCACCGTGCCGCGCGGCGCCGTCGCGTTCAGCGCGGACCAGGCGGTGTATGCCGCCACCGAGCTGGGCGGGTCGCGCTGGGCGGTGAAGGCGCAGATCCACGCCGGCGCGCGCGGCAAGGCGGGCGGCGTGAAGCTGTGCTCCACCTACCACCAGGTGCGCGAGGCGGCGGCCGGCATGCTGGGCAAGCGGCTCGTGACCGAGCAGACCGGGCCCGAGGGCAAGCCCGTGCAGCGCGTCTATGTCGAGGCGGCCGAGCCGTTCGAGCGCGAGTTCTACCTGGGCTTCGTGCTGGACCGGAAGGAGGAGCGCGTCCGCGTCATCGCCAGCAAGCACGGCGGCATGGAGATCGAGCAGATCGCCCACGACAGCCCCGACGAGCTGACGCAGGTGATCGTGGAGCCCGCCGTCGGCCTGCAGCCGTTCCAGGCGCGCGAGATCGCCTTCTCGCTGGGGCTGACGATCCGACAGGTGCAGGGCGCGGTGACGTCGATCCTGGGCGCCTATCGCACCTTCCGCGACCTCGACGCGACGATGCTCGAGATCAACCCGCTCGTGCTCACCAAGGACGACCGGGTGATCGCGCTCGACGCCAAGATGAGCTTCGACGACAACGCGATGTTCCGCCAGCGCAAGGTCGCCGGCATGCACGACCCGTCGCAGGAGGACCCGCGCGAGGCGCAGGCAATGGAGCACCAGCTCAACTACGTGGGCCTGGGCGGCGACATCGGGTGCGTGGTCAACGGCGCGGGCCTGGCGATGGCGACCATGGACGTCATCAAGTACGCGGGGGGAGAGCCGGCGAACTTCCTCGACGTGGGCGGCGGCGCCAGCCCGGAGCGGGTCGCGACCGCGTTCCGCCTGGTGCTGTCGGACGCCAACGTGAAGGCGGTGCTGGTCAACATCTTCGCCGGCATCAACCGCTGCGACTGGGTCGCCGAGGGCGTCGTGCACGCCGTCAAGGAGACGCAGATCAAGGTGCCGCTGGTCGTGCGCCTGGCCGGCACCAACGTCGAGGCGGGCCGTCGCATCCTGATGGAGAGCGGCATCGCCGTGATCACCGCCGACAGCCTCACCGAGGCGGCGGAGAAGGCGGTGGCAGCCGCGAAGTCACACGTGTCGGAGGCCTGATCCCATGAGCATCCTGATCAACGAGACCACCAAGATCCTCATCCAGGGGTTCACCGGCGACAAGGGCACCTTCCACGGCCGGGAGATGATCGAGTACGGCTCCAACGTCGTGGGCGGCGTGACCCCGGGCAAGGGCGGGCGCAAGCACCTCGACCGTCCCGTGTTCAACACGATGCGCGAGGCGGTCGCGGCCACCGGCGCCGAGGCGTCGATCACCTTCGTGGCGCCGCCGTTCTGCGCCGACGCGATCATGGAGGGCGCGGACGCCGGGCTGAAGCTGATCTGCGCGATCACCGACGGCATCCCCGCGCAGGACATGATGCGCGTGAAGCGCTACCTGCGCCGCTACCCCAAGGAGCGCCGCACGCTGCTGGTCGGGCCGAACTGCGCGGGCATCATCAGCCCGGGCAAGGCGATGCTCGGGATCATGCCGGGCAACATCTACAAGAAGGGCAGCGTCGGCGTGGTGTCGCGCTCGGGCACGCTCGGCTACGAGGCGGGCGCGCAGCTCATGGAGCTGGGCATCGGCATCTCGACGAGCGTCGGCATCGGCGGCGACCCGATCAACGGCTCCTCGTTCCTCGACCACCTGGCGCTGTTCGAGCAGGACCCGGAGACCGAGGCCGTCATGATGATCGGCGAGATCGGCGGGCCGCAGGAGGCAGAGGCCGCCGAGTGGATCAAGGCGAACATGACCAAGCCGGTCGTGGGCTACGTCGCGGGGCTGACCGCGCCGAAGGGCCGGCGCATGGGGCACGCGGGCGCCATCATCTCGGCGGCCGGCGACAGCGCGGCGGAGAAGGCGGAGATCATGAAGTCGTTCGGGCTCGCGGTCTCGCCGAGCGCGGGCGAGCTGGGGTCGACGATGGCGGGCGTGCTGTCGCGGCGCGCAGCGTAGGAAAGGCAAGGCCAGGGCCCTGCCCTGGACCCGCCAGGGCGAGCCGCCCTGGACCGGCCCACATGGAGGGGCTGGCCTGCCTTCGTAATGGTTTCCAAAGGCCTCGGGCCTTTGGCGGGTCCGGGCAGAGCCCGGCCCTGCTTTCTTTTTCCGCCGTCGGAGGACCCCCATGAGCTTCACGCTGATCGACACGCCCACCCCGCGCCTGCACCGCTCCGAGCTCGCGGTGCCCGGCTCCAACCCCGGCCTGTTCGAGAAGTCCGCGCGCAGTGCCGCCGACATCATCTTCCTCGACTGCGAGGACGCGGTGGCGCCGGACGACAAGGAGCAGGCGCGAAAGAACATCATCCAGGGCCTCAACGAGGTCGACTGGGGCACCAAGACGATGATGGTGCGGATCAACGGGCTCGACACGCACTACATGTACCGCGACGTGGTCGACATCGTGGAGGCGTGCCCGCGCCTCGACATGATCCTGATCCCCAAGGTCGGCGTGGCGGCGGACGTCTACGCGGTCGACATGATGGTCACGCAGATCGAGGCGGCGATGCGCCGGCAGAAGCGGATCGGCTTCGAGGTGCTGATCGAGACGGCGCTCGGCATGGCCAACGTGGAGGCGATCGCGCAGTCGTCGAAGCGGCTGGAGGCGATGAGCTTCGGCGTCGCGGACTACGCGGCGAGCACGCGGGCGCGCACCACGGTGATCGGCGGCGTGCACCCGGAGTACGGCGTGCTGACGGACAAGGACGCGGACGGCAGGCGCGACTACTTCTGGATGGACCAGTGGCACTTCGCGCAGAGCCGCATGATGGTGGCGTGCCGCGCCTACGGGCTGCGGCCGATCGACGGGCCGTTCGGCGACTTCGGCGACCCCGAGGGCTACCTGGCGGCGGCGCGTCGCGCGGCGGTGCTCGGCTTCGAGGGCAAGTGGGCGATCCACCCGAGCCAGATCCAGCCTGCCAACGAGGTGTTCTCGCCGTCCGAGGCGGAGGTCACGAAGGCGCACCGCATCCTCGACGCGATGGCGCAGGCGGCGCGCGAAGGGCGCGGGGCGGTGTCGCTCGACGGGCGGCTGATCGACATCGCGAGCATCCGCATGGCGGAGGCGCTGATCGCGAAGGCGAAGATCGCCGGGGTGGGCGCGGCCGCCTGAGGCGGCGCGACGGCCCGGCCTCGCGCGGGGGCGCGGGGCCGGGCCACTGCGGAGCGCAACCTTGCGGTCGCAGCTCACGGCATCCGAAGCGGCACGACGACCGATGGAGGCGGGGTATCAGCCGCCACATCCGCTCCGGACATCCTCCATACCCCGCCTTGCTGCACTGCGCCACTCCCGATGCGGGGGGCTGCCTTGCTTCCTGATGGAGGCCGGTCCAGGGGCGCTGCCCCTGGCGGAGCTCGAGGCGGCGCCTCGACCTTGCTTCACCGTGCGTTCAACGCCGCGACGATCATCTCGACGCCGTTGGCGTGCCAGCGCTGCACGGCCTTGTGGTCGGCGCCGAGCACGGTGCCAAGGCGCCGCCAGCTGTAGAGGTGGCGCCCGGTGGCCGGGCTGACCAGGCTGCGCGCGCCGACGATGCGGCGCAGCACGTAGCGGTCCTGCGGGATCAGGGTGATCCAGCCGAGCGCCTCGTCCATGCGGGTGATCTGCTGCGGCGAGGCGATCGGCGGGCGGACGCGCTCGCCGGTGTCGGTGGCGAAGGCCTCCGCGGCGCGCACCACGTCCAGGTTCGAGGTCCGCAGCTTCGTCGAGTATCCGGTGCCGGGGATGGTCAGCAGGGTGGCGCCGGCCTCCTCCAGGCGGCGGATGACGTGCTCCGCGTCGAGCGCCGCGGGTGTCGCGGGGCGCAGGACCTGCACGCGGGCGGGCGGGCGCGGCGTCCCGGCCGGGGCCGGCGTGGGGTGGCGAACCTGTGGGCGCGCATCGAGCCTGACGACGTTGCTCATCCAGCATCTCCCGGTTGTGGTCGTGTTGTCGGCGGGGCGGCCCTGGCCGTCCGTGGTCGTCGGCGCGCTCACAGGTCGAACACCGGCCAGGGGTAGGGCGAGCCCTCCAGCACCGTGCCCGGTATTAGGTAGCAGATACACCAAAATCGTTGACGCCAACGATCGGAAATGATGTTAGTATGGACGCCTCTCACAGAGGCATCGCATGACAAACCCGGTTCTAATCGGCTTGATCCGCCGTCGTGCCGAGCTGGACGGCGAGGGCATCCGGCTCCGCAAGAGACTTGCAGAAATCGCCTTGGACCTGTCCCGCCTGGACTCTGCTATCGGGGTGTTCGACCGGGAGATGAAC
>JBPBQS010000015.1:0-6568 GCA_050920955.1 Janthinobacterium lividum | reverse complement strand
GTGGCGCGCGACCTGGAGCGGGTGTTCGCGCTGTTCCCCCGCCTGCGCGAGCGCACCGGCCAGGTCGCCGGCACCATGTCGGGCGGCGAGCAGCAGATGGTGGCGCTGGGCCGCGCGCTGATGGCCCACCCCCGGCTGATCTGCATGGACGAGCCGTCGATGGGCCTGTCGCCGCTGTTCGTGGAGCAGACCTTCGACATCATCCAGCAGATCAACCGCCAGGGCACGACGATCTTCATGGTCGAGCAGAACGCGTCGATGGCGTTGTCCATCGCGCACCGCGCCTACGTGCTGCAGACGGGCCGGGTCGTGCTCAGCGGCACGGCAGCGGAGCTGCGCGCCAACCCTGTGATCCGCGAGGCCTACCTGGGCGAGATGCAGGTCGCCTGACACCCCCCCCTTCCATGCGCCGGTCCAGGGGCGCTGCCCCTGGCGGGTCCAGGGCAGCGCCCTGGCCTTCCTTTCCTTGCCCCCCAGGACGCCCCGAATGCCCCACGTCGTCGATCTGCACCGCTACCCGGTCAAGGGCCTGTCCCCCGAGCCGCTGCCCTTCCTGGACCTGACCCGCGAGGGCGGCCTGGCGCACGACCGCGTCTACGCGCTTGCCCTGGGCACGACGGCGTTCGACGAGGCGCACCCGGCCCCGCTCGACAAGGGCTTCTTCCTGATGCTGCGCGCCAACGAGAGCCTGGGCAGCCTGCGCACCCGACTCGACCCAGCGACCCACGTGCTCGACGTGTCGCGCGACGGCACGGAGCTGCTGCGCGCCGACCTGTCCACGCCGGAGGGGCGCGAGGCGGCCGGCGCGTTCTTCACCGATTACGCGGGCGCTGCGGCGCGGGGCGCGATCCGCGTCGTCTCCTCGCCCGGCCACAAGTTCACCGACGTGAGCAAGCTGTCGCCGGCGATGATGCGCGCCGTCTCGGTGGTCAACCTGGCCAGCGTGCGCGCCCTGTCCGAGGTCGTCGGCACCGAGCTGCACCCGCTGCGCTTCCGCGCCAACATCGCGCTC
Organism: Janthinobacterium lividum; assembly: GCA_050920955.1. Taxonomy (GTDB): domain Bacteria; phylum Pseudomonadota; class Alphaproteobacteria; order Acetobacterales; family Acetobacteraceae; genus CAXSEF01. The sequence continues at coordinate 5,556 of JBPBQS010000015.1, read as the reverse complement.
GACGGCGTGGCGCCCGGGGCGGAGCTGGACTGGGTGGGGCGCGAGGTCCGCATCGGCGCGCTCACCCTGCGGGGCGCCCTGCGCACCCGCCGCTGCGCCGCGATCGACGTCAACCCGGTCACGGCCGCGCGCGACACCGCGCTGCCGAAGGCGATCGTGCAGGCGTACGGGCACCCGGACCTGGGCGTCTACCTGGAGGTCGTCGAGGACGGGCGGATCACCGTGGGGGACACGGTGAGCGTGGCGTAGCAAAGTCGGGCTCTGCCCGAACCCGCAAAGGGTCCGAGGACCCTTTGATCCCTTGACCTAGGGAAGCCATCCAAGGGGCTTCCCTTGGCGGAGTTTGAGGCGGAGCCTCATGCTTGCTTCACGTCCCGATGACGTTCCGCAGCGTGCCGATCTGCGCGATCGTGGTCTCCATGACGTCGCCCGGCTTGAGGAACTCCGGCGGCGTGCGTGCGACCCCGATGCCCGACGGCGTGCCGGTGGCGATGATGTCGCCCGGCTCCAGGGTCATGCCGCGCGACAGCTCGGCGATGATGCGGGGGACCTTGAAGTACATCAGCCGGGTGTTGACCGACTGCTTGACGACGCCGTTGACGCGCGTCTCCAGGTCGAGGCTGTCGTAGTCGAGGTCGGCGGCGGGCACGATCCAGGGCCCCATCGGCCCGTGCCCGTCGAGGCTCTTGCCCTTGAACCACTGGCCGCCGTGGTCGTGCTGCATGTCGCGCGCGGTGGTGTCGTTGATCACGGTGTAGCCGAACACATGGCCGAGCGCGTCCGCCTCGGCGATGTTGCGGCCGCCCTGTCCCACGACGACGGCCAGCTCGCCCTCCCAGTCGATCTGGGTGGACACGGCGGGGTCGTAGGGGATCGGGTCGTGCGGGCCGTTGAGCGTGTGCACGCCCTTGGTGAAGAACACGGGGTGCGCCGGCAGGTCGCGCTTGCCGTAGCGGCTGTTGCCCTCCTCGAAGTGCTCCAGGTAGTTCCAGCCGACGGCGTAGACGTTGCGGGCGAGCGGCGCGATCGGCGCCAGCAGGCGCAGCGTGCCCGGCTCCGGCGCATCCGCGCCTGGCGAGGCGGCCAGGCGCCGCGCCTCGGCCAGCGCCGCGGGGCCGCCGGCGATCAGCGCGACCATGTCGGCGGGGCCATTGCCTCCGGACGCGGCGCGGAGGTCGACCACGCGGCCGGACGCCCCGATCGCGCCCAGGCGGGGGGCGCCGTCCGGGCCCGCGAAGCTGAGCAGGCGCAGCGCCGGCGGGGCGGCCGCCTGGGCCGGCGGGGCCGCGGCGGGTGCCGTCTCGCCCGCCGCTGGCTGTGCCACCGCGCCCCGCGCCGCCAGCACGCCCGCCATCGCCGCGCCGATCCCGATCACACGGCGCCTGCTCTCGTCCATCGGCCTTCTCCCTCCGGCGGCAGCCCGGTGGGCCGGCGCTCCGGGGCCGACACTGGCACCGCGCTGGGCGGTGCGGAAGGCGCTCCCCGGCCTCGCGGGAAGCGTCTGGTAACGTTAGGTGACAGCCGGTGGTCGCGGGGCCAGTGTTGCTGCTATTTCACTCGCCGCGACAGGCATTCCGGCTCCATGCTGCGCTGCAACGCGAGGTCCAGCCCGACGATGCCGAGCATCCGCCTGCCGATCCGCTGCCCTCCGGTGGCTTCGCCCGCATGAACGCGGTCGTCGTGGTCGCGCTGAAGCGGCCCTACACCTTCGTCGTGCTGTCGATCATGATCCTGCTGTTCGGCGGGCTCGCCGTGGTGCGCACGCCGACCGACGTGTTCCCCAACATCGGCATCCCCGTGGTCTCGGTGATCTGGACCTACACCGGCCTTACGCCGGACGACATGTCGGGGCGCATCGTCTACTACTACGAGCGCTCCCTGACCGCGACGGTGGACAACATCGAGCACATGGAGAGCACGTCGCTCTACGGCCGCGGCATCGTGAAGATCTTCTTCCAGCCCGGCACCGACGTCGCCACCGCGCAGGCGCAGATCACCGCCGCCTCGCAGACCGTGCTCAAGCAGATGCCCGCGGGCATCACCCCGCCGCAGGTGCTCGTCTACAACGCGTCCTCGGTGCCGGTGCTGTCGCTGCAGATCGCGGGCGCGGGCATGACCGGCTCGCAGCTGTTCGACATCGCCACCAACCTGATCCGCCCGCAGCTCGTCTCGGTGAAGGGTGCGGCGATCCCGTTCCCCTACGGCGGCAACACCTCCAACGTCGAGGTCGACCTCGACCAGCAGAAGATGCTCGCCCACAACCTGTCGGCCGCCGACGTGTCGCGCGCGCTGGCGACCCAGAACATCGTGCTGCCCGCCGGCGACCAGAAGATCGGCGCGCTCGACTACCTGGTGCAGACCAACGCCTCGCCGCTGCAGATCGAGAGCTTCAACGCCCTGCCGGTCAAGCAGGTCGACGGCGCCACCGTGACGCTGGGCCAGGTCGCGCACGTCTACCTCGGCACCCAGCCGCTGACCAACATCGTCCTCGTCCATGGCCTGCAGTCGGTGCTGCTGCAGGTCATCAAGACCGGCAGCGCGTCCACGCTCTCGGTGGTAGAGGGCATCAAGGCGAAGATCCCGGTCGTCGAGAAGACGCTGCCGCCGGGCGTGACCATCACGCCGCTCAACGACGCCTCCGCCTTCGTGCGCTCCTCCGTCGAGAACGTGGTCGAGGAGATGCTCACCGCGGCCGTGCTGACCGGGCTCACCGTGCTGCTGTTCCTCGGCTCGTGGCGCTCGACGCTGATCGTGGCGACCTCGATCCCGCTGTCGATCCTGTGCTCGATCCTGGCGCTGTCCTGGTTCGGGCAGACCATCAACGTGATGACGCTGGGCGGGCTCGCGCTCGCGGTCGGCATCCTGGTCGACGACGCCACCGTGATGATCGAGAACATCGACGCCCACCTCGAAGACGGCTCGGAGCTGGAGCCCGCGATCATCGACGCGGCCAACCAGATCGTGGTGCCGACCTTCGTCTCGACGCTATGCATCTGCATCGTCTGGCTGCCGCTGTTCCAGCTCTCGGGCGTGGCCGGCTACCTGTTCCTGCCGCTGGCCGAGGCGATCATCTTCGCCATGATCGCCTCGTTCATCCTCAGCCGCACCCTGGTGCCGACGATGGCGGCGTTCCTGCTGCCGGCCCAGCTCGCCGCCCACCACGCCGAGGCCGAGGCCGCGGAGAGCGGCACGCCCCGGCGCGGCGGCCCGTTCCGCAGGTTCCAGCGCGGCTTCGAGGCCCGGTTCACCCGTTTCCGCGACGGCTACCGCGGCCTGCTGTCGGGCGCGGTCGAGCACCGCGGGCGCTTCATCCTGGGCTTCACCGCGGCCACGCTGGCCTCGCTGCTGCTGATCCTGCCGCTGGGGCGCGACTTCTTCCCCGGCATCGACTCCGGCGAGATCGACATGCACATGCGCGCTCCCATCGGCACGCGCATCGAGGAGGCCGGCAAGATCGCCGTGCTGGTCAACAAGGCCATCGAGAAGCTGCTGCCCGGCCAGGTCGGCAACGTGATCGACAACTGCGGCCTGCCGATCAGCTCCATCAACCAGGCCTACAACTCCTCGGGCACCATCGGCCCGCAGGACTGCGACATCACCATCAGCCTCAAGCAGGCGGCCGCCCCCGTGGAGCGCTACCAGGCGACGCTGCGACACGGCCTGCCCGCGCTGTTCCCCGGCAGCCAGTTCACCTTCCTGCCCGGCGACATCACCGCGAAGATCCTCAACTTCGGCCTGCCCGCGCCGATCGACGTGCAGGTCTCCGGCCGCGACCAGGCCGCCAACATGGCCTTCGCGCAGAAGCTCGCAGCCAGGCTGCGCCGCATCCCCGGCATCGCCGACCCGATCGTCGAGCAGGCGATGGACCAGCCGACGCTGCGCATCACGTCGGCGCGCACCTTCGCGCTGGGCACCGGCCTGACCGAGAACGACATCGCGGGCAACGCGCTCTCCACCCTGTCCGGCTCGGGGCAGGTGGCGCCCACCTACTGGCTCGACACCAAGACCGGGGTGTCGCGGCTGGTGAACCTGCAGACGCCGCAGTCCCAGCTCACCACGCTCGGCGACCTGGAGACGGTGCCGATCGACCACGGCGACGGCAACCCGTCGGGCACGCAGCCGCAGCTGCTCGGCGCGCTGAGCCGCATCATCCAGACCGGCTCACCGCTGTCGGTGTCGCACTACTCGATCCTGCCGGTGGTCGACATCTACGCCGGCAACACCGGGCGCGACCTCGGCGCGGTCAACGACGCGGTGGTGGCCGAGATCGACCGGATGCGCCCGGAGCTGCCGCACGGCGCCTCGGTGTCGATGCACGGGCAGGCAGAGACCATGGGCAGCGCCTACAGGCAGCTCCTCGGCGGCCTCGCCCTGGCGGTGGCGCTCGTCTACCTGGTGATCGTGGTCAACTTCCAGTCGTGGCTCGACCCGTTCATCATCATCACCGCCCTGCCTGGCGCGCTCGCTGGCATCGTGTGGAGCCTGTTCCTCACCGGCACCACGGTCTCCGTGCCGGCGCTGACGGGCGCGATCATGTGCATGGGCACGGCGACCGCGAACTCCATCCTGGTGGTCTCCTTCGCGCGCGAGCGGCTGGCCGAGCACGGCGACGCGGTGCGCGCGGCGGTCGAGGCCGGGTTCGGACGGCTGCGCCCGGTGCTGATGACGGCGCTCGCGATGATGATCGGGATGGTGCCGATGTCGGTCTCCAACACCCAGAACGCGCCGCTCGGCCGCGCGGTGATCGGCGGGCTGCTGGTCGCGACCTTCGCCACGCTGATGTTCGTGCCCTGCGTGTTCGCCCTGATCCACGGCCGGCGGAAGGGTGCCGCCACCACGCGCCCGGCGCCGGCGCGCGACGCGCTGCATGCCATGACGCACGCCGGATGAGCGGGCGGGCAGGAAGGCCAGGGCGCTGCCCTGGACCCGCCAGGGCGAGCCGCCCTGGACCGGCGCGACCAAGGCCTCGGAGATGCCGGGGTCCGGGGGGCGGCCTCGCCCCCCGGCCTTGCCTTGCCTTGCCGCCGCAGGAGCCTGCCCGATGAAGCGCACCACGCTCGCCCTGCTCGTCCTCGTGGTGGCAGCGGGGGGATCCGTCGCCTGGGGCCTGTGGAGCCGCAGCACCGCGCTGGCCGCGCTCAAGACCACGGCGGAGGACGAGTCCGTGCCGCGCGTCGAGCTGATCTCGCCGCAGAAGGGCCCGCCGACGCGCAGCCTCGACCTGCCCGGCAACATCAACGCCTGGGCCGAGGCGCCGATCTACGCCCAGGTCACCGGCTACGTGCGGAGCTGGGACAAGGACATCGGCGCAACGGTCAAGAAGGGCGAGCTGCTCGCCACCATCGACGCGCCCGCGCTCGACGAGCAGCTCGGCACCGCGCAGGCCAACCTGGCCGTCGCCGACGCGCGCGCCAAGCTCGCCGACGTCACCGCCAGGCGCTGGAAGGCGCTGTCGGGCACCGAGGCCGTGGCGCAGCAGGACGTCGACGTGCAGGTCGCCGGCGCCGTCGCCCAGCAGGCTCTGGTACAGGCCGCGCGGCACGAGGTCGGGCGCTA
>JBPBQS010000186.1:0-6574 GCA_050920955.1 Janthinobacterium lividum | reverse complement strand
CGTGAGCTTGGCGTGGTCGGCCTGCAGCGCCTGCTGCATGTCGCGCCAGCCGGCCTGCTCCTTCTGCGCGTCCGCGTTCAGCTTCTCGCGGCGCGCCCCGATCTCCTTCTGCACCTGACGCGCGGCGGTGCTGTCCTGCATGATCTCGGGCACGCCGAGCACGCCGATCACCGCGGCCGGCGGCGGCGTGCCCTTGGCGAGCGGCGGCAGCTCCGGCACCGGCGGCTGCGGCAGCACCGGCTGCGGCCCGGCGTCGGCCTGCTGCGAGCCGTCGTCCTGCGGGCCGCCGGGGCCGCCCTGCATCGGCATCATCTGCTGCTGCTGCTGGGGCTGCGGCTGCTGCTGGCGCTGCGCCTGGCGCGGGGCGGCGGCCTGGCGCGGCGCCGGCGCGGCCTTGGGCGCCGCCGGCTGGTTCGGCGTGAACCAGCCCTGCGCCTGGGCCGGCAGCGGCAGGACCATCAGCCCGGCCAGCGCCGCGCCGAGCGCCAGCGACGCCCGGCCGCGCGGGAGGGAGGAAAGCTGCGTGGGGATGGAGCGGTGCATGTACAAATCAGAACCTCGTGCCGAAACCAAAGCGGAAAATCTGCTGGCGGTCGTATTTCTGCCGCACCACGGGATAGCCGAGATCGACGTTGATCAGCCCGAACGGGCTCTTCCAGGAAACGCCGATGCCGGTGCCCACGCGCGGCGAGTAGTTGTTGGTGCCCACGTCCTGCCGCGACGAGGTGAACGCGTCCGGCTTGAGGCCCTGCAGCCCGCCGATGTCGGCGAACGCGCGCCCGGACAGCCCGAGGTCGGCCGAGATCGGCAGCGGGAAGTGCAGCTCGGTGGACTGCGTGTAGATGAACTCGCCGCCCAGCGCGTCGCTCGCGAGATACGCGGGGTTGCCGTTGCGCGCGTTGACCGGGATCGAATGCGGCCCGACGCCGCCGTCCTGGAAGCCGCGCAGGTTGTCGCCGCCCAGGAAGAAGCGGTCGATGATGCGCTCGCGCCCGCCCAGGTTGGCGAGATACCCGGCGCTGCCCGACAGCGCGATGCCCCACTCGCTGTCGCCGGTGAGGAAGTCGAGCGGGATGAAGTACGTCCCGTCCACCTTGACCCGCGCGTACTTGGCGTCGCCGCCCAGCCCCGCGAAGTCCGTGCCGAGCTTGGCGATGAACCCCGAGTGCGCGTCGACCCGGCTGTCGCGGTAGTCGAGCGCCAGCGTCTGCCCGATCTGGCTCAGCAGCGACGTCCCCGACTCGTCCTGGACGTAGATCGAGGCCGAGCTGTTGACGTCGTACACGTTACGATCGGTGAACGTGTAGTTCCACGCCTGCGCCAGGTGGTCGTTGAACTGGTAGCCGAGCCGCAGCGAGATGCCCGTGCGCTTCTCGCTGTAGTTGGCGATGTTGAGGTTGTTGTTGCGGATCTGGTAGATGTCCGCGCCCGCGACCAGGTTGCGGTCCAGGAAGTACGGGTCCGTCGCCGACAGGTTGATCTGGCTCTCGCGCTGCGCCAGCGTCCCGCTCAGGTTCGCGTCGATGCCCGAGCCCACCAGGTTGCGCTCGCGCAGCCCCGCCTGGCCGAGCACGCCGGCATCCGTCGAGAACCCGCCGCCCAGCGTCAGCTCGCCCGTCGCCTTCTCCGCGACCGCCGCGTTGACGATCACGCGGTCCGCACTCGACCCCGGCGACGTCGTGATGTTGGCGCCGCTGAAGTAGCCGAGGTCGTTGAGCCGCTGCTTGGTGCGCTTGCTCGCCGCGTCGCTGAAGGCGTCGCCCTCGGCCATGGTGAACTCGCGCCGGATCACCTTGTCCTGGGTGCGCGTGTTGCCGCTGATGTCGATGCGCTCGACGTAGACGCGCGGCCCGTTCACCACGTCGAACAGCAGGTCGACGGTGCGCTTCTCCTTGTTGCGCGCGATCCGCGGGTTCACCTCGGCGAACGGGAAGCCCAGCGACACCGCGCGCTCCTGCAGCGCCGTGGTCGAGCGCTGCACCGCGTCGCCGTTGTAGATGTCGCCCGGCTTGAAGCTGACCAGCGGCAGCAGCTTGTCCGACGCGAGGTGCGCCACCTGGCTGTCCACCTTGACGGTGCCGACGTGGTAGCGCTCGCCCTCGCTGATCGTGAACGTCACGAAGAACGACTTGCGGTCCGGCGACAGCTCCGAGGTGGCGCTCGTCGCGTCGAAATCGGCGTAGCCGTTGCGCAGGTAGAAGCGCCGCAGCAGCTCCTTGTCGTAGTTGATCCGCTCCGGGTCGAACTGGTCGGCGCTGGACAGGAAGCGGAACCACGCCTCCTCGCGCGTGGAGACCTCCTCGCGCAGCCGGTTCTCGCTGAACGCGTGGTTGCCCACGAAGGTGATGCGGCTCACCAGCGTCTCCGGGCCCTCGTTGATCCGGAAGATCACGTCGACGCGGTTCTGCGGCAGCCTGATGATCTGCGGCTCGACCGTGACCGCGTAGCGGCTGTGCTTGGCGTACAGGTCGATCAGCTTCTGCCGGTCCGCCTGCACGAGCTGCGGCGTGTACACCGCGCGCGGCCTGAGCGAGAGCACGGGGCGCAGCACGTCGTCCTTCTGCGCCCGGTTGCCCTCGAACGCGATCTGGTTGACCAGCGGGTTCTCGACCACGCGCACCACGAGCGTCCCGCCCGAGCGGTGGATGCTCACGTCCTTGAACAGCCCCGTCGCGTAGAGCGTGCGCAGCGAGCGGTCCACGCGGTCCGACCCGAACGAGTCGCCCGGCTGCGCCAGCATGTACGACCGGATCGTGCCCTGCTCGATGCGCTGCGAGCCCTCGACCTGGATCGCGCGGATCGGATCGCCCCCGCCGCCCTCGCGCCGCACCACCTCGCGCGACGCCCGCCCCTGGGCCCGCTCGTGCCCCGCCCGGCCGCGCCCCGACGCCTCCCGCCCGCCCGGCGCCGCGGCGCCACGGTCCGGGTTCGCCGGCTCCGGCACGCGGCGCGCGGGCATCGAGCGCACCGGCACCTCGGCCATCGGCGGCCCCTGCGGCGCGGGCGCGGACGGCCCCGCGGGGGCGCGCCCCTCCTGGGCCCAGGCGACGCCGGCCGCGACCGGCGACAGGCAGGCGCCGGGGAGCAGGCAGGCGGTGGCAAGCAGCGCCGCACGTTTGCGAACCAAGTGTATCCCCCTCACCGCGCCCCTGCCCCGAACCGGGAGAGGTCGTGCAGACACGGCAGGCGCGCGCGTCCGAGCGAGGGGCTACCCGACTTTGCGGGGTGTCCGCAAGAAGCACCGATAAGTGACGGAACCCCCACGCATCCTGAGCAGGCAAGCATGGGCTCTGCCCAAACCCGCCAGGGGCGAGCCGCCCCTGGACCGGCCTGACTTAGGGAAGCCATCCAAGGGGCTACCCTTGGCGGAGTCCAGAGGCAGAGCCTCTGGCCTTCCTTGCCTCAGCCGAACAGCGACGCGACCCAGCGCATCAGCCCAAGGTGCGACAGGTCGTTCCACGTCACGACGACGAACAGGCACGCGATCAGCGCGAACCCCGCCCGGAACCCGTACTCGAGCGCGCGCACCGGGATCGGCCGCCCCCGGATCGCCTCCGCCGCGTAGAACAGCAGGTACCCCCCGTCGAGCACCGGGATGGGAAAGAGGTTGATGAGCCCCAGGTTCACCGACAGCAGGGCGATGAACGACACCAGGCTCGCGAGCCCCAGCTCGGCGACCTGCCCCGACATCTGCGCGATCCCCAGCGGCCCCGACAGCTCGCGCGTGCTCACCTGCCCCGAGAAGATCTGCCCGTAGCCCGCGACCGTCTGGCGCATCACCTTCCAGGTCTGCCCGAACCCGTCGAGCACCGCCTCGCCCGGCCCGACGCGCTGGAACTCCGCCGCGCTGCTGCCGATGCCGAGCACGCCCACCTCGTGCCCCGCCGCCCCCCGGCTGCCCACCACGACCGGCACCACCTGCGCCACCCCGTCGCGCACCACGGAGACGTCCAGACGCTGCCCCGGGCTCGCCGAGACCACCGCCTGCAGGTCCTCGAAGTGCGGCGTCGGCTTCCCGCCCACCGCCTCGATCCTGTCGCCGACGTGCAGCCCCGCGACCTCCGCCGCCCCGCCCGCGACCAGCGTGCTGACCACCGACTGCGCCACCGGCCGCCCCACGAACCCGAACAGCCCCGCGAACAGCACCACCGCCAGCACGAAGTTCGCCGCCGGCCCCGCCGCCACCACGATCGCGCGCGACGCCACGCTCTTCTCGAACAGCGTCCGCCCCATCTGGTAGGCCGCGCGGTCCTCCTCGCCCACGTCCTCCGGCCGCTGCGCCCCGTGCAGCTTCACGTAGCCGCCCAGCGGCAGCAGGCTCAGCTTCCACTCCGTCCCCACCCGGTCCACCCAGCCGAACAGCCTCGGCCCGAACCCGATCGAGAACGCCTCCACGTGCACCCCCCGCCAGCGCGCCGCGAGGTAGTGGCCAAGCTCGTGGATGAACACCAGGACGCCCAGCACCACGGCAAAGGCGGCCACGGCGCGGACAGGGGAGGGCAGGAAATGCATCGGCTCGAATCCGGATCGGGTCACGGGGATATGGGGCCGCACGCGCCCGGCCCAAGAAAAGGCGGCAAGCAAGGCCAAAGGCTCTGCCTCTGGACTCTGCCAAAGGGCGAAGCCCTTTGGTAACCCTCGACGAGAAAGCCTTCCTTCAGGATGGATTCTCAAGGCGGTCGCCTTGAGCGGAGTCCAGAGGCAGAGCCTCTGGCCTTACGCCGCCCGCGCCAGCGCCAGCCGCTCCGCCTCCCGCCGCGCCGCTGCGTCCGCCGCCAGCACCGCCTCCAGCGTGTCCGCCGGCGGCGCGCCGAGCCGGTCCATCACCGCCTCCACGATCGCCGCGATGTCGAGGAACCCCACGCGCCGCGCGAGGAACGCCTCCACCGCGACCTCGTTGGCCGCCGACAGCACCGCCGCCGCCCCGTGCCCCGCCCGCAGCGCCGCCCGCGCCAGCCCCAGCGCCGGGAACCGCGCGTCGTCGGGCTCGGCGAACTCCATCCGCCCCACCGCCGCGAAATCCAGCCGCGGCGAACTCGTCGCGATCCGCCCCGGCCAGGCCAGGCAGTGCGCAATGGGGATCCGCATGTCCGGGCTGCCCATCTGCGCGAGCACGCTGCCGTCCGCGTAGCGCACCATGCCGTGCACGACGGACTGCGGATGCACGAGCACCTCGATCCGCGACTCGTCCATGTCGAACAGCCGCGCCGCCTCGATCACCTCGAGGCCCTTGTTGAACAGCGTCGCGCTGTCGATGGAGATCTTGGCCCCCATCGACCACACCGGATGGCGCAGCGCGACCTCGGGCGTCGCCACCGCCATCTCCTCGCGCGAGGCAAGCCGGAACGGCCCTCCCGACGCGGTGAGCACGATCGACTCGACCGCGCCCGCGTTGCCGTCCGCCATCGCCTGGAAGATCGCGTTGTGCTCGGAGTCCACCGGCAGCAGCACGCCGCCCGCCTCGCGCACGGCGCGCAGCATGACGTCGCCGGCGCACACCAGCGCCTCCTTGTTGGCCAGCGCCACCGACCCGCCCCGCCGTATCGCCGCCAGCGTGGGGTGCAGCCCTGCCGCCCCGGTGATCGCCGCCATGGTCCAGTCCGCGTCGAGCGCCGCCGCGTCGACCACGGCCTGCGCCCCGCACGCCGCCTCGACCCCGCTCCCCGCCAGCAGCGCGCGCAGCTCGGCATACCCCGCCGGATCGCAGCACACCGCCAGCTCCGCGCCCATCGCCCGCGCCTGCTCCGCCAGCAGCACGACGTTGCGGTTGCCCACGAGCGCGCGCACCCGGAACGCCTCCCGGTTCGCCGCCAGCAGGTCGAGCGTGGACCGCCCGATGCTCCCCGTGCTGCCCAGCACGCTGACCGTCCGCACGCCCTGCGCAGCCTGCGCGCCCGCCCGCCCCGGCACCGCCCCGCCGCTCAACGCCATAACGCCATCCCCCGCCCCGCATCCAGCGCCAGCAGCGCCGCCACCGGCGCCGCCGCCAGCACCCCGTCCAGCCGGTCCAGCAGCCCGCCATGCCCCGGGATCAGCCGCCCCGAATCCTTCTGCCCGAACCGCCGCTTGACCGCGCTCTCGCACAGGTCGCCCGCCTGCGACACCGCCGCCAGCACCGCCGCCACCGCCGCCGCCCGCGCCACCACGCCCACCCCCGCACCCGCCTGGAACACCCAGGCCTCGAACCCCCACGCCACGCCCCCGCCCACGACCGCCGCGGCCAGCACCCCGCCCACCGACCCCGACCAGGTCTTCCCCGGCGAGATCCGCGGCGCCAGCTTCGGCCCACCCAGGCGCTTGCCGACGAAATACGCCCCGATGTCGCTCGCCCACACCAGCAGCACCACGAACAGCAGGTCCGCCCGCCCCGCGACCGGGTCCGCCCGCAGCCACAGCAGCGACAGCCCCGCAACCCCGACCCAGGCCACGCCCGCCGCCGCCGCCGCCCGCCCGCCCGGCGCCAGCCCGAGCACCCCCGCCGCTCCCGCCAGCACCAGCAGCGCGACCGCGCCCGCGAACCCGTCCCCGCCCACCGGCGCCCCCCCCCCCGCCCTAGCCACCACCAGCAACGCCA
>JBPBQS010000185.1:0-6616 GCA_050920955.1 Janthinobacterium lividum | reverse complement strand
GGGGTTCCAGACCTCGAAGGCGAAGTCGGCGGGGGCGTCGCGGCCCTCGAAGTGCGTGATCCTGAGGCTCGGGTGGGACATGGCGGGCTCCGGCGTGGCTGGTCTGTGCGGCGAGGCGTCCGCCGGGCGTGGGCGTCGCAGGCCTGGTGGTAGCAGGCGGGGTGGCAGCGCGGGTGGCGCACGTCAAGGAAACTCGGCGCGGCGGCCGGGGGCGATGACGCCGTTGTCAGCCTGCGCCGGGGAACGGAACACCGTGGCGCGCGGGGCGCAGCGGCGGGGCAAGTGGGGGCCGCGCGCAACTGGGCCTTGCACGCGGCGCGCTCAGCTTCTAGGAGGACGGCGCGCGCTGGATCGCTGTTGTAGCTCAGTGGTAGAGCACTCCCTTGGTAAGGGAGAGGTCGAGAGTTCAATCCCCTCCAACAGCACCAGCGCGCATCTCGCCTTTCCCGACCCCGGTGGGAGACCAGGCGCATGGCCCAGCCGCCGGACCGGCCCACGCTGACGCCCCCGGCCGTCGAGGCGCTGCGCAGGCGCGAGGCGGCGCAGGCGGCGGCGCTGCGCGAGAACCTGCGGCGCCGCAAGCAGCAGGCCAGGAGCCGCGAGGCCCCTGCCCCCGACGCCCCCGAGCCTGGGCCGGCGGCCGCCGAGGACCGCTGAGGCTGCCACGGCGGATTTGCGGGGCCCGGGGCCGTGGTCTAGAGGGTCGGGCGCGCTTGCGAGGATGCCGCACCGATGCCCGTGATGCCCGACACCTGGATCCGCGAGATGGCCGAGACGCGGGCGATGATCGAGCCGTTCTCGCCGCGACAGCAGCGCGACGGCGCCATCAGCCACGGGCTGTCGTCGTACGGCTACGACGCGCGCGTCGCCGACGAATTCCGCATCTTCACCAACGTGGACAGCGCGATCGTCGACCCCAAGGCGTTCAGCGAGGACAGCTTCGTCACCCGGCGCGGCCCGGTCTGCGTGATCCCGCCCAACAGCTTCGCGCTCGCCCACACCATCGAGTACTTCCGCGTGCCGCGCGACGTGCTGGTGATCTGCCTGGGCAAGTCGACCTACGCGCGCTGCGGGATCATCGTGAACGTCACGCCGCTGGAGCCGGAGTGGGAGGGGCAGGTCACGATCGAGATCAGCAACACCACGCCGCTGCCGGCCAAGATCTACGCCGGCGAGGGCATCTGCCAGTTCCTGTTCCTCCAGGGCGCGGGGCCGTGCGAGACGTCGTACGCGGACCGGGCGGGGAAGTACATGCACCAGCGGGGCGTCGCGCTGCCCAGGCTGTAGGCAGCAAGGTCGGGCTCTGCCCGAACCCGCCAAAGGGCTGGGCCCTTTGGAAACGCCGTCCTCTAAGTATCGGATTCCAAAGGCTTGGCCTTTGGCGGAGTTTGAGGCAGAGCCTCATGCTTGCTCGCTCGCTCAGGAGTTCGTGCCCATGCACCGCATCCGCATCCGTGGCGGCCGCCCGCTGTCCGGCTCCATCGTCATCGGGGGCGCGAAGAACGCGGCCCTGCCCCTGCTCGCGTGCGGGCTGCTGACCGACGACCGGCTCGTGCTGAGCAACGTGCCGAAGCTCGCCGACGTCGCGATGATGGCCGAGCTGCTGGCCCAGCACGGCATCGCGGTCGAGGAGGACGGGCGTAGCCTGTCGCTCGGCGGGCCGATCACCAGCACGGAGGCGCCGTACGAGATCGTGCGCAAGATGCGCGCCTCGATCCTGGTGCTGGGTCCGGTGCTGGCGCGCATGGGGACGGCGCGGGTGTCGCTGCCGGGGGGCTGCGCGATCGGCACGCGGCCGGTGGACCTGCACCTCAAGGGGCTGGAGGCGATGGGCGCGGTGATCCGCCTGGAAGGGGGCTACGTGCAGGCCGACGCGCCGCAGGGGCTGAAGGGGGCGGAGATCGTGCTGCCGTTCGCCTCGGTGGGGGCGACGGAGAACCTGCTGATGGCGGCCAGCCTGGCGGACGGGCGCACGGTGCTGAGCAACGCGGCGCTGGAGCCGGAGATCGAGGATTTGTGCCGCTGCCTGATGGCGATGGGCGCGGAGATCGAGGGCGTCGGGACGGGGCGGCTCGTCGTGGACGGGCGCAAGACGCTGCACGGCGGCGAGCACCGCATCGTCAGCGACCGCATCGAGACCGGGACGTACGCGTGCGCGGCGGCGATCACCGGGGGCGAGCTGCGGCTGGAGGGCGGGCGGATCGCGCACCTCGGCGCGGTGGCGCGCTCGATGCGCGAGGCGGGCGTGGAGATGCGCGAGGAGGGCGACGCGCTGCTGGTGCGCCGCGCCAACGGTCTGCACGGAGTGGACGCGATGACGGAGCCGTACCCGGGGTTCCCCACGGACATGCAGGCGCAGTTCATGGCGCTGATGTCGGTGGCCGACGGGGCGTCGATGGTCACCGAGACGATCTTCGAGAACCGCTTCATGCACGTCCCCGAGCTGAACCGCATGGGGGCGCGGATCAACGTGCACGGGTCCTCGGCGATCGTGCGCGGCGTGCCGGTGCTGCAGGGCGCGCCGGTGATGGCGACGGACCTGCGGGCGTCGGTGTCGCTGGTGCTGGCCGGGCTGGCTGCGCGCGGCGAGACGGTGGTGAGCCGGGTGTACCACCTCGACCGCGGCTACGAGGCGGTCGAGGAGAAGCTCGCGGCCTGCGGGGCGGAGATCGAGCGCCTGGCGTGAGCCGGCTGCCTCGGCACGACCCCTACTCGCGCGGCAGGATCGTCGCGGCGCGGGACTGGTGGCGGCGCGCGCTGCGGCAGTTCCTGGCGTTCCCGGTGGTCGTGGTCGCGGGGTTCCTGGTGCTCGCGGTCGCGGTGTTCGTGGTCGACCAGGCGGTCTTCGGCGCGTTCGAGGAGCAGCACGGCGGCTCGCTGCTGTCGCGCCTGTTCGGGGACCGCGAGGCGGACAGCAGCCTGCTGTCCACGGTCGCGCAGAGCATCATCTCGGTGACCGCGATCACCTTCTCGCTGCTGCTGGTCGCGGTGCAGCAGGGTGCGGCGTCGCTCACCAACCAGGTGTTCGACCAGTTCCTGCACCGGCGCTCGAACCAGTTCTTCTTCGGCTACTTCGTGGGGCTGAGCATCTTCGCGCTGTTCAACCTGGCGACCGTGAGCAGCCTGCACCAGCCGGTGCTCGGCACGCTGCTGTCGCTGGTGCTGACCGCGGTGGCGCTCTGCATGGTCGTGGTGCTGATCTACACGACGATCGACCAGATGCGCGCGCCCGTGGTCGTGCGCGAGATCTGCCGCCAGCTCCTGATGGCGCGCGAGGGGCAGCACGCGCTGCTGCGCCTGACGCGGCGCACGGAGCGGCCGGGGCTCGGGCACGCCGTCGCGGTGGCGGGCTGGACGACGGGCTACGTCGACCGCGTGGAGGTGGCGCCGCTCGAGGCCGCGTGCGCGGCGGTCCCGGGGGTGGAGCTGCGCGTGTCCGTGTCGATCGGGCAGATGATGGGCTGGGGGGAGACGCTGGCCGAGCTGTGCTCCGCAGCCCCCCTGCCGGACGCGGTGGCGGCGTCGCTCGCGGACGCGGTGCGCGCGGCGGTGGTGGTGGACGACGAGCGGGCGCTGCTGCGCGACCCGGGGCTCGGGGTTATGCAGCTCGCCACGATCGCGTGGACCTCGGCGTCCTCGGCGGCGTCCAACCCGGCCTCGGCGGTGGCCGCCGTGCAGGGCCTGCGCGACGTGCTGCTGCGCTGGGCGGGCGAAGCGGTGCCCGAGGCGCCGGGCTCGGCCGTGGTGTACCCCGACAACCTGGTGCGCCAGGCGCTGGACGGCGTCGAGAGCGTCGTGGTCGCGGCGTCGGAGTCGCTGCAGCACCAGACGCTGGCCGAGGCGTACGCGCTGCTGGCCTCCGTGGTGGGGCGGCTGCGCCCCGACGCGCGGCGGCAGGCGGAGGCGATCGTGCTGGCCTCGATCACCACGCTGGGCGAGCACGTGCCGGCGCGCCTGCTGCTCGCAGCCGCGGACTCGCTCGCCGCGGCGCTGCGCGCGGCGGGCTGCGGGGAGGGCGCGGAGGCGCTGGCGCGCGAGGCCGAGGGGATGCGGGGCACGCGCGGGCGGCTGGGCTCGCGCGGCGACCGGGGCGGGACCGGCGCCGGGGCGTAGACGGTCGACGCGCCTGGGCGCTTCGCCTCGGGCAGGCGGGGTGGTAGGAGGGCCGCGCGCGCGCGGACGTTCCGGGCGCCGAGCCGGGATGTGACATGACCGCCTCCTTCGCCGCCGCCGCCCTGGCGCCCGACGCCGACACGAAGCTGGTGCTGGCGCTGCCCAAGGGCCGCATCCTGGGCGAGTGCGGGCCGCTGCTGGCGCGCGCGGGCGTCGTGCCCGCCGCCGACATGATGGACGAGGACAGCCGCCGCCTGCGCTTCGAGACCAGCGACCCGCTGCTCGACGTCGTCCGCGTGCGCCCGTTCGACGTCGCCACCTTCGTGGCCTACGGCGGCGCCCAGCTCGGCATCTGCGGCGCCGACGTGCTCATGGAGTTCGACTACCCCGAGATCTACGCACCGCTCGACCTCGGCATCGGCGCCTGCCGCGTCTCCGTCGCCGAGGCGGTCGAGACCGCCGGCAGCGACGACCCCGGCCGCTGGTCCGACGTGCGCGTGGCCACCAAGTACCCGGCGATCGCGCGCCGGCACTTCGCGGCGCGCGGCGTCCACGCGCAGGTCGTCCACCTCAACGGCGCGATGGAGCTGGCGCCCGGGCTCGGGCTGTGCCGGCTCATCGTGGACCTGGTGCAGACAGGGTCCACGCTGCGCGCCAACGGCCTGCGCGAGACCGAGGTGATCGCCCACGTCACCAGCCGGCTCATCGTGAACCGCACGGCGCTGAAGACGCGGCCGCAGGCGGTGGGCGCGTGGATCGAGCGGTTCCGGGCGGCCGTGGCGTAGGAAGCAAGGTTGAGGCGCTGCCTCAAACTCCGCCAAAGGCTGCGCCCTTGGAACGCGTCCCTAAGTAAAGCCAGTCCAGGGCGGCTCGCCCTGGCGGAGTCCAGAGGCAGAGCCTCTGGCCTTCCTTCCTCCCGGAGCCCCGCATGATCCGCCTGCACACGAGCGCCCCCGGCTTCGAGGCCGACTTCGCCGCCCTCCTCGACCAGGCGCGCGAGACCACCGCGCGCGTCGACTCCGTGGTCCGCGGGATCATCGCCGACGTGCGCGCGCGCGGCGACGCGGCGCTGTGCGAGTACACGGAGCGCTTCGACGGCGTGGCCATAGCGCCGGGCGCGCTGCGGGTGAGTGCCGCGGAGATCGAGGCGGCGGCGGCGGGGATCGCGCCGGAGTTGGCGGACGCGCTGGAGCTGGCGGCGGCGCGGATCGAGGCGTTCCACAGGCTGCAGATGCCGTCCGACGTGGCGACCACGGACGCGCAGGGCGTGCGGCTGGGGATGCGGTGGAACGCGCTGGACGCGGTCGGGCTGTACGTGCCGGGGGGCAAGGCGGCGTACCCGTCGTCGGTGCTGATGAACGCGGTCCCGGCGCGGGTGGCGGGCGTGGCGCGGATCGCGATGTGCGTGCCCTGCCCCGGCGGCGTGCTGAACCCGCTGGTGCTGGCGGCGGCGCGGCGGGCGGGCGTGGGCGAGGTGTACCGCGTCGGCGGGGCGCAGGCGGTCGCGGCGCTCGCGTGGGGGACGGCGACGGTGGCGGCGGTGGACAGGATCGTCGGGCCGGGCAACGCCTACGTCGCGGAGGCCAAGCGCCAGGTGTTCGGGCGCGTGGGGATCGACGGCATCGCGGGGCCGTCCGAGGTCGTGGTTATCGCGGACGGGGCGAACGACGCGCGCCACGTGGCCGTGGACCTGCTCGCGCAGGCGGAGCACGACGAGTCGGCGCAGTCGATCCTCATCACCGACGACGCGGCATTCGCGGACGCCGTCATCGCGGCGGTTGAGGCGGAGCTGCGGGCGCTGCCGCGGGCGGCGATCGCGGGGGCGAGCTGGCGCGACCACGGGGCGGTGATCGTGGTGGGCGACATGGCGGAGGCGGCGGCGCTGTGCGACCGGCTGGCGCCGGAGCACCTGCAGCTCATGGTCGACGACCCGGACGCGCTGTTCGCGCGCATACGCCACGCGGGCGCGGCGTTCCTCGGGCGGTGGTGCCCGGAGGCGCTGGGGGACTACGTGGCGGGGCCGAACCACGTGCTGCCGACCGGGCGCACGGCGCGCTTCGCCTCGGGGCTGTCGGTGTTCGACTTCCTCAAGCGCACGACGTGGGTGGCCGTGGACCAGGCGGGGCTGTCGCGCATCGGGCCGGCGGCGGTGGCGCTCGCGGACGCGGAGGGGCTGGGCGCGCACGCGCGGAGTGTGGCGCTCAGGCTCGGGCAGTAAAAAGAAAGGCCAGGGCTCTGCCCTGGACCCGCCAGGGCGAGCCGCCCTGGACCGGCGTCATCGGGCGCGGGGCTGCCCCGGCGGGCAACGTGCTTGACCGGGGGGGGCGGGGTCATCATGTTCCGGCCCGAAACGGATTGTTCCCTGGCTGTCAAGGATGCTGATGTCCAAAGAAGACATGATCGAGTTCAGCGGCATGGTGATGGAGCTTCTGCCCAATGCCATGTTCAAGGTGAAGCTCGACAACGAACACACCATTCTCGCCCACACCAGCGGCAAGATGCG
>JBPBQS010000069.1:0-6682 GCA_050920955.1 Janthinobacterium lividum | reverse complement strand
GTGGCGCTGGCGGCGCCGTTCTACCCGCCGTACGTCAACATCCTGACGGCGCTGGGCCTGGTGCCGGTGGTGCTGGAGGCCGGGGCGGAGACGCGGTTCCAGCCGACGGTGGCGATGCTGGAGGACCTGGCCCGGGCGCCGGGCGGGCTGCCGGACGGGCTGATCGTGGCGAGCCCGGGCAACCCGGCGGGCACGATGCTGCGGCCCGACGAGCTGCGCGCGATTGCCGAGTGGTGCCACGCGCATGGCGTGCGGCTGGTGTCGGACGAGATCTACCACGGGCTCCAGTACGGCGTGCCGGTGGCGACGGCGGCCGCGTTCAGCCCGAGCGCGATCGTGGTCAACAGCTTCTCCAAGTATTTCTCCATGACCGGGTGGCGCGTGGGGTGGATGGTGCTGCCCGAGGCGCTGGTGCGACCGGTGGAGTGCCTGGCGCAAAACCTGTTCATCAGCGCGCCGCACCTGTCGCAGCTGGCGGCGGAGGCGGCGCTCGGGTGCGCGCCGGAGCTGGACGCCAACGTGGCGGCGTATCGGCGGTCGCGGGCGCTGCTGCTGCGCGAGATGCCGGGGGCAGGGTTCGGCCGGCTGAGCCCGGCGGAGGGGGCGTTCTACCTGTACGCCGACGTGTCGGAGCGGACGGGGGACAGCGTGGCGTTCTGCGCGCGGATGCTGGAGGAGGCGGGCGTGGCGGCGACGCCCGGCGTGGACTTCGACCGCACGCGCGGCGGACGGTTCGTGCGGTTCAGCTACTGCGGGGCGGAGGCGGACGTGGCGGAGGCGGTGGAGCGGCTGCGGGGGTTCGCGTGAGACCGCGGGGCCTGGGCTTTCTAGGCAGACGGTTTCCAAAGGCCTCGGGCCTTTGGCGGGTCCGGGCAGAGCCCGGCCTTGCTTCGCTTTCGCCATGAGCATCGCCGGCCTGTCGTTGCGCGACCTCGAGTACGTGGTCGCCGTGGCCGAGCTTGGCAGCTTCCGCCGGGCCGCCGAGCGCTGCGTGGTGAGCCAGCCGTCGCTGTCGGCGCAGGTGCGCAAGCTGGAGGACTGGTTCGGGGCGCGTGTGTTCGAGCGGACGACGCGGCGCGTGATGGTGACGCCGCGCGGGCAGACGCTGATCGACCAGGCGCGGCGGGTGCTGGCGGAGGCGCGGGTGCTGGACGACCTGGCGCGGCGCAGCTCGGCGGTGTTCGGCGGCGCGCTGCGGCTGGCGGCGATCGCGACGCTCGGGCCGTACCTGTTCCCGCGCGTGCTGCCGGCGCTGCGGCAGAGCTACCCGGAGGTGGCGCTGACGCTGAGCGAGGGGCGGACGGAGACGCTGCTGGCGCAGCTCACGGCGACGGACCTGGACGCGGTGCTGGTGGCGCTGCCGCTGCACGGCGACATGGTGTCGAGTGAGGCGCTGTTCGTCGAGCCGTTCGTGCTGGCGTGCCCGGCGGGGCACCCGGCGGCGCAGGACGGCGGGCCGGGCTGGAGCGAGCTGGGCGAGGGCGAGCGGCTGCTGATCGAGGACGGGCACTGCCTGCACGAGCACGCGCTGGCGGCCTGCGCGGTGGCGGGCAGCCGCAACCGGCACGGCACCAGCGTGGAGACGCTGAAGTACATGGTCGCGGCGGGGGAAGGCTGCACGCTGGTGCCGGCGCTGGCGGCGGTGGACAACACCGGCGGGCTGCTGCGCTACCGGCGGATCGCCGGCGAGGCATACGGCCGCACCATCGGCCTCGGCTGGCGGCGCAGCGACCCCAGGGGAGCGGAGTTCCAGGCGCTGGCGGGGGTGCTGCGGCGCATCGCGTCGGAGGTTTGCCCGGAGACCGTGGTGGCAGCGTAGGGAAGCAAGGTTGAGGCTCTGCCTCAAACTCCGCCAAAGGCTCGCCTTTGGAAACCTCGACCTGGGTCGGGGGCTCCCGGCAGCTTCGGGTTTCTCGGGGAGCCGCGAGAGCCCGCCTTTTCGGCAGGCCCTCGCGGGGTCCCAGCGCCTGCAGGAGGCGCCGGGTGATCACGCCGGGGTCAGCGCTTCCACCAGCCACGCCGCTTTTCCGCCGGCGGTTCGGCGGCCGGCTGCTCGGCTTCCGCCGGACGCACGGACTCGGCCTCGTGCAGGTCCGCAACCGCCGCCTCGGTGGGGATGGCCGAGGCGGGAGACGGCAACGGTGCCGGCTCGGGAAGCGGCAGGTCGAGGACGGGCTCGGCCGGCATCTCCGTCGGTGCGGCGATCCCGGGCGCGGTCGTGTCCGACGCGGCAACGGACTCGTCCGCGGCGGGCTCGTCGAACAGCTCCGGCTCGGCAGGCACAGGCACGGGCCGGGCGACGTCCGCCGCCACGGGCGACGGAGTGGGCCTGAGCGCGAGCTGCGCCTCCCGCTCCTCGGCCAGCTCCATCACGTCGAAGATGTCCATGCTGGAGGCGTAGGGATTGGCCGGGGTCGGGCCGGCGTAGGGCGCCGGTGCCGCGACGGCCACGGGGGCGGCGGGCTGCTCGTCCTCGTCGCGACGGCGACGACGGCCGCCACGGCGGCCACGACGGCGGGGCTTGTCGGAGTCCTCGCCCGCCTCGGGGTCGGTCGGCGGCTGCTCGCCGTCCGCCTGGTCGGCAGCCGGCTCGACGGGTGACGGCTCGGGCGCCTCCTCAACGGCAACGGACACGCCGGAGTCTTCCGGGGCCGCGACCATGCCGTCCAGCGGGGGAAGCTCGGGCTGCTCCACGTCAGGCTGCGACGCGGCGGCCTCGGCGCCCTCGGCCAGGGTGGTGTCGGTGCCGTCCTTGCGCCGGCCGCCACGGCGGCGGCGGCGGCGCTTGCGGCGGGCCTCGCCTTCCTCGGCGGTCTCGCCTTCCGGGGCCTCGTCGTCGCCGGCAGGGCGGGTGGAGGCGGCGGGCGCCACGGCGGCGGGCTCCTCGCGGCCCTGCTCGATGTCGGGCTCCTCGAACAGGTCCGGCTCCTCGGCTTCAGGCTCAGCGGACAGCAGGCCGGTCGCACGCAGGTCGGAGGGGGCGGGCGGAAGCTCGTTGGGCGCCAGGGCGCGGACGCGGGCGATGCGGGTCTGCGCGGGGAGAAGGCTGTCGTCGGCCTCGAAGCAGACGCGCATCTCGTAGCGCGACTCGATCTCGGCGACGCGGCTGCGCTTGTGGTTGAGCAGGTAGATCGCGGTGGCCGAGGCGACGTGGACCTGGATCTCGTCGCCCCTGTGCTTCGCGCCGGCCTCCTCGACCGCGCGCAGCACGTGCAGGCTGGCGTTCTCCGTGGAGCGGACGTGGCCGGTGCCGTCGCAGTGCGGGCAGGCGACGAAGCTGGTCTCGGCGAGCGAGGGTCGCAGGCGCTGGCGGCTCATCTCGAACAGGCCGAAGCCGCTGATGGAGCCGAGCTGGATGCGGGCGCGGTCGTCCTTCAGCGCCTCCTTGATGCGCTTCTCGACGGCGGCGTTGTTGCGGCGCGACTCCATGTCGATGAAGTCGATCACGATCAGCCCGGCGAGGTCGCGCAGCCGGAGCTGGCGGGCCATCTCGTCGGCGGCCTCCAGGTTGGTGCGCAGCGCCGTCTCCTCGATGCCGCGCTCCTTGGTGGAGCGGCCGGAGTTGACGTCGATCGCGACCAGGGCCTCGGTCTGGTTGATGACCAGGTAGCCGCCGGACTTGAGCTGCACGGTGGGCGACAGCATGGCGTCGAGCTGGGCCTCGACCCGCTCGCTGGCGAACAGCGGCTGTCCCGACGGGTTCTGCCAGAGCTGCACCTTGCGGGCGTGGGCAGGCATCAGCAGGCGCATGTAGTCGCGCGCCGCCTTCCAGCCTTCCTCGCCGTCGACCAGGATGTCGTCCACGTCGCGCGAGTAGACGTCGCGGATGGAGCGCTTGATGAGGCTGGCTTCCTCGTGGATCAGCGCGGGCGCCATGGAGCGCATCGTGGTGTCGCGGATGTCGTCCCACAGGCGCAGCAGGTAGTCGCAGTCGCGGATGATCTCCGGCTTGGGCCGGGCGGCGCCGGCGGTGCGGATGATCATGCCCATGCCGCGGGGCAGCTCGAGCTCGGCGGTGATCTCCTTGAGGCGGCGGCGGTCGGCGGCCGAGGTGATCTTGCGCGACACGCCGCCGCCGCGCGGCGAGTTCGGCATCAGCACGGAGAAGCGGCCGGCGAGCGAGATGAAGGTGGTGAGCGCCGCGCCCTTCGAGCCGCGCTCCTCCTTGACCACCTGGATCAGCAGGATCTGGCGGCGGCGGATGACGTCCTGGATCTTGTAGTGGCGCAGGTAGCGCGGCTGCGGGCGCTCGTCGCCGCGGTCCTCGCGGGACTCCGGCCGGCCGCCGCGGGAGGCCTGCTCGCCCTGCGAGGCGGACGGGCGGGCATGGGCGCCCTCGTCCTCCGCCGCCTCGGCGGGGTGGCCGACGGCCTGTTCGTGGAGCAGGGCGACGGCCTGCTCGGACGGGTCCGCGTCGCCGGCCGCGGGCGCATCCTGGTCGGTGGAGGAGGACGACCCGTCCTCGGCGGCGCCGTGGCGCTGGTCCGTGACGGAGGAGAGCGCCTGCGCGGCGGGCTGCTCCTCGCCGTCGGCCAGGGCGGACAGGACGTGCGGGGCGTCGTCGGCCGGGTCGGCGTCGCGGGAGTCGTGGTTTCGCGGGGCAGGCCCGTTCGCGCGGGCGGAAGGCGGGCGCTCGCCGCGGCCGCCGCTCTCGGAGGCCTGCGCGGCGGCGTCGTCGGCGGCCGTCTCGGCGCGGGCCTCCTCCTCCTGCATGGCGATGATGCGCTGCCGGTCGGCGGCGGGGATCTGGTAGTAGTCGGGGTGGATCTCGCCGAAGGCCAGGAAGCCGTGGCGGTTGCCGCCGTATTCGACGAAGGCCGCCTGGAGGCTGGGCTCCACGCGGACGATCTTGGCGAGGTAGATGTTGCCCTTGAGCTGTCGCTTGGAGGCGGTCTCGACGTCGAAGTCCTCGAGGGTGCTACCGTCGAGGACCACCACGCGGGTCTCTTCCGCGTGGCTTGCGTCGATCAGCATTCGTTTGGTCATGAGGGGTGGATCTCCGGTGGGCCCGCGCGCCAGCATCCCGTGGGAGTGCGGCGCCGCGCTGGCTCGATGTCGTGGGTGCGTGCGGGGCCGGAACCGTGGCCGATGCGCACACGGCAGCGCTCGGGCGAAGGGCCCGGTGCGATGCGGTTTGTCGTGTGATGCGCATGGGCGAGGGCGGAGTCCCCGTCAGGGCGGCCTGGCGCCTGCGCGCCGCAGCCGGATGGGATCGGGTGCGCGGAGACATCCCGGCGGCACCGCAGCCTTGTCTTCAGTTCCGGCGGCGCCTCGCTGCGAGGGAGCCGCGCTGTCGTCCGCCGCCATGGTGCCGGCGCGGTCTCAGGGTGCGTCCGGTTCCTGCACGCAACAGGTGCGATAAGGGTGCCGCGCGTGAACGCGCGATGCCGGTCGCGACATGCCGGGGCCCTCCGGTCGCCTGTGCTGTTCGTCACGGCACAAGTCTGGTGGCTGGCCTGCATGTTGCAGAAGCAGCGCGACAATGGCGCAACCCCATCGCCTTCGCAAGCCCGGGTGGTGGAGGGTTCGCGGGTCTCGTGGGCGTCGTGCCGAGCCCTGCGGCGACCTGGCGCGGATCGGGCTCTGCGCTGCCGGGGCGGCCCGGGGATGGCGTCGTGCCTGGGTCGGGAGGGGCTTTTTCGGCGGTCTCCCCCGTGCATCGCGGCGGGACATGATCGACGGAGATGTTCGGGAGGACCCGATCGGGGTATGGTGGAGTCCCGTGTGGCAAGGGGTATGGCATGGCAGGGCTGCTCCTCACGCGTCGGAGGCTGCTGGCGGGCGGCGCCGGGCTCCTGGTCGTGCCGGGTGCCGTGCAGGCGGCAGAGCATGGACGGGCGGGAGCCTCACGCGACCCCGTGCTCGCGGACCGCAGGGCAGGGGGGCGTGGCGCCCGGGGGGCACGTCGGGTTCTGCCGCTGCTGATGCTGGACCCGGGGCACGGCGGCAAGGATCCCGGGGCGATCGGGGTGTCCGGCACCTTCGAGAAGCACGTGGCGTTCGCGGCGGCCGGCGAGCTGAAGCGGCAGCTCGAGCTGGACGGCCGGTGCCGGGTGGCGCTGACCCGGGGGAGCGACGTGTTCATCCCGCTCGAGGAGCGCGTGGCGGCGGCGCAGGCCAGGGGGGCGGCGCTGTTCATGTCGATGCACGCCGACGCGATCGCCGACCCCTCGGTGCGCGGCGCCAGCGTCTACACCCTGGCCGACACGGCGTCCGACGCGCAGAGCGCAGCGCTGGCGGTGCGGGAGAACTCCGCCGACCGATTCGCGGGCCCGGCGTTCCGCGACATGCCGCCGCAGGTGGCGCAGATCCTGGGCAGCCTGGTGCGGCGCGAGACGCGGGCCGGGTCGACGCACCTGCAGCACGCGCTGGTGGGGTCGCTGGACCGGGCGCTGCCGATGCTCGACAACCCGGCGCGCCATGCGCATTTCGTGGTTCTGAAGGCGGCCGACATCCCGAGCGTCCTGGTCGAGATGGGATTCATGTCGAACGTGGCGGACGAGAAGGCCCTGCGCCAGGCGTCGCACCGTGTCCGGGTGGCCGCCGCGATGCGTCTGGCGCTCGACGGGTGGCTGACGCAGGCGGAGACACAGGCGGGCTAGCGCCCTGCGGGCCGGGGTTGGCGCCAGGCCCTACGGGCCGGGGCTGGCGCCAGGCCCTACGGGCCGGGGCTGGCGCCAGG
>JBPBQS010000184.1:0-6698 GCA_050920955.1 Janthinobacterium lividum | reverse complement strand
TACCTGCGCGGCCTGCTCGGCAGCGAGCGCCTCACGGTGATCATGCCCAAGCGCGCCGGCCTCTCCGTGGAGGTCGCGGTGGGCGAGGAGGTCATCGGCACGCTGCACCGCGACACCGACGACGGCGAGGTGTCCTACTCGGTGCACCTGACGATCCTGGAGGAGGACCTCCCCCCCGCCGCGAAGCCCGGCCTGCGCCCCAAACGCTGAGCACCTCTCCAACAAGAGGTTTCCAAAGGCGAGCCTTTGGCGGAGTCCAGAGGCAGCGCCTCTGGCCTTCCTTCGTGCCGGCGCCTCAGCCGACCGGCACGTCCCAGATCTCCTCCGCGTACTCCCGGATGGTGCGGTCCGACGAGAACCACCCGATGCGCGCCGTGTTGAGGATCGCCGAGCGCCACCAGGCCCGCTTGTCCTGCCAGCGGGTCGCCACCTGCCGGTGCGAGTCGTAGTAGGCGTCGAAGTCCGCCATGACGAAGAAGCGGTCGTTGGCCAGCAGCCCGTCGACCAGCGCGCGGTAGCGGTGCGGCTCGTGCGGCGAGAACGCCCCGTTGCGCACCGCCTCCAGAACCTCGGCCAGCGCCGGCGAGGCGGCGACGGCGGCATGCGCGTCGTAGCCGCCGGCCTGGCGCGCCTGCACCTCGGCCGCGGTCATGCCGAAGATGAAGATGTTGTCCGCGCCCACGCGCTCGCGGATCTCGACGTTGGCGCCGTCGAGCGTGCCGATGGTGAGCGCCCCGTTCAGCGCCAGCTTCATGTTGCCGGTGCCCGACGCCTCCATGCCCGCGGTCGAGATCTGCTCGCTCAGGTCGGCCGCCGGAATGATCGTCTCGGCGAGGCTGACGCTGTAGTTCGGCAGGAACACCACCTTGAGCAGGTCGCGCACCGTGGGGTCGTTGTTGACCACCTCGGCCACGTCGTGCGCGAGGCGGATGATCAGCTTGGCCTGGTGGTAGCCCGGCGCCGCCTTGCCCGCGAAGATCTTCACCCGCGGCACCCAGTCGTGCGTGGAGCGCGAGCGGATCGAGTCGTAGAGCCCGATCGTGTGCAGGATGTTGAGAAGCTGACGCTTGTATTCGTGCAGCCGCTTGATCTGCACGTCGAAGATCGCGTCCGGGTTCAGCGACAGGCCGAGCTGGTCGGAGACGGTGCGCATCATCGCCGCCTTGCGGCCGTGCCTCTCGGCCGCATAGCGCTCCTGGAACGACGCATCCTCGGCGAACGCCTCCAGCCCGAGCAGCGCCTCGGGATCCTTCAGCACGCGCTCGCCCAGCGTCTCGACCAGCAGCCCGGTCAGCCCCGGGTTGGCGTAGTGCAGCCAGCGCCGGAAGGTGATGCCGTTGGTCTTGTTGGTGATGCGGTCCGGCATGATCGAGTGCAGGTCGTTGAAAACCGTGCGCCGCATCAGGTCGGTGTGCAGCGCCGAGACGCCGTTGATCTTGTGGCTGCCGAGGAACGCGAGGTGCCCCATGCGCACGCGCCGCCCATGCTGCTCGTCGATCAGCGACATCGCCGCGACGAAGCCTTCCTGGCCGCGCCCGGCCTCGCGCAGGCCGTCGAGATGGCGCGCGTTGACCAGGTAGATGATCTGCATGTGGCGCGGCAGCAGCCGCTCCATCAGCGGCACCGGCCACATCTCCAGCGCCTCGGGCAGCAGCGTGTGGTTGGTGTAGCTGAAGCACGCCACGGTGATGCGCCACGCCTCGTCCCAGCCCATCCCGTGCCCGTCGAGCAGGATGCGCATCATCTCGGCGACAGCGATCGCGGGGTGCGTGTCGTTGAGCTGGATCGCCACCTTCTCCGGCAGCGAGGCGATGTCGCCGAACTGCGCCAGGTGGCGCGCGACCAGGTCCTGCAGCGAGGCCGACGCGAAGAAGAACTCCTGGCGCAGCCGCAGCTCCTGCCCCGCCGCGCTCTCGTCGCCCGGATACAGCACGCGCGAGATCGCCTCCATGCGCGTGCGATCGGCCAGCGCGCCCACGTGGTCGCCGCGGTTGAAGTCCTCCAGCCGCAGCTTCGCCTTGGCGCGCGCCGACCACAGCCGCAGCGTGGCCACGCCGCCGCCGCCGCCGACCACGGGCGTGTCGTACGCCACCGCCGAGATCGTCTCCGCCGGCTCCCAGGCGTAGCGCGCGCCCTGCGGCCCGTCGCCGCGCGCCGCCGCCACCCGGCCGCCGAAGCCGACCTCGTAGGACGCCTCCGCGCGCTCGAACTCCCACGGGTTGCCGAACGCCAGCCAGTCGTCGGGCAGCTCGTGCTGCACGCCGCCCTCGATGGTCTGGCGGAACAGCCCGTGCTCGTAGCGAATGCCGTAGCCGTAGGCCGCGATGCGCAGCGTCGCCATGCTCTCCATGAAGCACGCCGCAAGCCTGCCGAGCCCGCCGTTGCCGAGCCCCGCGTCCGGCTCCTGCAGCCTCACCCGGTCGAGATCGACGCCGAGCCCGGCCAGCGCCGCGCGCGCCGTCGCCAGGATGCCCAGGTTGCCGAGCGCGTCGAACAGCAGCCGCCCGACCAGGAACTCGAGCGACAGGTAGTAGACGCGCTTGACCCCGGTGCGCACCGCCTCGCGGTTGCACGCGATCCAGCCGTCGACCACGCCGTCGCGCGTGGCGAGCGCGATCGCCACGAACCAGTCGCGGTCGCTCGCCGTCTGCGGGTCCTTGCCGACCTGGTAGGTGAGGTGCTCGACGATGCGCCGCCGCAGCTCCAGCACCGGGTCGGGCGGCGCGCGGCGATCCGCCTCGCCGTGCCCGTCGGGAGGCCCGCCCGCCGGCGGCAGGGGCTCGGTCGCGTCGGGCGTTGCTAGGTCCATCGGTCCGTCCAGCTGTTCCGTCCGGCACCATCGCACGCGCGGCTTACGCGTTGGTGAACGCGGCGCGACCCGGCCCGGGACCGCGAGGATGCGCGGCCTGCCGGGGCGTTGCAACATCGCCGCCCGCCCGCCATGCCCGACGCCGGGCCGGAGCGGCCAGGGGGATCGCGACGATGGACGAGCCGAGGCTGAAGGCCGGACTCTGGGTGCGCGCGGCGCTGCGCCTGGCCGGACGGGACGGGAATCCGGGCGCGGTGTTGCGCCACGGCGACGAGGACGCAGGCGGCGTGCTGGCCGTGCTGCGGGGCAGGGCAGGGCTGTGCGTGCTCGCCCCCCTGCGCCTGCCCGACGGCGCGCGCGGCTGGATGCGCGGCACCGGCGACACGCCGGTCGACCAGGAATCCGCGGATTCCTACGTCGCCCGTCAGGTGGCGCGCGACCCCGACCTGTGGGTCGTGGAGTTCGACGCCCCCGACCTGGTGCCGCCGTTCGAGGCGCGCATCGTCTGACTCCCGCCGCTTCGTGACGGGACTGTGGCGGAACTGCGCGCCACCTGTTGCAGATCCGCCACGGACGTTGGCAAACCGAGACGGACGCCTCCCGCTGCGCTGCGGGATGGGTCATATTCCGTTGCAACGAGTGACCGGCGCAGCGGCTGGCACCGCCGCCGCGCCCGTCGCGGACACCGCCCACCCTGCCGCGTTCGTCGCGGACATCGCCCACGAGGAGACTGAACGATGACCCTCCGCAACGCGCTTCTGGCGGCGAGCATCCTGGCCGCCCCGCTGGCGGCCCCCGCGGCCGCCCTGGCCCAGCCGGTCGACGGCCTCTACGTCGGCGCCGCCGCCGGCGGCAGCGTGCTGCAGGACCAGGACCTCGGCCGCTCCTCCTTCCCGGTGCAGTCGCTGAGCCGCACCCCCGGCACCGGCCGCGCCGGCCGCGCCATCGGCGGCTCGGTCGGCACCGACGCCGGCCCGGTGGCCAGCGGCTCCGTCGGCTACGGCTTCGGCAACGGCCTGCGCGCCGAGGTCCAGGGCGACTGGCGCTCCAACAAGCTCGACCACGTCGGCAGCTACAGCGCCGGCGGCGAGAAGCAGCAGTACGGCGGCTTCCTCAACGTGCTGTACGACTTCGACCTGACCCCGTTCGGCGTCACCGGCCTGTCGCCCTACCTCGGCGCCGGCGTCGGCTACGAGCGCGCGAAGTTCAACAACGCCCGCTTCTACGGCGGCACCAACACCGCGTTCTACGCCCGCTCCACCGGCAGCGCCGGCAACCTCGCGGCCCAGGGCATGGCGGGCCTCGCCTACAACATCTCCGCCGTCCCCGGCCTGGCGCTGACCGCGGAATACCGCTTCACCACGATCCCCGGCCCGACCAGCTTCGAGGGCCAGTACTTCGAGCGCGGCGTCGAGCACCGCATCAAGCTGCGCGAGGACGGCACCTACAACCACGCCGGCCTGATCGGCCTGCGCTACGCCTTCAACAACGCGCCCCCGCCGCCGCCGCCCGCCCCCGCGCCGATCGCCACCCCGCCGGTCGCGCCCGCGCGCACCTACCTGGTGTTCTTCGACTGGGACCGCGCCGACCTGACCACGCGCGCCCGCCAGATCATCTCCGAGGCGGCGCAGGCGTCGACGCGCGTCCACACCACGCGCATCGAGGTCAACGGCTACACCGACCTCTCCGGCACCCCCGCCTACAACCAGCGCCTCTCCGTCCGCCGCGCCGAGAGCGTGCAGGCCGAGCTGGTCCGCGACGGCGTGCCGAAGTCCGAGATCGGCATCCACGGCTTCGGCGAGACCAACCCCCTCGTCCCCACCGCGCAGGGCGTGCGCGAGCCGCAGAACCGCCGCGTCGAGATCATCCTGCACTGATCCCGCCCACCGCCGGCGGCCATCCCGCCCACCGCCGGCGGGCCCGTCCCGCCGGCGACAGGACCCGCCACGAGACCGCAAGGGCGCCGCAAGGCGCCCTTGTGCTGTCCGCCTTGTGGCGTCGCGGCCACAAGCCCCCGAAAACCTGGCAATCCCCCTGTCGTGCTGTGGCACAAAGGCGCGGGCCACGTTACCGCAGGGTGGCTGAGGCCTGACCGGCCGGGCTGTTCACGGGAGAGACTTCGATGAGGCTGCGCGTCGCGCTGGTGTCTGCAACCTTCCTGGCCGCGCCGCTGGCGCTCGCCGGCACCGCCTCCGCGCAGCCGGTGAGCGGCCTCTACGTCGGCGCAGGCGGCGGCGTGAACCTGCTGCAGGACGAGACCGTGCGCCTGTCCCCCTCCTTCCCCGGCGGCAAGGAGCGCTTCGACGTCGGTGCCACGGCACTCGGCAGCGTCGGCTACGGCTTCGGCAACGGCCTGCGCCTCGAGGCCGAGGGCTCCTGGCGCTACAACGGCGTCCAGCATTTCCTCGGCACGCCCTACCCGACGCGCGCCGGCGGCGAGCAGCAGAACTACGGCGCCATGGTCAACGCCCTGTTCGACATGGACATCGGCTTCAACTGGATCTACCCGTACTTCGGCGCCGGCGCCGGCTACAGCTGGACCCGCTGGGACCACGTGCAGTCCGTCGCCACCAACGCCGACTTCGCCCAGACCGCCAGCGGCACCTACGGCAACTTCGCCTACCAGGGCATCTTCGGCACCGCCTTCCCCGTGGCCTACGTGCCCGGCCTGTCGCTGACCGCCGAGTACCGCTTCATGAGCGTGCTCGGCCCGGAACAGTTCAACGCCGGCTCTTCCGGCTCCGAGGGCGCCTTCGGCCGCCGCGCCCCTGGCGTGGCCCGCGGCAACGTCGACATCACGTCGGACTACAACCACAGCTTCCTCGTCGGCCTGCGCTACGAGTTCAACCCGCCCGCGCCCGCCGCCCCGCCCGCCCCCGCCGCCTCCCGCCCGGCGCTCCCGGCCGCCGCGCGCACCTACCTGGTGTTCTTCGACTGGGACCGCGCCGACCTGACCACCCGCGCTCGCCAGATCATCGCCGAGGCCGCGCAGGCGTCGACGCGCGTGCAGACCTCGCGCATCGAGGTCAACGGCTACACCGACCTGTCCGGCACCGCCGAGTACAACCAGCGCCTGTCGATGCGCCGCGCCCAGAGCGTGGAGGCCGAGCTGATCCACGACGGCGTCGCCAAGAACGAGATCGCCATCCACGGCTACGGCGAGGCCAGCCCGCTCGTCCCCACCGCCCAGGGCGTCCGCGAGCCGCAGAACCGCCGCGTCGAGATCATCCTGCACTGAGCAGGCAAGGTCGGGCTCTCCCTCCGCTGGCCTTCCAACGACCCGAGAGGGTCGTCGGAACCTCTGGCCAGCTACGCCCGAATCCGCCAGGGCGAGCCGCCCTGAACCGGCCTTACTCAAGTAAAGCCATCCAAGGGGCTTCCCTTGGCGGAGTTTGAGGCAGAGCCTCAACCTTCCTCCGCCACGCACAAAAAAGGGCGCCCGAAGGCACCCTTTTCCCGGCCCCGCAGGCGCCGCCCTACTTCTTGTGGTGCGAGACGACCCTGCGCGTGGCCTTGACCTCGCGGACGCTGGCCTTGCCGGCCGGCTCCCCGGCCGAGCCGCAGTCCTCGAGCGAGACCGGCTGGATGATGTCCTTGCCCGCGACGTAGCTCGACATCTCCGACGCCCCGTGCAGCGCCTGGACCTCGTCGAACATCCCGACGTTGCGCGCGCAGAACGCGGTGCCGGCCTTGAGCCCGTCGCTGCTCTGCTCGTTGGCGAGCTGCGTGACGTAGTCGTCGTGCGCCTTCTGCGCCGCGCGTCCGTACGAGCGCGAGAAGTAGGCGTTGAGCGCCTTCTCCTGCACGCCGAGGTCGGCGTGGTAGCGGTTGATGAACGCGTTGTACTTGGGCTGCACGCCGCACGACAGCGCGGTGACCATCAGCTCGC